>JAJNQE010000110.1 GCA_021154985.1 Hydrogenophaga sp.
GTCACGATTTTCTGCAGGATGTCGCTCATGGGGTGGGTCCGGTTCAGGCCGCGAAGGCCTTGAGTTGTTCGAGTTTGGCCAGCGCGGCGCCAGCGGCGAGCGTGCGGCGGGCGAGTGCAATGCCAGCGCCCATGTCGGGCACGACGTTGGCCGCGTACAGCGCCACGCCGGCGTTGAGCGCCACGATTTCGCTGGCGGCCTTGAAGGCCGGATCGTCACGGCCTTCGAGCACACCCATGAGCATCTGGCGCGAGGCCTCGGGCGTTTCCACGCGCAGCGCGCGGCTGCTGGCCATGGTCATGCCGAAATCTTCGGGGTGGATTTCGTATTCGGAGATCTCGCCGTTTTTCAGTTCGCCCACCAGCGTGGCGGCGCCGAGCGAGACCTCGTCCATGCCGTCACGGCCATACACCACCACCGCATGTTCAGCGCCCAGCCGCTGCAGCGCGCGCACCTGGATGCCCACCAGATCGGGGTGGAACACCCCCATGAGGATGTGGGGTGCGGAGGCCGGGTTGGTCAGGGGGCCCAGGATGTTGAAGATGGTCTTGATGCCGAGTTCGCGCCGCACCGGGGCCACGTTCTTCATGGCCGGGTGGTGGTTGGGCGCGAACATGAAGCCCACGCCGACCTGCTCAATGCAGCGCGCGATGGCTTCGGGGGAGAGGTTGATGTTGATGCCCAGGCTCTCCAAGACATCGGCGCTGCCGCTCTTGCTGGACACACTGCGCCCACCGTGCTTGCTCACGCGCGCGCCGGCCGCGGCGGCCACGAACATGGAGCAGGTGGAGATGTTGAAGGTGTGCGAGCCGTCACCACCGGTGCCCACGATGTCGACCAGGTGCGTCTTGTCGGCCACATGCACCTTGGTCGAGAACTCGCGCATCACCTGCGCCGCAGCGGTGATCTCGCCGATGGTTTCTTTCTTCACGCGCAGGCCGGTGATGAAGGCCGCCATCATCACGGGCGACATCTCGCCGCTCATGATCAGGCGCATGAGGTGCAGCATCTCGTCGTGGAAGATCTCGCGGTGTTCGATCGTGCGCTGCAGCGCCTCTTGCGGGGTGATCTTGTGGCTGTTGGGCATGTGTGTCTCCGGAGCTTCTGGGTTCATGTGGCAGGATTGTCGGCCAGGGCCAGGCGCAGGCCGAAGCCCACGAAGAGCAGGCCCGCGGCGCGGTCCATCCAGTGCATGGCGCGCTGCACGGTCTGCACGCGGCGCGCGGCCCAGGCGGCGAGCCAGGCATAACCGAAGTTGATCGGCAGCGAGTTGAGGTTGAAAACCAGCCCCAGCAGCAGAAAAACCAGCGCCTTGTTGGGAGCGTCCGGCGCGATGAACTGCGGCACGAAGGCCAGGAAGAACAGCGCGACCTTGGGGTTCAGCACGTTGGTGAGGAAACCCCGGCGGTACACGCGCCACAGGTCCACGTCGGCGACGCCGGCGTTCAGGTTCAGCGGCGAGGCCTTGGAGAACAGCAGGCGCACACCCATCCACAACAAGTAGGCCGCGCCGATCCACTTGAGCACGGTGAACGCGGTGGCTGAGGTGGCCAGCAGCGCACTCACACCCACGGCGGCGGCGAACACATGCACAAAGCAGCCGCTGACGATGCCCAGCGCCGCCACGATGCCGGCGCGCACGCCGCTCTTGAGCGCATTGGTCACGATGTAGAGCACGTCCGGGCCGGGCGTGAGGTTGAGCAGCCAGCCTGCGGCAATGAAGAGCAGGAGTTGCGGCAGGTCGGGCATGGCTGTGCGCCTGCGTTCAGTAAACGGCCGAGCCGGTGGGACGTGTGCTGGCGGCCGTGGCGCCCTGCGCGAAGAACGCGCGAGTGCTGCTGATCGCGCGGTCGATGCCGGCTGCGTCCACGTCGAGGTGCGTCACGAACCGCAGACCGATCAAGCCGGTGGCAAGCACGCCATCCTTCGCCAGGTGCGCCAGCAGATCGGGGCCCCTGCCGTTGGCCACATCAACAAACACGATGTTGGTTTGCGCCGAGCGCACGGCCAGTCCGTCGATGCCGGCCAGCCCCTGGGCCAGGCGCTGCGCGAGCGCGTGGTCATCGGCCAGGCGCTGAACATGGTGGTCCAGCGCGTGGTGCGCCGCGGCCGCGAGCAGGCCCGACTGGCGCAGGCCGCCGCCGAGCATCTTGCGCCAGCGCAACGCACGGCGGATCAGCTCTTTGGAGCCGCACAGCGCTGAGCCCACCGGTGCACCCAGGCCCTTGCTGAAACAGACCGACACACTGTCGAAGCGATCAACGATGCCGCGCAAAGCGGTGAACGGATCGCCACCCGCCGCCACCGCCGCGTTGAACACACGCGCGCCATCAAGGTGCACCGCCAGGCCATGTTCACGCGCCAGCGCCGTGGCCTGGTCCAGATACTCAGCCGGCATGGGATGGCCGTTCCAGGTGTTCTCCAGGCACAGCAGGCGCGTGCGCGCGAAGTGCGGGTCGTCGGGCTTGATGGCGGCGGCGATGTCAGCCAGCTGCATCTGGCCAACCGCGTTTTGCGCCAATGGCTGCGGCTGGATGCTGCCCAGCACGGCCGCGCCGCCGCCTTCGTAGCGGTAAGTGTGCGCGTTCTGCCCCACGATGTATTCGTCGCCGCGCTCGCAGTGGGCGAGCATCGCGCACAGGTTGCTCTGCGTGCCGCTGGCCATGAAGAGCGCCGCCTCCTTGCCGGTGAGGGCCGCCACCTTGTCCTGCAGCGCGTTGACGGAAGGGTCGTCGCCGAACACGTCATCGCCCAGCGGCGCGGCCATCATGGCCTCGCGCATGGCGGGCGTGGGCTGGGTGACCGTGTCGCTGCGCAAATCAACCGTTGTCATGCCTGCTCCAGAAAGTTCTTGAGCATCGCGTGCCCGTGTTCGGTGAGGATGCTCTCGGGGTGGAACTGCACGCCTTCGATGGCCAGCGTCTTGTGCTTCACGCCCATGATCTCGCCGTCGTCGGTCCAGGCGGTCACTTCCAGCTCGGGCGGGCAGTCGCTGCGGCGGATCGCCAGCGAGTGGTAGCGATTCACGGTGAACTGCGCCGGCAGGTTGGCAAACACGCCTTGCTGGGTGGTGGTGATGACGCTGGTCTTGCCGTGCATGAGTTCCTGCGCGCGCACCACCGTGCCGCCCAGCGCGGCGCCGATAGCCTGGTGGCCCAGGCACACACCCAGGATGGGCAACTTGCCCGCGAAGTGCTGGATCGCCGCGACCGAGATGCCGGCTTCGGCCGGCGAGCAAGGGCCGGGCGAGATCACCAGACGGTCCATGCGGCCTTCGTCGAGCCGCGTCTGCAACTCTGCCACCGTGACTTCGTCGTTGCGCACCACGGTCACCTCAGCCCCCAGTTCACCCAGGTACTGCACGATGTTGAAGGTGAACGAGTCGTAGTTGTCCACCATGAGCACTTGAAGTGGCGTGTTCATTCCAGACCCTCCTCAACCAGTTCGGCCGCACGCAACAAGGCGCGCGCCTTGTGCTCCGTTTCCCTCCACTCCATCTCGGGCACCGAGTCGGCCACCACGCCGGCCGCGGCCTGCACGTAGAGCGTCTGGTCCTTGATGATGCCGGTGCGGATCGCAATCGCCACGTCCATGTCCCCGGCGTAGCTCAGGTAACCACAGGCGCCGCCGTAGATGCCGCGCTTGGTCGGCTCCAGCTGGTCGATCAGCTCCATGGCGTGCACCTTGGGCGCGCCGGTGAGGGTGCCGGCCGGGAAGGTCGCCTTGAGCACGTCCATGCTGGTCATGCCATCGACGAGCATGCCCTCGACGTTGCTCACGATGTGCATCACATGGCTGTAGCGCTCGACCGCAAACGCCTCGGTCACCTTCACCGTGCCGATCTTCGCAATGCGTCCGATGTCGTTGCGCGCCAGGTCGATCAGCATGACGTGTTCGGCGCGTTCTTTCGGGTCGTTGATGAGCTCGGTTTCGGTCGCCTTGTCCTGCTCGGGTGTGGCGCCGCGCGGGCGGGTGCCGGCCAGCGGCCGGATCGTCACCTTGGTGCCCTCCACCGTGTTCTCTTGCCGCACCAGGATCTCGGGCGATGCCCCCACCACGTGGAAATCCCCGAAGTGGTAGTAGTACATGTAGGGCGAGGGATTGAGCGAGCGCAGCGCGCGGTACAGGCTCAGCGGCGACTCGGTGTAGCGCTTCTTGATGCGCTGGCCCACCTGCACCTGCATGAAATCACCCGCAGCGATCAGCTCCTTGGCGCGGTCCACCGCGGCCAAGTAGTCGGCCTTGGCGAAGTCGCGCTCCGCCGGGTAGCCCTGGCTGGGTTTGACCACCGGCGCGCTCACCGAATACTTCAGCGCTTCGCGCAGTTCACGCAGGCGCTTCTTGCCATTGGCGTAGGCCTCGGGCTGTGCCGGGTCGGCGTAGACGATGAGGTAGAGCTTGCCAGACAGGTTGTCGATCACCGCCAGCTCTTCGCACTGCAACAAGAGAATGTCGGGGCAGCCCAAGGTGTCGGGCGGGCAGGTTTTCTCCAGCTTCTTCTCGATGTGGCGCACCGCGTCGTAGCCGAAGTAGCCGGCCAAACCGCCGCAGAAGCGCGGCAGGCCCGGGCGCAGCGCGACCTTGAAGCGCTGCTGGTAGGCGGCAATGAAGTCGAGCGGGTTGCCGTGGTTCGTCTCCACCACCACGCCATCGCGCACCACCTCGGTCTTGGCCTCGGCGCCGAAACCGGTGGCGCGCAGCAGGGTGCGCGCGGGCAGACCGATGAAGCTGTAGCGCCCGAAGCGCTCACCACCCACCACCGATTCGAGCAAAAAGCTGTGCTTGCCGTCGCCGCGCCCGTGCGCGAGCTTGAGGTAGAGCGAGAGGGGCGTTTCCAGGTCCGCGAAGGCCTCGGCCATCAGCGGGATGCGGTTGTAGCCCTGCTGGGCCAGGCTCTTGAATTCCAGTTCCGTGATCATGTTCGTTCTTTCCGTCGGCCACGCATCGGGTCATTGACGCATCGAGCGGGGCGCTGGGTTCCATGCCATCCGGTCAGGCGCGCTGCCGGGCTTGGGTGGGGTGAAGCAGCGGCGGACCGCTGGGTCCGTGGAAGCTGCGCCAACCCCGGGGGGAGTGCACGTTTACGCTGGCTTGCGCCAGGGCCAGGCTCCCCGGCCGTTGCGGCTCGGCAGAACACCTGAGGGGGTTGTGCATGGGTTGAACATGGTGGGCGGAGTGTAGCAAAGGGCTTGTGGTGTGTCGTGAGTCACGCCGACATGCTTTGGTTTTACGGCTAAACCCTGTGAGGGCGGATGCGGGCCGAAGGGACAATTGAAAAAATAGAACGCGTGTTCTTTTTTTGAACGGGAACCCCATGAAACACAAACGCTTTGCCCCCTCGTTGCTGGGGCTCATCTCCTTGTGCACCGCCCTGCTGCTGCCGGCATTGAGCCCAGCCGCCACCGTGGAGGTGAGCGGCGTCAAACTGGAAGACCGCGTCACCGTGGCTGGCCAGCCGCTGGTGCTCAACGGCGCCGGCATTCGCTACAAGGCCGTGTTCAAGGTCTACACCGCCGGGCTGTACCTGGGCCAGCAGGCCGAAACACCCGAGGCGGTGCTGGCCGCCACCGGCCCCCGGCGCATGACCATCACCATGCTGCGCGACATCGACTCGGCCGAACTCGGCAAGCTGTTTTCGCGCGGCATGGAGGACAACATGGACCGCGCCGCCTTCTCCAAGCTGATCCCCGGCGTGCTGCGCATGAGCCAGGTCTTCAGTGACCACAAGAAGCTTGTCGCCGGCGATACGTTTCTGATCGACTGGATTCCCGGTACCGGCACGGTGCTGACCATCAAGGGCAAGGTGGAGGGCGAGCCGTTCAAGGAGCCCGAGTTCTTCAACGCGCTGATGCGCATCTGGCTGGGGCCGAAGCCGGCCGACTGGCAGTTGAAAGACGCGCTGCTGGGCAAGTCAAAAACCTGAGGCTGCGCCCAGGGGCTGATCGCCGTGCTGAGCCAACTCGGCCAAAGAACCGATCAACCGGTCGTGCGGCGCCTGCGCAATCGGCTCGCCGTGGTTGTAGCCGTAGGTGACCAACACCACCGGGCAGCCGGCCGCGCGCGCAGCAAGGCCGTCGTTCTGTGAATCACCCACCATGAGCGTGGCCGCCGGCGTTGTGCCCAGCGCTTCGCAGGTCTTCAGCAGCGGCAGCGGGTCGGGCTTGGTGCGCTCGAAGCTGTCGCCGCCGAACACATGGGCAAAAAACCCCAGCAATCCCTTGGCCTGCAGCAGGGGCACGGCAAAACCATGGGGCTTGTTGGTCAGGCAGGCCAGCGGCAGTCCGCGAGCGCGCAGCGCGGTGAGGCCTTCGACCACGCCCGGGTACACCGCGCTGTGGGCACCGTTGATGGCGAGGTAGTGCGCCTGGTAGCGCGCCCAGGCGTCGGCCTGCAGCGCGGCGGCCTCGTCGGCGCCCAGCCCGCCATGTAGCAGCGCCGAGCGGATCAGGTGCGCCGAACCTTTGCCCACCATGCGCTCGATCTCAGTGCGGGTCACGCCCGGACGGCCCAGCGCTGCCAGGGTTTCATTCAGGGCAACATCGAAGTCGCCCAGGGTGTCGACCATGGTCCCGTCGAGGTCCACGATCACCCCCTGCAGATCAGAGAACGACCAGGGTGATGCTCGGCGCGCGTGTCTGCTTCCAGGATGACGTGGAACCGGCTCTGCCGGGCCACAGTCATCGCCCCCTGGGGGGTGACGCGAAGCGGCGCGGGGGGAGCTCAAACCAGCGCTGCCCGCATCTGGTCGATGACCGCCTTGTAGTCGGGTTTCCCAAAGATCGCGCTGCCGGCAACAAACGTGTCGGCCCCGGCGTCGGCCACGCGGCGGATGTTGTCCGGCTTGATGCCGCCGTCCACTTCCAGTCGGATGTTTTTGCCGCTGGCCTCGATGCGTTTGCGTGCGTCCTCGATCTTGCGCAAGGCCGAGTCGATGAAGCTCTGGCCACCGAAACCCGGGTTCACGCTCATGATCAGGATCAGGTCGATGTCGTCGATCAGCCAGTCCAGCACGTCCAGCGGCTGGCCCGGGTTGAAGGTGAGACCCGCCTTGGCGCCCTTGGCCTTGATGGCCTGAACGCTGCGGTGCACGTGAGCGCTTGCATCGGGGTGAAAGCTCACCAGGTCGGCACCGGCGTCGATGAAAGCACTGGCCAGTGCGTCCACCGGCTGGATCATGAGATGCACATCGATCGGCACGGGCGTGCCGTCGGCCTTCTTCGCGTGGGGTTTCAGCGCCTGGCAGACCATGGGGCCGAAGGTCAGGTTGGGCACGTAATGGTTGTCCATCACGTCGAAATGGATCCAGTCGGCGCCGGCGGCGATGACGTTTTTCACCTCTTCTCCCAGGCGGGCGAAATCGGCGGACAGGATGGACGGGGCGATGAACGCGGGGCTGTTGTTCTGTGGCATGGGCAACCTGGGGTGGATGAAAGGTGGGCAATTCGTCGGGCGATCCGGTGCATTTTGTCAGGCCTGACGGTGCCGCGCATGCCCGGGGTAACATCCGCGCCATGCCCAAATACCTGTTCACCTGCGAGGTTGAACCCCAGTACCTCAGCGAGCAGTCTTCGCCCGAAGAAGACCAGTACGCCTTCGCCTACACGATCACCATCACCAACACCGGTGAGGTGACCGCGCAGCTCATTTCCAGGCACTGGATCATCGACGACGAACAAGGCCACACCGAGCAGGTCAAGGGCCTGGGGGTGGTGGGCCACCAGCCGCTGCTGCGCCCGGGCGAGTCGTTTCAGTACACCAGCGGCACCCGCCTGAAAACGCCCGCCGGCAGCATGCGCGGCAGCTTTTTCTGCGTGGCCGAAGACGGCGAACGTTTTGAAGCGGTGGTGCCCGCGTTTGCCTTGCGCGCCAGCGGCGCGGGCGATGCGCCAGCGCGGGTGTTGCACTGAAGCACGCCGCCTCGTTCATGGCCGTCACTGCCCTCACCGACAGCCTCGACCCCGACGCGCCGCTGGCGCAACGCCACCTGTGGCTGATCGATGCCATGCGCTGGGTGCGCGGTGATGAAAAGGACGTGCAGGCCAGTGTGGCCCGCGTGCGCGAGTTCCTCGACACCCTGCAGACCGACCCCGAACTGCAGCAGCGCTGGCGCCGCTGGTGGCAGGGTTTTGTGGAAACGGTGGACATCACGCCGCTGCTGGCCGACCACGGCTTTGCCCCGCGAACGGCCTTTTTGAGCGAGTTCGGCAACCGCCTGCGCAAAAAGGTCTTGCCGCACACGCCCGAGACCACCGATCTGGGCGAACTGTTCGACTTGCTGCTGCCCACGCGCTTTGACGTGCGATGGCTCAAGGCGCTGGACAGCGCCACGCTACTGCGCCTGCGCGACCTGCTGGTCGGCACCGGCACGCAG
Source organism: Hydrogenophaga sp. (assembly GCA_021154985.1). Classification (GTDB taxonomy): domain Bacteria; phylum Pseudomonadota; class Gammaproteobacteria; order Burkholderiales; family Burkholderiaceae_C; genus Hydrogenophaga. The sequence goes on from JAJNQE010000110.1 coordinate 8,372, forward strand.
CCGGGCGCCGACACGGCCGACTTCTGGCAAGTGGCGCTGATGGACGCCATGATTTCCTGCGTGAGCCAGGTGAGTGCCACCGGGTTTGCGTCCGAGATCCGGGTCCGCATGTCGCCCGAAGCCCAGGAACAGAAACCGTTTCACCAGCTGCCCAGCGACCTGGAATCGCTGCGCCGGGAAGTGCGGGTGCACGGCGCGCAGAGCCCCGAGGCGCTGGAAGCCGCCACGCGGCTGCGCGACCAGCTCGACGCCTGCCGCCACGCCGCCTACTCGGTGTACTCGCACCTGGAAGAACACGGCGTGTCGGTGGGCATCGTGTTCCGCTTGCGGCAGCTGCGCGAGCGCGTGGTGCGGGTGAAGGAACTGCTGGATTGCCTGCAGTCCGACCAGCCCGAGCGGGCCACGGTGGCGCTGCTGGCCGACCTGGCCCAGGTGGGGCTGGACAACCGCAGCATCCGCTCGCTGATTGCTGCGAGCTCGCACCTCACGGCGGCCAAGGTGGCTGAACGCAGCGCCGAAAGTGGTGAGCACTACATCACCCGCAACGCCACCGAATACAAGGACATGCTGGGCAAGGCGGCGGGTGGCGGCGCGGTCATCGGCATCACCACCTGGGTGAAGTTTGCGCTCTACGGCCTGGGCCTCTCGGCCTTCTGGGCAGGCTTTGCGGCGGGGGTCAACTACGCGGCGTCGTTCGTGCTAATCATGCTGCTGCACCTCACGGTGGCGACCAAACAGCCGGCGGTGACGGCGCCGGCCATGGTGGCCAAGCTCAGGGACATCAAGGCGCAAGGCTCGGTCAAGCGGTTTGTGGACGAGGTGGCCAACTTGTTCCGCTCGCAGGTGGCGGCCATCGTCGGCAACATCGGCCTGGTGGTTCCGGTGGTGCTGCTGATCAGCTCGGTGCTGGCGTTCACCACCGGCAGCGCCATGGTTGATGAGGAGAAAGCTCGCCACACGCTTCACGACATCAGCCTGCTCGGCCCCACGCTGCTGTTTGCCGCCTTCACCGGCGTGCTGCTGTTCGCCTCCAGCATCGTGGCGGGCTGGGTGGAGAACTGGTTTGTGTTCCACAAGCTGCACTCGGCCATGGAGCACAACCCACGCTTCACCAACCTGCTGGGCCGGGAGCGCGCCGCGCGTTGGGCCAACTTCACCCGCACCAACATCTCGGGCCTGGCGGCCAACATCTCGCTGGGCTTCATGCTCGGCCTCACGCCAGCCTTCCTGCAGTTCTTCGGCATCGGGCTGGACGTGCGCCACGTCACCCTGTCGGCCGGTCAGGTGACGGCAGCGGCCTTCGCGCTCGGCCTCGACGTGCTGCGGGAACCCTCGTTCTGGTGGGCGGTGGCCGGCGTCGCGGCCGTCGGCCCGATCAACCTGGGCGTGAGTTTTTACCTCGCGTTCCGCCTGGCCTTGCAGGCGCAAAACATCAGCGAGGTCAACCGCCAGCTGATCCGCACCGCGATCAAGCGGCGCATCCGCGTGGCGCCGCTGAGTTTCGTGCTGCCGCCGCGCCACACACCCGAAAACGACCCCGCCAACGACCCGCACCATGGGTGAGTTCGAGCTGATCCGGCGCCACTTCCAGCGCGAGGGCCACAGCGTGCGGCCGGCGGTGGCCCTGGGCATCGGCGACGACTGCGCCCTGCTGCAACCCCAGCCGGGTTTTCAGCTGGCCGTGTCCACCGACATGCTGGTCGAAGGCCGACACTTCTTTGCCGGCGTGGACCCCGAAGCGCTGGGCCACAAGGCGCTGGCGGTGAACCTGAGCGACCTGGCCGCCATGGGTGCGCGCCCCTTGGGTTTCACCCTCGCGCTGGCGCTGCCCCAGGCAGACGAGGCCTGGCTCGCCGCCTTCGCGCGCGGCCTGTTTGCGCTGGCCGACCAGCACGCTTGCCCGCTGGTGGGCGGCGACACCACGCGCGGCCCGCTCAACATCTGCATCACCGTGATGGGCGAGGTGCGCCCCGGCCGGGCCATGCAGCGCAGCCAGGCGCAGGTGGGCGACGACCTCTACCTCACCGGGCGCACTGGCGAGGCCCGGCTGGCGCTGGAACTGATGCGCGGCACCGACTGGGCCACACAGGCCTGCGGCCCCCAGGCGCTGACCCAACACCCCGAGCTGCGCCAGCGGCTGGAGCGGCCCACGCCCCGTCTGGCGCTGGCCACGCTGCTCGCGGTGCTGGGCAAGGCGGTGCACGCGGCCATCGACCTCAGCGACGGCCTGGCCGGCGACCTGGGTCACATCCTCGCGGCCAGCGGCGTGGGGGCCGACATCGCCCTGGCCCAGTTGCCCACCGCGCCCGCACTGGCCCTGCTGCCCGACGCCCGGCGCCTCGACTGCCTGCTCAACGGCGGCGACGACTACGAACTGCTGTTCACCGCCGCGCCCATTGCCCGCGCCGCGGTGGAGGCGGCGGCCAAGGCCAGCCAGACACCGCTGCAGCGCATCGGCCGCATCAGCGCCGCGCCCGGCTTGCGCGTGCTCGATGCCTCCGGCCACCCGGTGGCGGTGTCAGTGCGCGGCTTCGACCACTTCGCTTGAGCGCGGGCCGCCGCGCGCGCCGAGCAGCGCGCCCACGATCTGCACCACGCGCTTCTGCTCCAGCCGCCCGGCTTCCACCCACACCACCCGCCCCGCAGGCGCACCCACCAGATCGGCCTGCGCCGTGCTGCGGTCGGTGCGGGCATCGAACAGCAGCACCACGCGCTGCAGGTGCGGCGCGGTGGCCAGCACACCCAGCTCGTGGCGGCAGCCCTGGTTGCGCGCCTGGAAACCGCGCAGGTCCATCAGCACCACATCGGCCTGCGCCACCAGCGCGACCAGCGCCTGCTGCCAGGTGCTGTCGAAGCAGTAACACTCGTTCAAGCGGTAACGGCCGTCGGGGTCGGGCGCGAGGTCAAAGTCGCGCAGCCGCTCGGCCATCTGCGCCCCGTTGGCTACGAAGCGGTCGGCCAGGCGCCCGTCGAGGAAGGTGAACACGTCGTCGGGGTCGATGGTGCGGCTGAGCAGGTCGGTGCCGGCGATCAACACGGTGTTGCCCGAGAGGCGCCAGCGCTCGACCACGCGGTCGAACAAGGTCTGCACGCCCGCGTCTTGCTGGAACACGCGCAGCACCAGCAGCGTGGGCGGTGCGCCGCGCGGCGCCAGCCAACCGCGCAGGGCCCAGGCCGCCAGCGGGATCCACAGCCAGGGGATGAACTGCGTGAGCGCCAGCCAGCCCACCGACTCCAGCGCCGTCAGCGCCGAGGCGCCCAGCGCCACCAGCCAGTAGGCCGCCAGCAGGTACCAGAGATCGGAGAAGCGTTTGGCCCGGTAGGCCCGCGCCAGCGCGCGGGCGATGGCCCAGGCCGGCCAGGCGAGCAACAACCAGGGCGCGACCGCCATCAGGGTAATGGCCGACCAGACGCCCACCGCGCCCACCAGATGGATCACCCAGGCGGGCGGGTCTTGCGCCCCGCTGGCCATGACCTGCAGCGTCAGCACCGACGAGGCGGCCAGCATCATGAAGATGGGCAGCAAGTAGGGCGCGACCGCCCGGATGCGGCCGCTGGCGCCGATCACGAGCGTGACCAGCACCGGGATCAGCACCAGCCCACCGAGCCAGCCGAGCGACGTGGCCAGTGGCTGTGGCGAGATGGAGCGCCACAGCGTGAGGGCCAGCATGGCCAGCAGATACAAGCCGATGGCGCCCAGCGTGCGCCACCACGACCAGCGACGCACCAACCCCCAGGTGAGCGCCATGGGCCAGGCGTAGACCACGCCGAGCGTGAGCGCACGGCCCACCGTGAGCAGTTCGGCGCCGTAGACAAACAGCAGCGCCAGCACCGACTGCGTGATGCCGATCAGCAGGCTCAATGCGCTCACGGCGAACAGGTAACGCCGGCCCGCTTGCTGGTTGGCTGCAGCGTCCAGCACGACGGCCGGCTTGGCTGGCGCGGGCGTCCCGGTGGCGATGACCGCCTGCGCCGGATCGGGCGGCGGCGAACGTTTCATGAGCGCCAGCATGCGGCGGCGGTACAGGCCCGACACCGCCCAGGAAGCCGCACCGGTGAGCAGCACGCCCAGCACCATGGCGGTGAGAATGGCACCCGAGTTCAGCTCCATGCAGCCCCCTTCGTCGAGCGGTCCAGTATCCCGCGGGCGTCATGGGCGGGCAAGACCGCACACCCATAATTCGTCCATGTCAGAGTTCGCCAACGCACCCATGGTCCGCCCCACTTGGGCCTTTCTCCTGTCCCACCCGGCCCACTTCATCGCGCTGGGCGCGGGCGCCGGCCTGACGCGTTTTGCGCCCGGCACCGTGGGCACCCTGTGGGCCTGGGCGTCATTTCTGCTGCTGCAGCCGCTGATGTCCGTGCCCGCCTGGGCCGTGCTGATCGGGGTGGGCACGCTGGTGGGCTGGTGGGCCTGCACCGTGACCGCCCGACACATGCGCGTGGCCGACTCGGGCCACATCGTGTGGGACGAGGTGCTGGCCTTCTGGCTGGTGCTGTGGTTGATGGCCCCGTCGGGTTTCTGGGCGCAGCTGGTGGCGTTCGTGCTGTTCCGCTTTTTCGACGCGGTGAAGTTCGGCCCCATGGCCTGGGCGGACCAGACCTTCAAGGGTTTCGGGCCGCGCGGCGGTTTCGGCATCCTGCTCGATGATTTCGCCGCCGCTTTCTGCACCCTGCTGGTGATCGCGCTCTGGACGTTCTGACGATGAACACAACCGAACTCGTCGCCACGCTGGCGCGCGAACTCAAAGACCGCGGCCTGATGATGGCCACCGCCGAGAGCTGCACCGGCGGCCTGATTGCCGGTGCCTGCACCGAGGTCAGCGGCTCCAGCGACTGGTTCGAGCGCGGCTTCGTCACCTACTCCAACGCCGCCAAAACAGAGCTGCTCGGTGTGCCGGCTGAACTCATCGGACAGCATGGCGCCGTGAGCGAGCCGGTGGCGCGCGCCATGGCGGCGGGCGCGCTGGCCCACTCGCCTGCGCACCTCGCGGGGGCGGTGACCGGCGTGGCCGGCCCCACCGGCGGCAGCGCCGACAAACCGGTGGGCACGGTGTGGTTCGGCTGGGCCACCCCGGCCGGTACCGTCACCGAGCACCAGCGCTTTGACGGCGACCGCGCCGCCGTGCGCGCTGCCACCGTGCGGCACGCGCTCGCCGGCCTGCTGCAGCGCCTGCCCTGAAATCCTTGCAGTGCACCGCCCCATGGAGCCGTTCAAGAACCTGATCAACGTCGGCACCGTGACCAGCGCCGGCCTGCACCTGCAACGCGCCTGGACCGGCTTCGACCGCCCCCGTTTCGAATCGCTGGCCAACAGCGGTCTCGACACACTCGAACTCAAGGCGCGCATGCTGCAACTGGCCGACGCCCTGAGCGCCACACTGCCCACCGATTTCAACGCCGCGTGCCAGGTGCTGGAAACCAGCCTGGCGCCGCCCCTGCCGATGGACGCCAAGGGCGAGCCTGAGGGCCTGACCACCGCTCAGGCGAGCACCGGCCTGGCCGGCTGGGTGATCTGGTCCATGGGCGAATTCGTGGCGCGCCACGGCCAGCACGACGTGCCGCGCGCGCTCGCCTGCCTTCACGCGCTCACCCAGCGCTCCACCGCCGAGTTCGCGATCCGCCCCTTCATCCAGCAGCAGCCCGACGCCGTGTGGCCGGTGCTGGCGCGCTGGGCCAACGACCCGAGCGCGCACGTGCGCCGGCTGGTGAGCGAGGGCAGCCGGCCGCGCCTGCCCTGGGGTCTGCGGCTGCAGGCGCTGGTGGTCGACCCCGCGCCCACGCTGGGACTGCTGCAAAAACTGCAGGACGACCCCAGCAGTTACGTGCGCCGCAGCGTGGCCAACCACCTCAACGATATCGCCAAAGACCACCCGGACCTGGTGGCGCGTTGGGTGAAGGACCATCTGGTCAAGGCCACGCCCGAGCGCAGCGCGCTCCTGCGCCACGCCAGCCGCAGCCTCATCAAACAGGGCCATGCGCCCACGCTGGCGGCCTGGGGCCTGGCCAGCGGTTTGAAGGGACAGGCCGGACTGAGCCTGTCCGCGATCAGCGCGTCGGTGGGCGAATCGATCGCACTGGGTGTCACGCTGCGCTCGACCTCGCGCCAGCCCCAGCCGCTGGAGATCGACTACGCCGTGCACCACGTGCGCGCCAACGGCAGCACCTCGCCCAAGGTGTTCAAGGGCTGGAAGCTCACGCTGGCGGCGGGCGAACACCGCACGCTGGACAAGCGCCACAGCCTCAAGCCGGTGACCACGCGCACGCTCTACCCGGGCCTGCACCGCATCGAGCTCCGGGTCAACGGCCTGACCGTGGCCGAAGCGGCGTTCGAACTCAAGCCCTGAACGTCTGCACAGCACACCGTTGCCCCACAGGAGACACCCGCACATGACCCCCGACTGGTTTGCAGGATTCGAGTTGCAACAGATCCAAACCCAGGGCGCCCACGCAACCCTGCGCGTGGGCGGCCGCCCCGATGGCCCCGTGCTCGTGCTGCTGCACGGCTTTCCGCAAACGCATGTGATGTGGCAGCGCGTCGCGCGCGAGCTGGCGCCCCACTTCAAGCTGGTATTGCCCGACCTGCGCGGCTACGGCGATTCGTCACACGCGCCTGGTGAGAGCGACCACAGCACCTACAGCAAACGCGCCATGGCGCAGGATGTGGTGGATGTGCTGGACGCGCTGGGCATCGACTCCTTTTTCCTGTGCGGCCACGACCGGGGCGGGCGCGTGGCGCACCGGCTGGCGCTGGACCACCCAGGCCGTGTTCGCAAGCTGTGTGTGATCGACATCGCGCCCACGCTGGACATGTACGCCCGCACCGACATGGCCTTTGCCCGCGCCTACTACCACTGGTTCCACCTCATCCAGCCCGCGCCGCTGCCCGAGCTCATGATCGGCGGCAACGCACACGCCTACTTGCACGCCAAACTCGGCGGCTGGGGCTCGGCGCAAGACGGCACGCGACTGCCCCACATCGAGCCACAGGCCCTGGCCGAGTACGAGCGCTGCTTCTGCCGCACCGAAGCCATCCACAGCGCCTGCGAGGACTACCGCGCCAGCGCCGGCATCGACCTGGAACACGACCGCGAGAGCCGCGAGCGCGGTGAGCGCATCGCCTGCGACACGCTGGTGCTCTGGGGCCAGCGCGGTGTGGTGCAAAAAATGTTCGATCCGCTCGCGCTCTGGCAGGCCCAATGCGCCGGCACCGTGAGCGGCGAGGCTGTGCCGGCGGGCCACTTCATCCCCGAAGAACGGCCCGAAGCCACCGCAGCCGCGCTGCGCAACTTCATGACCCCCGACTGAAAGGCCCCCATGCTCACCGTTCACCACCTCAACAACTCGCGCTCGCAGCGCGTGCTCTGGCTGCTCGAAGAGCTGAGTGTGCCGTACCAGATCGAGCGCTACGAACGCGACCGCCAGACCATGCTGGCGCCGGCTGCATTGAAGAAGGTGCACCCCCTGGGCAAATCACCGGTGGTGACCGACGGGCAGGCCACGCTCGCGGAGTCGGGCGCGATCATCGAATACCTCGTGGAGCGCTACGGCGAGGGCAAGTTCTCGCCCGAGCCGGGCACGCCCTCGTTTCTTCGCTACCGCTATTGGCTGCATTACGCCGAGGGCTCGCTGATGCCGCCGCTGCTGATGAAGCTGGTGTTCGACGAAGTCGAGAAAGCCCCGCTGCTGGTGCGCCCGATCGCCAAAGCCATCTCGGCCACGGTGCACAAGCGCTTCATCACACCCAACCTCACGCAGCACCTCGACTTTCTCGAAGGCGAACTCGCCACATCGAACTGGTTTGCCGGCCGCTCCTTCAGCGCGGCCGACGTGCAGATGAGTTTTCCAGTGGAGGCCGCTGCCGCGCGCGCGGGCTTGAACGAGAGCCGCCCCAAGCTCATGGACTGGCTGCGCCGCATCCATGCGCGCCCGGCTTACCAGCGTGCGCTGGTGCAGGGTGGACCGTTTGAGTTGAAGTGACTTGTTGGCGCCGGTTCAGGCGCCGTGACACTTCTTGTATTTCTTGCCGCTGCCACAAGGGCACGGATCGTTGCGCCCCGGCGTCTCGGCCTTGCGGATCGGCTCCACGCGCGGGCCCAGGCTGCGCCCGATCTGGGCCAGGTCGTACACCGCCCAGATCGCCGCGCCAAATGCGTTGAGGCGCTCGTCGCTCACGCTCGGCGGGCCGTCTTCGGCGTGCATGTTCACCGTGGGTTTGCCGGTGTCGTCTTCGGTCAGCGCCACCAGGTGGTCCAGCGCTTCGTCCATCCAGGCGGCGGTCTCCTTGTCGCGCGGCGGTGCCCAGTCGTCAGGCCAGTTTTCCACCACGAACATGAAGCCCAGCGCCCACACCTGCGCATAGGCCGGCAGCTCCTGGTCCTTGAAATCGGCGCGCTCGGCCTCGGGCAGTGCGGCCACCGCGCCGCGCACATCCATCAGCTCTGGGTGGTAGCTGCGCTCGTCTTCCAGCGTGTCCACCGGCGCGGCGAGTGAGGTCGCCACCTCGGCACTGCGGCGTGCCCACAGCGCCATGAACTGCTCGTATTGCGCGGTGTTGGCGAAGTGCGTGCCGTCTTCCTGCGGCGCGGTGGGCAAGGCACCGGTGCCCAGCAGCATGGGCAACCACTCGGCCGGCTCCACCGGGCGGCGCGTGCACAGCAGCGCGGCCATGGCGCCTTCACAAAACTCCCACTGCGGCACGTCTTCGCCGCGCGTGCGCAGGTCGTCCAGGATGGCGTCGAGGGTGTCGTAATCGTTGTTGTCCAGCTCGACGACTGGTTCCAGAGGGGTGTTCATGGGAAAGAGGGGCCTGCAGAAGCCCGGGTTTTATGATGGGTTGAAGTGTATTCCGCACCCCTCGCCGAAAGCCCCCATGCTCGACCGCCTCAACGCCCTCTACCCCGTGCGCTACACCGCGCTCGCCTTGTGTGCGGTGCTGACGCTGCTGAGCCTGTTCACCCTCATCGCGTTCGGCATGGGTGGCGTCTGGTTCCTGGTGTTTGCCGGGCTCACGGCACTGGGTGTCTTCGACCTTCGGCAAACCAAGAGCTCGGTGCTGCGCAACTACCCCGTGATCGGCCACCTGCGCTTCATGCTGGAGAAGATCCGCCCCGAGATCCGCCAGTACTTTCTGGAGAGCGACAACGAGGCCACGCCGTTCTCGCGCAGCCAGCGCAGCCTGGCCTATGCGCGCGCCAAAGGCGAAACCGACAAGCGCCCCTTCGGCACGCAGGTCGACCAGAACGCCACCGGCCACGAGTGGCTGAACCACTCGATGGCGCCCAGCGTGATCGCCTCGCACGACTTCCGCCTCACCATCGGCGGGCCGGCCTGCACACAGCCCTATGAGGCCAGCGTGTTCAACATCTCGGCCATGAGCTTTGGCGCACTCTCGGCCAACGCGATCCAGGCGCTGAACGCAGGCGCCAAACGCGGCGGCTTCGCGCACGACACCGGCGAGGGTTCGATCTCGGCCTACCACCGCCTGCACGGCGGCGATCTGATCTGGGAGATCGGTTCGGGCTATTTCGGCTGCCGCGACGAGGCCGGCCAATTCAGCCCCGAGCGTGTCCAGGCCCACGCGATGGACCCGCAGGTGAAGATGGTCGAGATCAAGCTCAGCCAGGGTGCCAAGCCCGGGCACGGCGGCGTGCTGCCGGGGCCGAAGGTCACGCCCGAGATTGCCGCTGCGCGCGGCGTGCTGGTGGGCCAGGACTGCATTTCACCCGCGGCGCACAGCGCGTTTTCCACACCCATCGAGTTGATGCATTTCATCGTGCGCCTGCGCGAGCTCTCGGGTGGCAAACCGGTGGGTTTCAAGCTCTGCATCGGCCACCCGTGGGAATGGTTCGGCATCGTCAAAGCCATGCTGGCCACCGGCATCACACCCGACTTCATCGTGGTCGACGGCGCCGAAGGCGGCACCGGCGCCGCCCCGCTGGAGTTCACCGACCACGTGGGCGCGCCACTGCAGGAAGGTTTGCGGCTGGTGCACAACACGCTGGTGGGCGTGAACCTGCGCGACCGCATCAAGATCGGCTGCGCCGGCAAGGTCATCAGCGCCTTCGACATCGTGCGCACTATCGCCATCGGCGCCGACTGGTGCAACAGCGCGCGCGGCTTCATGTTCGCGCTGGGCTGCATTCAGGCCCAGAGCTGCCACACCGGCCAGTGCCCTACCGGCGTGACCACGCAAGACCCCGTGCGCCAGCAAGCGCTGGTGGTGCCCGACAAGGCCGAGCGGGTGTACCAGTTCCACCAGCGCACGCTCATGGCGCTGCAAGAGCTCATCCAGGCCGCCGGCCTGCAACACCCGGCCGAGATCACCGCGCACCACCTGGTGCGCCGCGTGAACCAGAACGAGGTGCGCCTGCTGGCCAACCTGCTGCCCGAAACGCTGCCCGGCGCCCTGCTGCAAGACCTGAACGGTCAACACGCGGTGTTCACCACCTACTGGCCGCAAGCGCACGCAGACCGGTTCGGCTTGGCTTGATCATATTGACCAATATGATCATAATGATCTTGTTTTCAGGAGTCCTCCATGATCACCGAAACCAGCGCCGTGTCTTTTCGTCAGAACCTGGGTGACATGCTCAACCAAGTGCACTACCGCAGCGACAGCATCGTCATCAACAAGGACGGCAAGCCCATCGCAGCGCTGGTGGACGCGCGCCTGTTCGCCCGCATCCGGCGCATGCAGGTGCGATTTGATGCACTGAGCGAGCGGCTGGCCGCAGGCTTTGAAGACGTGCCGCAAGACGAAGGCATGGCCGAGATCGAGGCCGCCGTGAAAGCCACCCGCCGAGCGAAGCGCTGATCGTGCGGGTGGTCCTGGACACCAATGTGTTGCTTTCCGGCCTGGCATACCCGGGCAGCGTGCCGGGCAAAATCGTCTCGGCATGGCGCCATGGCGCTCTTGAGGTGGTGCTGAGCCACTTCATCCTCGACGAACTGCGGCGCGTGCTGCCCCGCCTGCGGGCCCGCCATGGCCTGAATGACGCCGAGATCGCCGACCTGGTGGACTGTCTGGCGTTTGAAGCGGAACTGGTCGAGCCGGATTCAGCGTTCGATGCCGAGCTGACAGATGTTTTTGATCAACCGGTGCTGGCGACGCTGAGAAGTGCGGCTGCCGACGCACTCATCACCGGTGACAAGGCCCTGCTGGCTTTGGCGCACAAACACCCGGTGATGACACCAGCAGAATTTTGGGCTGCGCACGGCGGATAGGGGTCGCTCAGATCCGCGAACCGTCTTCCAGAAAACGCTCCTCGCGCACGAGTTCGCCCTGAGCGTTGTAGTGCTTGCGCCGCAGCAGCACGCCGCGCTCGCCGTGTTCGTCTTCCACCGCCAGCACGCCCGCTTCGGTGAAGTACTTCTGCCAGCCCAGCAGGCGGCCATTGCGCTCCACATTCACCGCCGCGGGCAATCCGGTGTCCCAGAAGCTCTCGGTGGTGCGTTCCTGGTTGCGGCCGTCGCGGCGGATCTGCTGCTGGGCCTTCTGCTTGCCGTTCAGGTACCACTGCTGGATGCGCTGCTCGTAACCCTCGGCCCAGGCGGTTTCCTGGGTGAGCTGCCCGCTCTCGGCCCACTCGCGCGCAACACCCTCGCGGCCCTCCCGGCTGTTGGGGTCGCGCTCGATGAAGTCGGTCTCTGACCGGGGTTTGCCCGAGGGGTAGAACACGCGCTTGATGCGCCGCCCGTCCTTGAGCTCCTCGTTGCGCACCAAGCGGCCTTCGCGGTCCAGCACGCTCTGGCGCTGCATCTGGCCCTGCAGGTAGCTCACGGCGCCCGCAGGCTGGCCGTCTGCGCGGTGCAGCGTCACATCGCTCGCGCGACCCGTGTGGCCACACACCTCGCGGTCTTGCGGCACCAGCGTCACGGCGGCGCAGCGCAGCTCGGTCAGGCGGCCATCAGCCAGGTAGCCGATAGTGAGCACGGTGCGCCGACCGGCCGCGAAATGCAGCTCCTGCAGGTGGCCGGCTTCGGCGAAGTGCTTCTGCACCCCCACCGAGCTGCCGTCCTCGAAGCTCTCCTCTTTGCGCAGCGTGCCCTTGCCGTCGAAGGTGCGCGCCAGGCCGTCGCGGTTGCCGCGTTCATTGAGGGTGTATTCGCGACGCTCGCCATCGGCCAGCACCATGAGCACCGGGCCCACGTACTTGCCGTCGCGCAGGGTCTGGTCGAGCCGGCGCACCTGGCCACTGTCGTCGGTGCAGCGCATCACGCCGCTCTTGCCGGCGGTGGTGTGGCCGTTGGCGCGGCTCACGCTTTCGCCGTTGAGCTCGCAGGTCTGAACCGCCCACGCCTGGGCGCAAAACAAGGCAGCCACCAGCAGTGGCAAGAAACGCAACTCAATCGACATGGCTCAGGCTCCATTCGCGACACACATGCACACCGACACGCGCCAGCCGCCTGCCCATGCAGAGCACCGCGTCGTCCTTGCTCACCAGTGTGGCGCGGTGCGCCGCAGCAAGGTCAATGAACTTCTGGTCGTCGGGGTCTTTGCAGGTGTAGGCGGCTTTGGGCGCTTCGGGCACGAGGCGCGTGCAGCGGTCGAAGGCGTCGAGCACGTCTTGCGCGGGCCGGGCCTGCGTGACGAGGCGACGCGCGATTTGCGGGTAGGCCAGTACGCGCACGAGTTCTTCGCGCATGGCGGCGGTGGCAATCCACGCGCCGTCAGCAAGCTCCACCGCCTTGCGCAGGGGCACTGTGGCGGTGTCCTGAAACACGAAGAGATCGAGCGCGATGTTGGTGTCGAGCACCAGCAAGTGGGTGGTCTCGGGCACCTCGACCACGCTCAGTCCTCGGCGTCGGGCCCGGGGCGCGGCTTGCGGGCCGTCAAGTCAAAGCGGAACAGCCGGCATTCGATCGGCCCGTTCCACAGTGGCACGCGGCGCGACTCCTTGAAGCGCATCTTGCCGGGCAGCTTGAGGTCGGGCGTGAGCAGCCAGGCGGTCCAGCCGGCGTAGTGGCTTTTCCAGTGGGCCGCAAGCTGGTTGAAGAAATCGCTGCCATCGCCACCGTCGGCCATCTGCGCACTCTCCCTGCCCTGTCCCGGCGTGGGTGGCGCGGCCTTGCCCACGGTGAAAGTGCGCGGCTCGCGCGGGGCCGCGCGCTGGGCTCGCGCGCTCGCGCGGTCTTCCGAGCTTTGCCCCGCCACACCGGCGGCGGCAATGCGCTCGCCGTACGGCGGGTTGAGCAGCATCACGCCGGGTTTGTTGCCGGGCGGCATGCGCTGCAAGGCATCGCCACCGCGCAGCTCGACGGCGTGGGCCACGCCCGCGCGCTCGGCGTTGCGCTGCGCGAAGTCGACCATGCGGAACGACACGTCGCTGCCGAACACGATGGGCGGGTGGCCTTCGGGCCACTCGCGTTGCTGGCGCTCGGCCTCGTCCAGGATGGGTTGCCACACGTGCGGCTGGAACGGCAACAGCTTCTCGAACGCGAAGCGGCGCAAATAGCCGGGCGGGATGTTGAGCGCAATCTGTGCGGCCTCGATCACCACCGTGCCGCTGCCGCAGCAGGGGTCGTACAGGGGCACGATCTCATCGAGCGGCTGTCCTGCGCATGCGTCCCAGCCGGTGGCCGCGATCATGGCCGCGGCCAGGGTTTCCTTCAGCGGTGCGTCGCCCTTGTCTTCGCGCCAGCCGCGCTTGAACAGCGGCTCGCCCGAGGTGTCGATGTACAGGCTCACCGTCTCGGTGGTCAGGTGCACGTAGATGCGCACATCGGGCCAGGTGGTGTTGACGCTGGGGCGCTCGCCACGCTTCTCGCGGAAACGGTCGCAGATCGCGTCTTTCACCTTGAGCGCGGCAAAGTTCAGCGAGGTGAGCGGGCTGTGCTGCGCGGTGATCTCGACCTTGATGGTCTGCGCCGGCGTGAACCAGATCTCCCAGGCCACCTCGCTGGCGGCGTGGTACAGATCCTGTTCAGAGCGGTAGCCGCCGTGCCAGAGCTGCACCAGCACGCGCTGCGTGAGGCGGCTGTGCAGATTCAGGCGCATGGCGTCGCGCCACGACGCATTGAGGGCCACGCCACCACGCGCCTTGTGCGGCGCTTCCACACCGGTGATGCGCTTCACCTCGGCGGCGAGCATGTCTTCCACGCCGGCGGCGCAGGGCAGAAAAACTTGGAGCTGGTTCAAAGTGATTTTCTAAGGTTCGCGGGCGCGATTCGCAACGCCTCGCGGTACTTCGCCACGGTGCGGCGCGCGCATTCAATGCCTTGCTCGCGCAGCAGATCGGACAGCTGGTTGTCCGACAGCGGCTTGGCCGGCTCCTCGGCCGAGATGAATTGCTTGAGCAGCGCGCGCACCGCCGTGCTCGACGCGTTGCCACCGGTCTCGGTCCCCAGCGAAGAGCCGAAGAAATACTTGAGCTCGTAGGTGCCGAAGGGCGTGGACATGTACTTGGCGGTCGTCACACGGCTGATGGTGGATTCGTGCAGACCGAGTTCGTCGGCGATCTCGCGCAGCACCAGCGGGCGCATGGCGAGCTCGCCGTGCATGAAGAAATTGCGCTGGCGCTCCACGATGGCGCTGGACACGCGCAGGATGGTGTCAAACCGCTGCTGGATGTTCTTGATGAACCAGCGCGCTTCCTGCAGCCGCTGCTGCATGGCCGCATGGCCGGCCTCGCCGCCGTTGTCGCGCCCGCCCCGGTTCTGGCGCATGGCGCTCGCATACACGTCGTGCACGCGCAAGCGCGGCATCACCTCGGGGTTGAGCAGGACCTTGAAGCCCCGGCCGGCGCGCGTGACCAGCACATCGGGCACGACCACATTGCGCTCGACATCGATGAAGCGGCGGCCCGGCTTGGGCTCCAGGCGGGCAATGAGGCCCAGCGCAGCGCGCACGGTCTCGTCGTCCAGGCCGCAGAGGCTGCACAGGCGCTTCACATCGCGCTTGGCCACCAGCTCCATGGACTGACCGCAGATGGCCAGCGCCGCGCGGGCTTCGGCGGTGTTGCGCATCTCCAGAATCTGCAGGCGCAGGCATTCGGCGAGGTTGCGCGCGCCCACCCCGGTGGGTTCCATGTGCTGCAGCAGTTGCAGGGCCACGGCCAGGCGCTGCTCCAGCGCCTCGCGTTCCTCGAGCCCTTCATTGGGATCGTCGGTGGTCACCCGGCCCGACAAGGCCTGCCAGGCCGCGGCCAGCTCCGCCAGGCTGTCTTCGATGTAGCCGTCGTCGTTGAGCGACTCGATCAGGAAATACAGTGCCGCCCGGTCTTCGTCCGACAGGCGCAGGCAACGCGCCTGATCGTGCAAAAAATCCTGCAGGCTGATGTGGGCACGGGCCAGGTCGGCGGCGCTCGCCGTGTCGTCTTCGCCCGACGCGTTGTTGTTGCGCGCGGGTGCGTCACCGCCCCACTCGCTGTCGTCGGGCGCCATCTCCACCGTGCCGTCGCCCTCCCAGCTTTCCTCCACCGGCGTGGCGCCGTCGAGCTTGCCTTCGATGGCGTCGCCTTCACCGGTGTCGCTGCTGGCGCTGCTGCTCGATTCGCTGCTGGAGAGCATCGGGCCCGGGCCATCGGGCACCTCGGGCGCCGTGGCGGCTTCCGCGATCTGCTCGCCCGCGCTCACCGGCACGTCGGTCTGCTCAAGACCAAACGCTTCGCGCTCGGCCAGGTCCTCGGAACGTTCGAGAAACGGGTTCTCGTCGAGCATCTGCTCGACCTCCTGCGCCATCTCCAGCGTGGAGAGTTGCAGCAGGCGGATGGATTGCTGCAGCTGGGGCGTGAGCGCCAGGTGCTGCGAGACGCGGAGTGACAGGCCTTGTTTCATGGGCCTTACATGCGAAAGTGTTCGCCGAGGTACACACGGCGCACGTCGGCGTTTTCCACGATCTCGGCCGGTGTGCCGCTGGTGAGCACATGACCGTCGTTGATGATGTACGCGCGGTCGCAGATGCCCAGGGTCTCGCGCACGTTGTGGTCGGTGATGAGCACGCCGATGCCGCGCGACTTGAGGAAACCGATGATGCGCTGGATCTCGATCACCGCGATCGGGTCGATGCCGGCAAAGGGCTCGTCGAGCAGGATGAAACGCGGGTTGGTGGCCAGCGCGCGCGCGATTTCGACCCGGCGGCGCTCACCGCCCGAGAGCGCCGGGGCTGGCGAATCGCGCAAGTGGTCCACGTGTAGGTCTTTCAGCAGCTCGTCGAGCCGGGCCTCGATGGCGGCCTTGCTCAGTGCCTTGCCGGCTTCGTCTTCCTGCAACTCCAGCACGGCGCGCACGTTGTCGGCCACGTTGAGCTTGCGAAAGATCGACGCCTCTTGCGGCAGATAGCCCAGGCCCAGGCGCGCGCGGCGGTGGATGGGCAGGCCCTGGATGGCCTGGCCGTCCAGCAGGATCTGCCCGGCGTCCGAGCGCAGCAGGCCGACCAGCATGTAGAACGACGTGGTCTTGCCCGCGCCGTTGGGGCCGAGCAGACCCACCACCTCCCCTTTGAACACCGCGAGCGACACATCCTTGACGACCTTGCGGCTGCCGTAGGCCTTTTGCAGGCCCTGGGCCTCCAGCCGGCTGATGTCGGGGGCGGGCGCGGCGCGCTTGCCCGGGCTCATGGCCTTGGCCGAGGGCATCGCCGTCACTTCTGGCCCTCGCCGAGCTGGTTGCTGGGGCGCAGGTTGGCCGGTGGCGCCGGCGTGGGCGCAGGCGCGCCCTCTTTCGGCACCGGCGTGAGCATGGCGCGCACGCGCCCGGTGGGGTTGCTGGCGGTGCGGTTGGCTGCGCCACCGTCCACCGTGAACACGTCGGTGGTGTTGTTGTAGACGATCACGCTGCCGGCGGTTTCGTCGTTCAGCTGGGTGCCCTTGAAGCGCTTGAGCACGGCGTCACCCACGAAGCGCACGGTGTCGGCCTGGCTGTCGTACTCGATGCGCTGGGCCGTGCCTTCGATGAATTCGTCCACCCCGTCGCGCTTCTGGCGGAAGAAGCCGGGGTTGCCGTTGACGATGCCGAACTGGTTGCCCTGCGCATCCTGGCGCACCTCGACCTTGGCGCCGCGAATCACGATGGTGCCCTTGGTGATGACCACGTTGCCGGTGAAGATGCTGGTCTGGCGCGCGTCGTCGTAGCGCAGCGCATCGGACTCGGCGTTGAGCGGCAGGTTGCGGTCGGCCTTTTCGGCCTGCGCCGCTGCGGCAAACAACAGACCGGCCGCCAGGCAGCCGGTCAGAAGCAAGGGATGGCGAGAGCGCATGGGGATGGGGCGAGCTGGAGGATTCAAGGGCACGAAACTTGCATTCATTGTAACGACGCGATGCCCGCCGAACGGGTGCCGCGGTGCGTTTACCCCGTCTTTTCTCACATCGGTTCAAGAAGCCGCAACGGCCCATCCACGCCGTGGCCAAAACCCCCAAAGAAAAAGCCCGCCAAGCGGGCTTTTTCTTTGGCCAATCGACCGCTCCCCTCAGCCTTTGCGGGCCTCGGCGATCAGCGCGTCGGCCACCACCAGCGTGCGCGGGCCCTGGCCGTTCACATAGAACCGGCCGGCCACACCCAGCGAGGGTGTGCCTTCGACCTTGTACGCATCCTGCAACTGGGTGGCCTTGGTGGCCAGGGGCGCAGCGCCGCCGTTGAAGAACGCGTTGAAGCGGGCCATGTCCACGCCACCCTGCTTCTCGATCCAGGCGGTGATGGCCGGCTGGGTGGTGAGCTGCAGGCGGTCCACATGGATGGCCTGGAACACCTTGCTGTGCAGGCGCTCCACCAGCTTCATGTTTTCCAGCGTGAAGTACAGGCGCTGCATGGGCACGAACGCCGGGCTGAAAGCCACCGGCATGCGGCGCACGTTCACGCTGGCGGGCTGCTTCTTCATCCACTCATCAAACAGTGGCTCGAAGTTGAAGCAGTGGATGCAGCTGTAGGCAAAGAACTCCACCACCTCAACCTGGCTGGCCGGGCTTTCCACCGGCGCCGCGGGGCTCAGGCGCACAAAATCGGTGCCCTCTTTGGGCCCGACGCGCTGGGCAAAAGCGGGGGTGACGAGGCCACCGGTGGCGGCCAGGGCGGTGGTGCCGGCAGCCAGCAGGGACCGGGAAAAATCGCGACGTTGCATGGAATCAGACTCCTTGTGTGGACTGGCTTGGGGCAGGCGCGGCGGGGATAAGTTCCCGAGCAGCGCGCAACCCGGGATCAGCGCTGGATGCGCACCAGCGCGGCTTCGACGCCGTTGACTTCCAGCTGCTCCTGCGTGAGGTCGGCCAGGGCCTTCTGGTTGAACGGGCCCACGCGCACGCGGTAGACCGTGCGGCCGGATTGTTCGCGCTCACTCACCTCGGCATTGATGCCCAGCATGGCCAGCTTGGCGCGCTGGGTTTCCGCGTCTTGCGGGGTGCGGAAGGCGCCGGCCTGCACGAAGTAGGTGAACGGGTCGGCGCCGGGCGCGGGTGGCGTCGCAGCGGACCCTGCGGCGGCCGTTGCCGGCGCCTGGCCCAGCTTGGACTGCGCCAGGTCGCCCAGCGGATCGGCCGCCGGGCGGGCGCCCGCCGCCAGCACCGGGGGCAGGCCCTTGCCGTCGGCCGGTGGCACCACGATGGCGCCCGCCGCCTCGGGCGGCACGGCCGGTGCGGGCGCCGGTGCGGCGGCATCGCCGTTCAAGACCTTGTTGGGGTTCCAGCCCTTGTTGCGCTCGGCTTCCAGGGCGTCCTGGCCGGCGTTGCGAGAGACGTTGCGGTCGACAAAGGGGATCGGCACGCGGGTGACATAAACCGCCACCGCCAGGGCAATGCCCAGACCCACCAGCAGGCCCACCACGAAGCCGATCAGGGTGCCACCGAGCGAACTTGTGGACTTGGCAGGTTTCTTTTTCATCGCTTGTTTCACCATCACATTTTTTGCGGGGCACTGACGCCCAGCACAGCCAAACCATTGTGCAACACCTGTGCGGTGGCCGCGACCAGCGCCAGGCGCGCCGTCTTCACCGCCGCGTCGTCCACCAGGATGCGCTCGGCGTCGTAATAGCTGTGGTAACTCGCGGCGAGCTCGCGCAAGTAAAAGGTCACGTCGTGCGGCGCGAGGTCGCGCGCAGCATCGGCCAACATGGCGGGGTACTTGGCCAGCAGCAGCATGAGCGCCTGGGCCGGTGCGCTGTCCAGCGCGGACAGGTCGGCGTCTTTCAAGGTGCTCACATCGCCACCCCAGCTGGTCAGCACCGAGCAGATGCGCGCGTGCGCGTACTGCACGTAGTACACCGGGTTGTCGTTGTTCTTCTGCACCGCGAGGTCCACGTCGAACGTGTACTCGGTGTCGGGCTTGCGGCTGAGCAGGAAGAAGCGCACCGCGTCCTTGCTGGTCCACTCGATCAGGTCGCGCAGCGTCACGTAACTGCCCGCGCGCTTGCTGATCTTGACCTCTTCGCCGCCTTTGACCACACGCACCATGGTGTGCAGCACGTAGTCGGGGTACCCGGCGGGAATGCCCACGTTGGCCGCCTGCAGGCCGGCGCGCACGCGGGCAATCGTCCCGTGGTGGTCGGTGCCCTGGATGTTGATGACCTTGGTGAAGCCGCGCTCCCACTTGCTGATGTGGTACGCCACGTCGGGCACGAAGTAGGTGAACGAGCCGTCGGACTTGCGCATCACGCGGTCCTTGTCGTCGCCGTAGTCGGTGGACTTCAGCCAGAGCGCGCCGTCCTGCTCGTAGGTTTTGCCCGCGTCAACGAGCTTTTGCACCGTGGACTCCACCCGCCCGCTGGTGTACAGGCTGGACTCCAGGTAGTAGTGGTCGAACTTCACCGCGAAGGCCTGCAGGTCCAGGTCTTGTTCGTGGCGGAGGTAGGCCACGGCGAACTGGCGCATGCCGTCGAGGTCGTTGATGTCGCCGCTGGCGGTGAACTCGCGGTCGTCGGCCTTCACGGTTTTCTTCGCGAGGAAATCGGCCGCGATGTCGGCGATGTAGCTGCCGTTGTAAGCGGCCTCGGGCCATTGCGGATCGCCCGGCTTGAAGCCCTGCGCGCGCAAGTGGGTGGAGGTGCCCAGCGTGGCGATCTGCACACCGGCGTCGTTGTAATAGAACTCGCGGTGCACGCTCCAGCCCTGGGTCTGGAACAGGCTGCAGATCGCGTCACCCAGCGCGGCCTGGCGGCCGTGGCCCACGTGCAGCGGGCCGGTGGGGTTGGCGGAGACAAACTCCACCATCAGGCGCTGGCCGTTGGGCTCGGCGATGCCGAAGTGGTCGGCGCCCGCCAGCACCTCGCGCACGATCTGCTGCTTGGCCGACGGTTTGAGCCGGATGTTGATGAAGCCGGGACCGGCGATGTCGATGTCAGACACCCAGGCGGCGTATTCGGGGCGGGCCAGCAACGCGGCGCGCAGGGTCTCGGCGAGCTGGCGCGGGTTGAGCTTGAGCGGTTTGGCCAGCTGCATGGCCGCGGTGCTGGCGAAATCGCCGTGCGCCGCCACCTTGGGCGACTCGAAGGCCGCACGCGCGGCGGCACCGGGCAAAAGTGTGTCGAGCTCGGCGGCAAGGCCGTCGAGCAGTTCCTGTTTGATCTTGAGCATGGGCCGAATTTTAGGCGCCGGGCCCCGACCTCACGGCGGCACGGGCGGCAGGTGCCGCGCAGCCGCTTCCTTCACCGCCGCCGTGAGCCGCTGCGCCGAGAGCGACTCGTGCGCCCAGTGCTGCCAGTACAGCACCACGTCCACCGTGGCGTCGGGCAGGATTTCCTGCAGGCCCGGGCGGGCTGCCAGGTGCTGCTCGGGCACCATGCCCCAGCCCAGGCCGAGTTCGATGGCGGTCTCGAACGCCTCCACGGCGGGCGCGAAATGGCGCGGGTAGTTCGGTTGGCGCAGGCCGAAGTGCTGCAGCAGAAACGTGTCCTGCAGCGCGTCCTTGCGGTTGAAGATCACCGCCGGCTGGGCCAGCAGCTTGTGGATGGACACGGCGCCGCGCGACGTGCGGCAACGCTGTGCCACCGCCGGCGAGGCCACGCAGCGGTAGCGCATGACGCCCAGCGGCTCGGCCACGCAGCCGCGCATGGCGGTGGTGAGGGTGGTCACGCAGCCCATCACGTCGCCGCTTTTCAGCGCGTCGTGGGTGTGGTCCTGGTCGTCGATCAGGATCTCCAGCAGCAGGTGGTGGCGCTGCAGCAAGGTGGCCACGCCGGGCAGGAACCAGCTGGCCACCGAGTCGGCGTTGATGGCCACGCCCAGGCTTTGCCAGCGCACGCCGCCGCGGGGTTGGGCGCCGCCTTGCAGGCCATCGAGCAGATCGGCCTCCATCAGCCGCACCTGCTTCACATGGCCCAGCAACGCCTGGCCGGCCGGCGTGGCGCGCACCTGCTTGCCGCGCACCAGCAGGCGCTGGCCCAGCGTGTCCTCCAACGACTTGATGCGCAGCGACACGGCGGCCAGCGTGATGGACAAGGACTTGGCGGCGGGGCCGAAGCCGCCGTGTTCGATCACGGCGTTGAGGGCTTCGAGTTGGCGGGCGTCGAGCATGGCGCTTGAGGAAAACTCAACCCGATGGGGTTTGGACCGGTTCAGTTTAAGCCGGGGTCGCTCCCTGCGGGGCCTGGCAGGCCGGTGAGCGGCAGGCCGCTGTGGTCCTTGAGCCCCACGCCGCTGAGGCCCAGGCGGCGACTCTCGCCGAGCAGCCAGGCCAGACGGCGCGCGGCGGTGTCCAGGTCTTGCCCGGCCGGGCGCACGTTGGAAATGCAGTTGCGCTGCGCGTCGCTGCAGCCCACGCGCGGCGCGTGGGTGAGGTAGATGCCCACGCTGTCGGGCGAACTCAGCCCTGGGCGCTCGCCCACCACCATGGCCACCGCTGCGGCGCCCAGGCGTTCGCCCACCTCGTCGGCCACGGCCACGCGCGCCTGACTCACGACCACCAGCGGGCCCAGGCGCAAGGCGGGATCAAGTGCCCGGCGGATCGCGCCCAGCAGCGCGGCACCGTGTTGCTGAATGCCCAGCGCCGAAAGGCCGTCGCCCAGCACGAGCACCAGATCAGGGGCTTCAGACGCCACCGCGCCAAGCCGCTCCACGCTGGCCGCGTCCAGCCGCCGCCCGAAGTCGGGGCGCAGCAGGTACTCGTGGCGGTCGCGCGCCTGGCTGTGCAGCAGCAGCGGCGCGGGCCAGCCCTGCTGCTGCAGTTCAGCGCACAGGCCATCGGTGTCCAAGGGCAGGTGGATGGCGTCGCGCGCCTGGGCGTGGGCCAGCGCGAAATCAAGCAACTCGCGCGTGGGCAGGCTCACGCCAGTGCGCCCCAGCGCAATGCGCGCCGACGTGTGCTGGCGCAGGTGCGCCCAGGGGTCGCGGGCGGGGGTGGTCATGAGGCGGGCGATGTCCAGAGCAGCTGCGGCAGCGCGGGCTGGCTTGGTGCGGGCAGCAACTGGCCTTGCGCGCCCGTGAGGCCCACGCGCTGCAGCCAGGCTTCGAACTCGGGCGCGCGCTTGAGGCCCAGCATCTCGCGCAGCACCAGCGCGTCGTGGAACGAGGTGCTCTGGTAGTTCAACATGATGTCGTCGGCGCCGGGCACGCCAATGAGGAAGTTCAGCCCCGCCGTGGCCAGCAGCACCATGAGGTTGTCCATGTCGTCGCTGTCGGCCTCGGCGTGGTTGGTGTAGCAGATGTCGCAGCCCATGGGCAGGCCGAGCAGCTTGCCGCAGAAATGGTCTTCCAGCCCCGCGCGGGTGATCTGCTTGCCGTCAAACAAATACTCCGGCCCGATGAAGCCGACCACGGTGTTGACCAGCAACGGCCGGTAGCGCCGCGCCACGGCGTAGGCGCGCGCCTCGCAGGTCTGCTGGTCCACGCCATGGTGGGCATTGGCCGAGAGCGCGCTGCCCTGCCCGGTCTCGAAATACATGAGGTTGTTGCCGACCGTGCCGCGCCCCAGGGCCTGGGCCATGGCGTGGGCTTCGTCGAGCAAGGCCAGGTCGATGCCGAACGACGCGTTGGTCGCCTGCGTGCCGGCGATGGACTGGAACACCAGGTCCACCGGCGCGCCGTGGGCCATGGCCTGCATGGTGTTGGTCACGTGGGTGAGCACGCAGGTTTGCGTGGGGATCTCGCCGCGCGCCAGCACATCAGCCAGCACGTGGTTGAGGCGCACGAGGTCGGGCACGCTGTCGGACACCGGGTTGATGCCCACCACTGCGTCCCCCGCGCCGTGCATCAGGCCGTCGATCATGCTGGCCACGATGCCGGCCGGATCATCGGTCGGGTGGTTGGGCTGCAGGCGCACCGAGAGGTGGCCGCGCAGGCCCTGCGTGTTGCGAAAGCGCGTGACCACCTCGCAGCGTTTGGCCACCAACATCAGGTCCTGGTTGCGCATGAGCTTGCTCACGGCGGCCACCATCTCGGGTGTGAGGCCCGGGGCGAGCGCCCGCAGCACCTCGGGCGAGGCCTGGGCGGACAGCAGCCAGTCGCGGAACCCGCCCACAGTGAGCGAGGCCACGGGCGCGAAGGCCTGCGCGTCATGGCTGTCGATGATGAGCCGGGTGACCTCGTCGTCCTCGTAAGGGATTAACGCTTCGTTGAGGAACGCAGACAGCGGCACGTCGGCCAGCACCCAGCGCGCGGCCACCCGCTCCTGCTCGGTGGCGGCGGCCACGCCGGCCAGGCAGTCGCCCGAGCGCAGCGGCGTGGCCTTGGCCATCACCTCGCGCAGGCTGCCGAAGCGGTGGCTGTGTGTGCCGAGCGTGACCCCCAGGTTCATTCCACGGTGCCGAGCATGGCGTCCATGGGCGCTGCGTCGCGCTGGCCGCTGGTGAAGAAGAAGTAGAGGTAGGCCAGCACCATGAGGCCCAGGAACAGCGCGGTGACCATGGCGTTGAAGTACACCACCGCCGCCAGGCACACCACACCACACACCAGCGCGATGGCCGGGAACACGGGGTAGAACGGCGCGCGGTAAGGGCGCTCCAGCGCGGGTTCGCTCATGCGCAGCTTGAACAGCGAGGCCATGGACACGATGTACATCACCAGCGCGCCGAGCACGGCCATGGTGACGATGTTGGCGGTGAGCGGCAGGCCGCCGAAGGTGACCCACTGGTCGCTGAAGACCGCGATCACGCCGACCACACCGCCACCGATGAGCGCGCGCACCGGCGTCTTGAAACGCGGGTGCACCACAGCAAAGTAAGCCGGCAGGTACCCGGCACGGGCCAGCGCAAACATCTGGCGAGAGTAGCCCAGAATGATCCCGTGGAAGGAGGCGACCAACCCGAACAAGCCGATCCAGATCAGCATGTGCAGCCAGCCGCTGGACTCGCCCACCACCATCTTCATGGCCTGGGGCAGCGGGTCGTTGATGTTGGAGAGCTTGGTCCAGTCGCCCACGCCGCCAGCCATGATCATCACCAGGAAGGCCAGCACCACCAGGGTGAGGATGCCGGTGATGTAGGCGATGGGAATGGTGCGGCGCGGGTCCTTGGCCTCTTCGGCCGCCATGGCCGCGCCTTCAATGGCCAGGAAGAACCAGATGGCGAACGGGATGGACGCGAAGATGCCGGCCCAGGTGCCCATGGTGAAGGAGTCGGAGCCGGCCCAGCCGTTGGCGGTGAAGTTCGCCAGCGACCAACCCGGCGCCACCACGCCGGCAAACACCAGCAGCTCGCCCACCGCCAGCAGCGTGACCACCAGTTCAAACATGGCGGCAATGCCCACGCCCAGCGCGTTGAGGGTGATGAAGATCACGTAGGCGCCCAGGGCCGCCACCTTGGGATCGAGCGAGGGGAACTGCAGCCCCAGGTAGGCGCCGATGGCCAGCGAAATGGCGGGCGGCGCGAACACGAATTCCACCAGCGTGGCGTAACCCGCGATGAAACCACCGGTGGGTCCGAAGGCGCGCCGCGCGTAGGCAAACGGCCCACCCGCGTGCGGGATGGAAGTGGACAGCTCGGTGAAGCTGAAGATGAAGGTGGTGTACATGAGCGCGACGAAACTCGTGGCCACCAGGAAGCCCAGCGTGCCGGCGCTGGCCCAGCCGTAGCTCCAGCCGAAGTACTCGCCCGAAATCACCAGGCCCACGGCAATGCCCCACAGGGAGAAAGCGCCCAACACGGGTTTGAGGTCCCGCGAGACCAGCTTGGGTGTTGTTGACATGTTGTTGCTCGCATCAAGGTTGGATGGCACCCGAAACGGCTCGGGCAGCCCGGCTGGGATCTTGTGCAATCCGCTGCGCGCGGTGGTATCCCGATTGGGCAAGCGGTGCGGCGCCCATGGCGTTTTTTCCGATTCGGGATAGCGCACCGGGTCGGGGCAGGCGGTGGCATGAAACTTGATGCGCGGGGCTGGTTGGGAAACCGCCGGGAAGGAGCGCGCCATGCTGGTGCAGCCAGACACTGCCACCGCCTGCTTTCGCGTCAAACGCGCGCAGGACGTGGACATCCACGCGCGCAATCTGGCGTCGTGGGAACAACACTACGAACAAACCTCGCCCGGCGCGTTCACCGGCGAGGTGCGCGAGCTGGTCGACCACGGCCTGCAGGTGTTCGAGGAGCTGGCCACCTGTGCCACCAGCCAGCGCTGCCGCCCGTGGCCAGGCGGCGTGTGGGTGGGCCTGGCGGTGCCCGAGGCCGGCACCGGGTTACGCTTCATGGGCCGCCCTTCACACGGCCTGCAGCTCATGCTGGCCGGCGGCGAAGAACCGTTCGATCTGCAGGTGCCGGCCGGCCACGGCCTCTACGGCATGGTGATCGACACCGAACAGCTCGCGCACCACGTGCAGGCCCTGCACCAGCAGCCCTGGCCCGAGCACTGGGCCGGCGCACCGCGCGTGCAAACCCTCACCGCGCTACAGCGCTACCGGCTCGCCGGCATGGTGCGCGAGGTGCTGCGCTGCCTGCAGGAACAGCCCGAAGCCCTGCACCACGAAGCCAGCAGGCGAACGCTCCGCGAAGCCTTGCTCACCGTGCTGTGCGACGTGGTGATGCCCGAGACCCTGAGCGAAGCCGTGAACCCCCGCCAGCTGCGCCGCCAGGAGCTGGTGCGCAAGGTGCGCGAGCTGGTGTTCGAACACCCGGAGCAGCCGCTGAGCGTGGCCGAGCTGTGCACCCGCCTGCACGTGACGCGGCGCACCCTGCAAAACGGTTTTCAGGAGACCCTGGGCACCAGCCCCGCCACCTACCTGCGCACGGTGCGACTCAACGCCGTGCGCCGCGCGCTGCGCGAACAAGCGCCCGGCTCATCCACCATTGCCGACACAGCGGCGCGCTGGGGCTTCTGGCACATGGGCCACTTCTCGAAGGACTACAAGGCGCTGTTTGGCGAGACGCCTTCGCAGACGCGGCGGCTGGGGTGATGCCGCGCAGGTCAACCCCCGGGCGTTTGTGCCGCCAGTTTTTGGCCCGAGCACACCGACGCAGCGTCCGCGGCCAGGCCCGACAAGGCGTCCGTCATGGCGTGGTTGAGCGTGGTCATGAACTCACCGTTGCCGTTGGCCCAGTTCAGCTTGGTGCCCAAGCCGTGGTAATGGCGAACCTCCTCGGAGCCGCCATTGGGGTAGCGCGCGCGCAGCACCACGTGGGACAGGAGGTTGAGGCCCGCCGACCAAGTGTGCGCCAGCTGGAGGTCGACGGCAACGACCGCCTGGGCCTTGACCGCTCCAGCGGGCTTCTCTCCGATGTGCGGCTGGAATCCGCGCCCCTTGAGCGTCTTGAGCGCTTCAACGGTCCAGTCGCGCCCACTGGCGCCGCGAATGGACTGCATGAACAGCGGCGTGGACAGGGGGCCGGGCATCGCAAAACTGACGTTGCCGACATATTCGGGATAACGACGCAGGTCCTCCACCTGGGTCACATACAGCGCGCAGCCATCCACCAACCGCACGGCGTTTGCAGCACCGGCCGTGCCTGGCGAAGCGGGCGCGCCCGCCTGGACGGGCTCTTCGTAGCGCATGGGCAGCGGCTCGTCGTCGGTCAGGGCATGGGCGGCGAGTGGCAAAGACAAACACACCACCAGCGCGTGGCAACCAGGCAACTTCATGATTCGATCTCCGTGCCGATGGACAAGAGCGCGCCCTCTTCGTTGCGGAGAAACTGCCGCGCAGGGGTTTCGTCGATGAGCCTCATGTCCTTGACAGGTACCCAGACGCCCTGCGTCCAGACGCTGGCCGCGCGAAGTGGCCCACTGCGGGCCGCGCTGGCGGCTGGTGCAACGGCCAGATCGGCGGCGACCATGCGCAAGCTCTCCTGCATCGATTCGCGCATCAGCGCTCGCAGCCGGCTGCCCTGGTTATCGGTCAGGCGTTTCATGAGCGCTTCGCGGGTGCCGCTGGCCAATCGGGTCTGGTGGACCACACCGGCACGGTAGGTCGATTCGGGCTTGCCGTCCTGCCAGAGTTGCACCGTGCTGCGCGTGCTGAACACGCTCAGGTCGGCCGCGATTTCGTAGTGAACCCACATGAGCAGGTAAGCAGGCGATTTGCCCGTGGCCGCGATGCGTGCCTCGTGATCGCGTCGGCCGGGCATGCCCGCGAGCAGCTGGGCCGAGCTGAGCTTCAGCGGAAAGGCGGTGGTCTGCTGGAGCGCATTGACCGCGGCTGTGGCTTCGGCGCGGTAGTCCACGTCGAGCAACGGACCCACCGTGGCCTGGATCTGCGACGCCATGTCCTTCTGCCTCGATCGCTGGACCGATGAGTCGATCAGCGCGCCGATCAGTCCGCCCCCCAGCGCCGCACTCACATTGGAACTCTGCGCGGTGAACATGAAGGTCTCTTGCGCCACCACGACACGCAGGTCGACTTCCTTGATCCGCGCCCGCTCCTCGGATGCCAGGGGTTTGTAAAAGGGTGCACACGCGCCCAGAGCCATCAGCGCGATGACCGCCACCAGCCAACGAAAGACGATGCTCATTCGGATCCTTGGTTGTGTTTGCCTGGCGGGGGGCCAGCGCCTGCGCGAGGAGGATACATCAGGTAACAAGTGGCCTCGCCACCCCCATCTATCAAGAAAAATTTGATCAATCAAATTTCTAATTGATTATGTTTAATCGAACAACGCAAACTAGCACACTCCACACCATTCACCCGCCACTCCCGAGCGGGCACGCCAGATTCCCGGAGCTTCTCGTCATGACCCTCGCTTTCCCCACCTTCACCGCCGGCATGGTGCTGAGCATCTCGTTGATCATGGCCATCGGCCCGCAAAACGCGCATGTGTTGCGCATGGGCCTGCAGCGCCAGCACCTGTGGCTCACGGTGGCGGTCTGCGCCGTGGCCGACATTGCGCTCATCTCGCTGGGCGTGCTGGGTCTGGCGCAGCTCGGTGGCATGTCGGACAAGCTCATGGGTGCGCTCGTGGGTGCCGGCGTGCTGTTTCTGGCGGTCTACGGCTGGCAGGCGTTTCAGCGGTTTCTGCACCCGCGTGCGGTGGCCATCGAAGGCGACAACGCCGTGGTGGCCGAGCCGGTCTCGCGCCGCCAGGCCGTGTTGTCGGCGCTGGCGTTTTCGTGGCTGAACCCGCACGCCTGGCTCGACACCGCCGTGCTGATCGGCACCGCCTCGCTGGCGTATGGCCAGGGCAGCACGGTGTTTGGCCTGGGTGCGGCCGCGGGGTCGGTTGTGTGGTTCCTGGCGCTGGGCGTGGCCGCCTTCTGGCTCGGGCGCCGGCTCAATTCGCTGCACGTGTGGCGTGCGCTGGACGGCATGGTTGCGCTCATGATGTGGGGCACGGCGCTCTGGCTCCTGAGCAGCCTGGCCTGAACCCCGGAGGCTCCCATGTCCCTGCGCAGCGCAGACGCACCCGTCACCGTTTTCGGCCCCGATTTTCCCTTCGCCTTCGACGACTGGATCGCCCACCCGCAGGGCCTGGGTGAGCTGCCGCCCGAGCGCCTGGGGCAGGAGGTGGCCATCGTCGGCGCAGGCATGGCGGGCATGGTGGCGGCCTACGAGCTGATGAAGCTGGGCCTGAAGCCGGTGCTGTATGAAGCCTCGCGCATGGGCGGGCGGCTGCGCTCGCAGACCTTTGAGGGCGGGCAAGGTGTGGTGGCGGAGCTGGGCGGCATGCGCTTTCCGGCCTCGGGCACGGCCTTCTTTCACTACGTGAACCGGCTCGGCTTGAAGTCGCAGCCCTTCCCCAACCCGCTCACACCGGCAGCCGGCTGCACCGTGGTGGACCTCGAAGGCCAGACGCATTGGGCGCGCTCGCTGGCCGATCTGCCGCCGCTGTTCAGCGAAGTGGCCGAGGCCTGGGCACAGGCGCTCGAAGAAGGCGCCGGCTTCACCGGCCTGCAGCAGGCGCTGCGCGAACGCGACGTGGTGAAACTCAAAGCCCTGTGGAACGAACTCGTGCCGCTGTGGGACGACCGCACCTTCTACGACTTCGTGGCCACCTCCAAAGCATTCGCCCAGCTCTCGTTTCACCACCGCGAGGTGTTTGGCCAGGTCGGCTTCGGCACCGGCGGCTGGGACTCCGACTTCCCCAACTCCATGCTGGAGATCCTGCGCGTGGTGCTCACCGGCTGCGACGAGAACCAGCACTTGATCGTGGGCGGCGTGCAGCAGGTGCCGCTGGGCCTGTGGCAACACACACCCGCCGCCCACGAAATGCGCCACTGGCCCGCCGGCACCACGCTGGCCAGCCTGCACCAGGGCGCTCCGCGCGCCGGCGTCACGGCCATCAGCCGCGCCGCGGGCCAGAAGTTCGCCGTCACCGACACCTGGGGCAACACCCAGACCTACCCCGCCGTGCTCACCACCTGCCAGAGCTGGCTGCTGACCACGCAGATCGCGGTGGAGGAGTCGCTGTTTTCGCAGAAGCACTGGATGGCGCTGGACCGCACCCGCTACATGCAGTCGTCCAAAACCTTTGTGATGGTGGACCGCCCGTTCTGGAACGACCTCAAGGCCAACGGCTGGCCCACCCTGGGCATGACGCTCACCGACCGGCTCACGCGCGGCACCTACCTGTTCGACAACGGCCCGGACCAACCTGGCGTGATCTGCCTGAGCTACGCCTGGATGGGCGACGCGCTGAAGATGCTGCCGCACGGCTCCGAAAAGCGCGTACAGCTCGCGCTCTCGGCCTTGAAAAAGATCTACCCCGACGTGGACATTGCGAGCCACATCATTGGCGACCCGATCAGCGTGTCGTGGGAAGCCGATCCGCATTTCCTCGGCGCCTTCAAGGGCGCGCTGCCCGGCCACTACCGCTACAACCACCGCATGTACAGCCACTTCATGCAGGACGGGTTTGCGCCCGCCGAGCGCGGCATCTTCATCGCCGGTGACGACGTGTCGTTCACGCCCGCCTGGGTCGAGGGTGCGGTGCAGACCTCGCTCAATGCGGTGTGGGGCATCGTGAAACACCTGGGTGGCCGCACGCACGCGGACAACCCCGGGCCGGGCGATGTGTTCGCCGAGCTCGGGCCCATGGCGCTGCCGGACTGACGCAGCAGGGCGTAACCGTTTGAACGGAGCCCGTTGACAGGTCGAAGCCCCGCTAGAGTGCGCACCATGATCCAACGACGCCACTTCTCGACCGCCGCCGCGCTGGCCCTGGCCAGCCCATTCGTTTTCGTGCCCACGCGCGCTCAAGCCGCGTCCAGCCTGCCCGCACAACTCCAGCAACTGGAAGCCACCGCCCAGGGCCGCCTGGGTGTGACCATCCTCGACACCGCCACCGGCCAGCTCCACGGCCACCGGATGGACGAACGTTTCATGATGCTCAGCTCCTTCAAGCTGCTGGCCAGTGCGCTGGTGCTGGCGCGGGTGGACCGGGGCCAGGATTCGCTGGACCGCCGCATCATCTATGCCAAGGGCGATCTCGTCACCTGGTCGCCCGTCACCGAGCGATTTGCCGACACCGCGGAAGGCATGACGCTCGGCGACCTGTGCGAAGCCACCCTCACCACCAGCGACAACAGCGCGGCCAACTTCATCCTCGACAGCTTTGGCGGCCCGGCGGCGCTCACGCGTTATGCGCGCGAACTGGGCGACAGCACCACGCGCCTGGACCGCCGCGAGACCGAGCTCAACGCCGGCACCGCCGCCGCCCTGCTCGACACCACCACGCCGCGCGCCATGGCGCTCACCCTGCACAAGCTGCTGCTCGGCAACGCACTCTCGCCCGCTTCGCGCGAACGCCTGCAGCAATGGCTGGCGGCCAACACCACCGGCGACAAGCGCCTGCGCGCCGGGCTGCCGGCCGGCTGGCGGGTGGGCGAGAAGACCGGCACCAACACCACCGACGCCAACGACATCGGCATCACCTGGCCCACCCATGGCCGGGCGCCGCTGATCATCACCGCCTACCTCGCCGAGAGCACGGCCAGCAGCGCGGTCAAAGAAGCCACGCTGGCGGGCGCGGCCCGGCTCGCTGCCGGCCTGGTGGCCTGAGCCCACCCACTTTCAGGCTCAACCCATCGCCGTTCGGGCTGAGCCTGTCGAAGCCTCCACCCACACCACCATGCCCCACGACACCCTCACCCTCGCGCTCTGGCAGTGCCCCTACGCGGCCCACCCCGCCGCCGCCCTGGCGCGGCTCGATGCGACCGCCTCCCGAGCCCGCGCGCAAGGCGCCGAGCTGCTGGTGTGCCCCGAGATGTCGCTCACCGGCTACCAGATCGGCGCGCCTGCCGTGGCCGAACTCGCCGAGCCGGCGGACGGTGCGCTGGCGCAGGCGGTGAGCACCATCGCGCGGCGCCACGGTATCGCCATCGTGTATGGCTACCCCGAACACAACGCCCAAGGCAAGCCGTACAACGCGGTGCAGTTCATCGACGCCGACGGTCAGCGCATCGCCAACTACCGCAAGACCCACCTCTTCGGCGACATCGACCGCGCGCAGTTCAGCCCCGGCCCACAGGCACCCGCGGTGTTCGACTGGCAAGGCTGGCGCCTGGGCCTGCTGATCTGCTATGACATCGAGTTCCCCGAACCCTCGCGCGGCCTCGCGCTGCAGGGGGCCGATATGGTGCTCGTGCCCACCGCCAACATGCTCGATTTCGATGAAGTGCAACACGTGTTGCTGCCCGCACGTGCACTGGAGAACCGCCTGTTTGTGGCCTATGCGAATGCCTGTGGGCAAGAGGGTGACACCACCTACGGCGGGCTCAGCACGGTGTGCGCGCCGATGGGCGGCGTGCTGGCGCAAGGGGGTCGGGGTGAAGAATGGCTGCAGGTGTCTGTGTCTCGCTCCGCACTGGCGGCGGCTCGCAGCACCTCCCCCCTGAAAGACCGACGAACCGACCTCGCCTGACACATGAACGAAGCGCAATCCAACGGTGCACCGACCGTTGCCACAGGTGGATTTCTGGCCACGGCGGCGCTGGTGCTGGTGGCACTGGCCTTGTTTCCCAAGGTTGTGGAATCGGTGGCCGAGCGCTCGATCGGCATTTCACGCTATTTCAGCTCGATCGCAGGCGACCCGTTGCCCGAGTGGCTGCCCAAGGCCATCGGCGTTGGGGTGTGGCTCATGGCGGCGTTCATGACAGCCTACTTGTTGGCAGAAATCAAAGAGCGCAGCCGGCGCGCGTATGCGGTGCTGGTGCTGCTGGGGTCCGGGCTGATCGCCGCCTACTTTGCCACGAGGGTGGAGGGCTCCGCATCCATCGAGCAACTTGTAGGCATCGCGGGAGCCTCCCTGGGCGCGATTGACGGTTTTTCGAGTTTGCGCCGACGCGATCCCGCCTGAGCGCGGGTGGCCGGAATCACTTCAGCAGCGGTGATCTCAGGATGATCTGCACCGTGGCGAAGAAGTGTTCTTCCAGCGCCTTGAGCGCGGCAGGCTCGTCGCGTTTGAGCACCGCGTCCATCAGCCGTTTGTGCTCGCTCTTCACGTCCCGGTGGTGGTCGGTGTCCAGCGGCACCGAGAGCAAGCGGTAACGCTCGCTCTGCGCATACAGCACCGCGCGCATGCGCAGCAACCAGGCGCTGGGACAGGCGCTCACCAAGGCTTCGTGAAACGCGCCGTGCGCCTGGTTCCACGCCGGGGTCTTGCGGGCCTCGGCCTCTGTGGGCGTCTCCTGCAGCCGCTCCATGCGGTGTGCGGCGGCCACGATGCCGGTTTCCCACTCCACGTCGCCGTGCTGCATGGCCTTGCTCAGGCACAGCCACTCCAGCTCCACGCGCGTGCGGGTGAGGTCCATCAACTCCTCCTTGCTGACCGGGCTCACACGGTAGCCCCGGTGCGACTCGGCGGTGACCATGCCTTCCGCCCCCAGCCGCGACAAGGCCTCGCGGATGGCGCCCAGGCTGACCTCGAAACGCTGCTCCAGCGCCTTGATGTTGAGCTTGGTGCCGGGCAGCAGTTGCCCCTCCAGGATCTCTTGGCGGATGCGCTGGCAGACGGTCTCGGCCTGGGTGAGTTTGGTGGTGGCGGTCATGGCTGGCGGATTTTATGCGGGAATGTACCAATGAACAAAGAATAGATTATTAAACAAACGATACATCGCAACTGGTAGAGTGCCCTCCCATGAACACACAGAGGAGCACGCAATGAAGTTGGTACGTTTTTACCGGGACGGGCGCGAGGGCTGGGCGGTGCAAGACCCCGCCAGCGGTGCCTGGCACGGGGCCACGCAGGGCGCCAGTGGCCACCCCGGTTCACTGGACCAAGCGATCCGTCAGGGCCAGGCAGCCCTCGACATGGCCGCCCGCGCCATGCGCGCGCAGCCGGTGGTGGACCTCACAGCGGTGCAATTTCTGCCCCCGGTGGCCGAGCCTCGCAAGATCATCTGCGTGGGCCTGAACTACCGCGACCACTCGGAAGAAAGCGGCTTCGAGCAGCCGGCCTACCCCACGCTGTTCTCGCGCTTCAACACCAGTGTGGTCGCCCACGGCGAACCGCTGGAACACGCGGGCCTGTCGGACACGCTGGACTTCGAAGGCGAACTGGTGGCGGTGATCGGCACCGGCGGCTCGTGCATCCGCCTGGAGGACGCGCTCTCGCATGTGATGGGCTATTCGGTGTTCAACGACGGCAGCGTGCGCGAGTACCAGTTCAAGACGCCGCAGTGGACCATGGGCAAGAACTTCGACCGCACCGGCGCCTTCGGTCCCTGGCTGGTCACCGCCGACGAGTTGCCCCCCGGTGCACGCGGCCTGCGGCTGGAGACACGGCTCAACGGCCAGACGGTGCAGTCGGCCAACACCAGCGACATGGTGTTCGACGTGGCCTCGCTGATCGTGACCATCAGCGAAGCCATCACGCTGGAAGCCGGCGACCTGATCGTGGCCGGCACACCGGCGGGCATCGGCCACGCCCGCGAGCCGCGCCTCTACATGAAACCCGGCGATGTCTGTGAAGTCGAGATCGAGCGCATCGGCCTGCTGCGCAACCGGATCCAGGCCAGAAACCCGTCCCACCAACCCGCCCCCCAAGAGGAGACAACCGCATGAGACTCAACCGACTGTTGGCCGCCATGGCCCTCACGACCCTGGCCGCGCTGGGCACCAGCGCCATGGCGCAGGACTTCAAGGCGCGCACTGCGCGTTTCGGCCATGGTCTGGCCGACGCCCACCCGGCCGGGCAGGCGGCGAAGCAGTTCGCCGCCGAGATGGACAAGGCCAGCGGCGGCAAGATGAAGATCTCGGTCATCGCCAACCAGGCGCTCGGCCCGGACCCGCAAATGCTCGCAGCGCTGCAAGGCGGCGTGCAGGAGTTCTACACCGGCAGCGCGCTGGCCATGCTGGGGCAGGTGAAAGAGCTCGGCTTCCAGGACGTGCCCTTTCTCTTCAACACCGAAGCCGAAGCCCACGCGGTGTTCGACGGTCCGGTGGGCGCACACCTCAACGCCAAGCTGTCCGCCGTGGGCATCCACGTGCTGGGCTGGTGGGAAAACGGCTTTCGCCACATCACCAACTCCAGGCGCCCGGTCAACACGCTGGACGATCTGAAGGGCTTGAAGCTGCGCACCCAGCCGAACCCGCTCACGCTCGACGCCTTCAAGGCCATCGGCGCCAACGCCTCGCCACTGCCCTGGTCCGAACTCTTCGTGGCGCTGGAAACCAAGGCTTTTGACGGCCAGGAAAACCCGGTGGTGTTGATGTACACCCAGCGCTTCTATGAAGTGCAGAAGTACATGACGCTCTCGGGCCACGTCTATTCACCGCTGATCTTCGCGGTGTCCAAAAAGTACTGGGACAGCCTCTCGCCCGCCGAGCAGACAGCCATGAACACCGCCGCCAAGAACGCCACAGCGTTCCAGCGCAAGTCCACCGCCGCCGAAGCGGGCAACGCGCTGCAAGGCATGAAGGACAAGGGCGTGCAGGTCACGCAGTTCTCGCCGGCCGACCTGCAAGCCATCCGGGACCGTGTGCCGCCAGCGATTGCACCGCACCTGGAAAAAATCGGGCCCGAATTCATGACCCTGGTGCGCAGCGAGATCGCCAAGGTCCGCGGCACGGCCAAGTAAGTGAGCGCCGTCACCTTGTCCCCCGGGCTGCTGGACAGCCTGGGCGCCCTGCTGGGCGATCGGCTGTCCACCAGTGCGGCCGTGTGCGATCACCACGGCCGAGACGAGTCCATCTTCGCGGCCATGCCACCCGGCGCGGTGGCCTTTGCACGCAGCACCGACGAGGTGGTGGCCATCGTCCGGCTGTGCCGCGAGCACCGCGTGCCGCTGGTGCCCTACGGCGCGGGCTCATCGCTCGAAGGCCACACGCTGGCAACCCAGGGCGGCATCACGCTGAACCTGCAGCAGATGGACCAGATCGTCGAGGTTCACGGCGACGACCAGACCGCCACCGTGCAACCCGGCGTGACCCGCAAGGCGCTCAACGCCGCGCTGCGCGACCAGGGCCTTTTCTTTCCGGTCGACCCCGGGGCAGACGCCACCATCGGCGGAATGTGTGCCACGCGCGCCAGCGGCACCAACGCCGTGCGCTACGGCACCATGCGCGAGAACGTGGTCAACCTCACGGTGGTCACGCCCGATGGGCAGCTCATCAAGACCGCACAGCGCGCGCGCAAGAGCGCTGCGGGCTACGACCTCACGCGCCTGTTTGTGGGCTCCGAGGGCACGCTGGGCGTGGTGGTCGAAGCGACCGTGAAACTGCACCCGCTGCCCGAGAGCATCATGGCCGCGGTGTGTGCGTTTCCCAGCATCGACGCCGCCGTGCAGGCGGTGGTGCAGACCATCCAGGTGGGTGTGCCGATCGCGCGCTGCGAGTTCGTCGACCCGGTGGCCATCCGCGCGCTCAACGGCTACAGCAAGACCGGTTTGCCCGAGCAGCCCCACCTGTTCTTCGAGTTCCACGGCAGCGACGCCGGTGTGCGCGAGCAGATCGAACTCGTGGAGGCGGTGGTGGGCGATCTCGGCGGCGAAAGCTTCCAGTGGTCGCGCACACCCGAAGAGCGAACGCGTTTGTGGGAGGCACGGCACAACGTCTACTTTGCAGCGCTGCAGCTGCGCCCCGGTTGCCGCAGCGTGGTCACCGATGTGTGTGTGCCCATTTCTCGCCTGGCCGACTGCGTGAACGAGACCGCCGCCGATCTGCAGCGGTCAGGCCTGATCGCGCCCATGGTGGGCCATGTGGGCGACGGCAACTTTCACGTGCAGATGCTGGTGGACGGCGACAGCGCGCACGAGGTGGAACTGGCCGAGGCGCTCAATGCACGGCTGGTGGCGCGCGCCATCGCCATGGACGGCACCTGCACCGGCGAACACGGTATCGGCCTGCACAAGCAGGGCTTTTTGCTCGACGAACTGGGCGATGCACCGGTGGCGCTCATGCGACAGATCAAGCACGCGATCGATCCGGACAATCTGATGAACCCCGGCAAGATCTTCGCGTTCTGACATGAAATCCCTCGTCCACTGGTACTTCAAGTCACTCGAAATCGTCATGGTGCTGTGCCTGGCGGCCATGTG
Source organism: Hydrogenophaga sp. (assembly GCA_021154985.1). Lineage (GTDB taxonomy): Bacteria > Pseudomonadota > Gammaproteobacteria > Burkholderiales > Burkholderiaceae_C > Hydrogenophaga. Next base: position 45,124 of record JAJNQE010000110.1, read on the forward strand.
CGTGATGGTGTTCGGCAACGTGGTGCTGCGCCACGTGTTCGACTCCGGCATCAACACCTCGGAAGAACTCGCGCGCTTCATGTTCATCTGGCTCACCTTCCTGGGTGCCATCGTGGCCATGCGCGAGGGTGGCCACCTGGGCATGGACATGGTGGTGCGCCGTCTCACCGGGCGCACACGCCGCGCCGCCCTGCTGCTGGGGCAGGTGCTGGTGCTGGCCTGCTGCGGCGTGTTGCTCTGGGGCCTGATCCTGCAGCACGACATCAACGTCGCCAACATCGGCCTGGTCACCGGCCTGTCGCTGTCCGTCGTGTATTCGGTGGCCTACCTCTGCGCCGTGTCGATCGGCGCGATGGCGCTGGTCAACAGCGTGCAGTTGCTCCGCGGCCAGGAGCTGGCGGAGCCCACACCCACCGCCCCCGACTGAGCCCACCCCATGATTGTTTTCGTTTTCGTCGTTTCGCTGCTGGCGGCCATGACACTGGGCATGCCGATCGCCTTCGCGCTCATGGTCTCCAGCATGGCCATGATGGTCTGGATGGACATCTTCAACGCGCAGATCCTGGCGCAGAACATGCTGTCCGGCGCCGACAGTTTTCCGTTGATGGCGATTCCGTTTTTTGTGTTGGCCGGCGAGCTCATGAACGCCGGCGGCATCTCGCGCCGCATCGTGGGTGTGGCCGGTGCGTGGGTGGGGCACTTCAAGGGCGGCCTGGGCTACGTGGCCATCTTCGCCTGCGTGATCATGGCCTCGCTCTCGGGCTCGGCGATTGCCGACACCGCCGCCGTGGCGGCGCTGCTCATCCCCATGATGCGCAAGGCCGGCTACAACATGCCGCGCGCCTCGGGCCTGATCGCCTCGGGCGGCATCATCGCGCCCATCATCCCGCCGTCCATCGGCTTTGTGATGTTCGGCGTGGTGGCCAATGTGTCCATCACCAGCCTGTTTCTCGCCGGCATCGTGCCCGGCCTGTTGATGGCCATCGCCTTGGTGGGCACCTGGATGTTTCAAGCCAGACGCGACAACATGCCGCGCGGCGAAAGGGCCAGCATGCAGGAGCGCTGGTCGGCCACCCTGGCGGGCTTCTGGGCCTTGCTGCTGCCGGTGCTCATCGTCGGTGGTCTGAAAGGCGGCTACTTCACGCCCACCGAAGCCGCTGTGGTGGCGGTGTTCTACGCCGTGTTCGTGGGCTTCGTGGTCTACCGCGAACTCCGGGTGTCGCAGCTCTACGCCTTGCTGCTGGCCGCCGGCAAGACCTCGGCCGTGGTGATGTTCCTGGTCGCCGCAGCGCAGGTCACGGCCTGGCTGATCGCGGCGGCCAACATCCCCATGGTGGTGGCCGACCTGCTGCAACCGCTGGTGGGCTCACCCACCCTGCTGCTGCTGGTGATCATGCTGCTGATCGTGGTGGTGGGCACGGCGCTGGACTTCGCGCCCACCATCCTGATCCTGGCGCCGGTGCTCATGCCGGTGGTGCGCATGGCCGGCATCGACCCGGTGTATTTCGGCGTGCTGTTCATCATGAACAACGCCATCGGGCTCATCACCCCGCCGGTGGGCACGGTGCTCAACGTGGTGGCCGGCGTGGCACGAGAGCGCCTGGAATCGGTGATCCGCGCCGTGCTGCCCTACCTGGCGGCACAACTCGGTGTGCTGCTGTTGCTGGTGCTGTTTCCTCAGATCGTGCTGGCGCCGTTGCGTTTCTTCTTGCGCTGACCACTGTGCAAGCGCCCTGAGGTGCGGGCGCGGGCCCATGCCGGCGCGGCGGTGGCCACCACCATCGCGACCAGCAAAACCCCAGCCTGCGCCGATCCCATGGTGGCCAGGGTCGCACCGCTCACGGCGCACCACAACAACGCGCCCACACGCAACACCGCCAGCAACGCACGCGTGACACGCGACCCGGCATCGGCGCACAAGAGCACGCCCAGCGTGGCGATGGCGGTGGGATCGGGTGCGAGGGCGAACACCTCGGCTTGTGCCCACGGTCGCCCCAGCAGCGGGGCCAGCACGGGATGCGCGAGCACGGCCCAAAGCACGAGGCCCACACCCACCCAGCGGGCGGGCCGGGACGCCTGCATGTGCAGGGCCCGTGTCGACAGGACCAACAACCCCAATGCCTGAACACAGAAGGCCCAGGCAAAGCCGGTGGCTGCCCAGTTGATCGCCGCGTAGCGTTGCCAGAGAAACGCCCACGCCACGACGACCCAGCTCAAGGCCAGAAACGCCGCAGCACCACGAAGCGCAAACGGATGGCCGAGCCACAGGCCCACCGCGATGGCCAAGCCCAACAGCACCACCAGACCCTGGGCCGGCCACAGCGCCTGGTTGTGCAGTTCGAACAACCGCCACCACGTGCTTGGCGCGAACATGAGGAAGTCCTCGGGGCGGTAGGTCCACCACTCGCTCACGGCTGTGCCCCGCTGAGAAGCTGGATCACAGCGCCGCGACGTCGCGCGCCATGCGGGTGCGCAGGGCGGCGTCGGGCATGGGCCCCGAGGCAGCGGCCATGTTTTGCCGCAGGTGGGCCACCTGGCTGGTGGCGGGAATGGCGCAGGTCACAGCGGGGTGGGACACCACAAACTTGAGCGCCACCTGGGCCCAGTTGTCGCAGCCGATGTCGGCCGCCCAGCCCGGCAGTTTGTGGCGCGCGAGCTGGTCGAGCAAGGCGCCCTGGCGAAAGGGCCGGTTGACGAGTACCGCGATGCCGCGCTCCTGCGCCAGCGGCAGCAGGCGCTGCTCGACCTCGCGGTCGAGCAGGTTGTGGGTGAGCTGCACGAAGTCGATCCGCTGGGTGCGCATGATGCGTTCCAGCTCGGCGTGGCGCCGGCCTTCCGAGGTGCTGATGCCCACGTAGCGCAGCCGCCCGGCCGCCTTCATGTCCTGCAGGCGCGGCAGGTGTTGCTCCCACGAGAGCAGGTTGTGCACCTGCATCAGGTCGAAGCGCGGCACACCCCAGAACGCGCGCGACGCCTCCATCTGCGCGGGACCGCGCGCCGCGTCACCCACCCAGACTTTTTCGGCAGAAAACAGCTGGTCTGTTCGGCCCAGTTGGGCCAGCGCGTGACCAATGACGGGCTGCGACGAGCCGTACATGGGCGAGCTGTCGATCACGCGCCCGCCGGCTGCAAAGAACGCACGCACCACCTCGGCGCAGGCGTCGCGAGCCTTTGGGTCGTTGCCCACATTGAACGTGATCCAGCTGCCCAGCCCGATCACCGGAACGGCTTCGCCGCTCGATGGAATGCGGCGCGAATGGGTTGGGGCGGCGCCTGGCTGGGCCAGCGCGGGCCACGCCAGCGGCGCCAGCGATGCGGTCGCGGTGGTGAGCCACTGGCGGCGGCTGAACCCGCGCGTGCCTGGGTTGTGCATGCCTTGCCTTGGGAAGTTGAAGAGGCCTGTGGGACGCTGTGCGGTGGCGGGAAGTTCCGACCCCGTGCTTGCACGACGACGGGGGCCCGCACAGGCCCGGGACACCGCCCGGTGTAGCCTGTGGCCATGGATTCCCTGATCACCGCCGCGGCGCGGGCGCTGGCCGCTGGCGACGCGCTCGGCGCACTCAAGCGCGTGGCCCTGCGCGACGACCCGCCGGCGCTGGCCTTGCGCGGCATCGCCATGGCCCAGCTCGGCGAACTCGCGCGGGCGCGCGATCTGCTTCGGCGCGCGGCCCGGGGCTTTGGTGCGCACGAGGTGCGGGCACGCGCACGCTGTGTGGTGGCCGGGGCCGAGGTGGCGCTGGCCATGCGCGAACTGGGTGGATCGGACCGTGCGCTGCACGAGGCCGCCGCCACGCTGCATGCGCACAACGACCACGCCAACGCGCAGCAGGCAAGGCTGATCGCGGTGCGCCGGCTGTTGTTGATCGGTCGGCTGGGCGAAGCGGCCGAAGCGCTGTCACACATCGATGCACACGGCCTGCCGCCGGCCATGGCGTCTGTCGCGGCGCTGATCACCGCTGAACTGGCGCTGCGTTCGCTGCGCCTGCGCGAGGCGCGCGAGGCACTGTTGCGCGCGCAGGCAGCGGCGCAACGTTCGGGCGTGCCGGCGCTGCAAGCCGAGGTGGAGCAAGCACTGGCCACGTTGGCGCAGCCTGCGGCCCGCCGCCACGCGCCGGGCGGCGAGCAGGCGCTGAAGCTGGATGACGTGGCGGCGCTGCTGGCGTTGAACACGCTCGTGATCGACGCCTGCCGCCACCGCCTGGGCAGCGGCTCTGCCTGGGTGGCGCTGGCACGCCGACCGGTGCTGTTTGCCCTGGCCTGCGCACTCGCGCAAGCCTGGCCGGGCGACGTGCCTCGCGAAGCGCTGATCGCCGGGGCGTTTCGCACCCGCCGCCCCGACGAGACCCACCGCGCGCGTTTGCGGGTGGACATCGGGCGGCTGCGTGCGCTGGTCAGGCCGTGGGCCCGCATCGAAGCCACCGAGCGCGGCTTTGCCCTGGTGCCGCTGGACCGGCGCGCCGTCGTGCTGCTGAAGCCCCCCTTCGACGGCGATCAGGCCGCTTTGGTGGCCTTGCTGTCCGACGGTGCAGCCTGGTCCACCTCGGCGCTGGCGCTGGCCTTGGGCGAGAGCCAGCGCACGGTGCAACGTGCGCTCGCCGAGCTGCAGGCACAGGGCCGGGTGCGCGCCATCGGCCAGGCGCGCGCGCAGCGCTGGCTCGCGCCGCCGCTGGCCGGATTCACGACGATCTTGTTACTCCCCGCTGCGCTCCCGATTGCCTAAAGTGCACGTCAGGCGCTGACCACCAGCACCATCCACAGGAGTCCCACCATGAGCAGCACCACCGCCCCCTCCTCCCCAAACGTGAAGCCACGCGCCGCCGAAATCGTGCGCGAATACGGTCCCTTCAACGGCGCAGAACGCGTCAACGGCGTCACGCACGACGGCAGGCACGTCTGGGCCTCGGTGGGCGAACACATCATTGCGTTCGACCCCGCCACCGGCCACACCACCCGCACGCTGGATCGCGCGGGCGACGCCGGCACCGCCTTCGATGGAAAACACCTGTACCAGATTGCCGAAGCGCGCATCGACAAGATCGACCCGGCCACCGGCCAGGTGCTGCACACCATCCCCGCACCCGGTCACGGCGCCGACTCCGGCCTCACCTGGGCCGAAGGCAGCCTGTGGGTGGGCCAGTACCGCGACCGCAAGATCCACCAGATCGACCCGGCCACCGGCGAGGTCCAGCGCACCATCGAATCGAACGCCTTCGTCACCGGCGTCACCTGGGTCGACGGCGAACTCTGGCACGGCACCTGGGAGGGCGATGAGAGCGACATCCGCCGCATCGACCCCCACAGTGGCGAGGTGCTTGAGCGACTGGAGATGCCCGCCGGCACCGGCGTGAGCGGGCTGGAATCCGACGGGGCCGACCTGTTTTATTGCGGCGGCGGCATGAGCGGCAAGGTGCGCGCCGTGCGGCGCCCCAAGGCCGCCTGAGCTGGCTTCAGTTTTTCCAGAACTCGGGGCGCGCGTACTCGTGCTTCAGGAAATCGATCCACAGGCGCACGCGCAGCGCCAGGTGTTTGCGCTGCGGAAACAGCGCAAAGATGCCGTTGGGTGGCGCGGCGAAATCGTCGAGCACGCTCACCAGCCGCCCGGCCGCGATGTCGGCCTCCACCTCCCAGGTGCTGCGCCACGCAATGCCATAGCCGGCCAGGCACCACTCGTGCAGCACCTGGCCGTCGGTGCAGTCCAGCGGGCCACCGGGGCGCAGGTGGGTGATGGTGGTCTCGCCCGCTTCGCCGGGCATGGCGAAGGCCCAGCCCCGGGTTTGTGAGGCGTCGCTGGACAGCGTGAGGCAGTCAAAGCGCACCAGGTCGGCCGGTGTCTGCGGTTTGCCGTGGTGCTGCAGATAGCGCGGCGTGGCCACACACAGACGGCGGTTTTCGGCCAGGCGCACGCTCACCAGCGAAGAGTCGGGCAGGTCGCCCACGCGCACGGCGCAGTCGTAGCCCTCGCCGGCCACGTCCACCACGCGGTCGCTCAGGTTGAGCGAGATCGTCACCTCGGGGTGCAGTTCGCGAAAGTGCGGCACCAGCGGTGCCACGTGGCGGCGGCCAAAGCCGGCCGGCGCGGTGATGCGCAGGTGCCCGCTGGCCTTCACACCGCCCGCGCTCACGCTGGCTTCGGCGTTGGCCAGGTCGGTGAGCAGGCGGTGGCAGTCTTCCAGGAACGCGCTGCCTTCGTGGGTGAGGGTGATGCGCCGCGTGGTGCGCACCATGAGCTTCACGCCGAGACGGGCTTCCAGTGCGTCGAGCCGGCGGCCGATGATGGCGGGCGCCACCCCCTCGGCCTTGGCGGCGGCGGTCAAGCTGCCGCGGGTGGCCACCGACGCGTAGGTTTCGAGTTGTTTGAGTTTGTCCACCGGGGCAGATTACCCCACAAACCGTGTTGAACCCATGCTGTTTACGCCTGCATTGATGACTTCTCAGGCGGCTTTTGTCACCGTCTGGCTCAGGCGGGCGGCGTCTTCGGCCGAATAGCCGAGTTCGGCGAGCAATTCGGCGCTGTGTTCACCCAACCGGGGCGGGCTGTGGCGCACGCCCAGGCGTTCGCCGTCGATGGCCAGCGGCAGCAGCACGGTCTGTGCGGTCTGGCCGGCGGTGTCACCGTCGGTGAGGGTGATGGGCGCGAGACCACCAGTGGCCAGCAGGTGGGGGTCGTCCAGCAGCTCGTGGGGTTTGGCAATGGGCGCGAACGGCAGGCCGTGGCGCTCGAACACCGCCGCCAGCTCGGCCTTGCTGTGCTCGGCGAGCCGCGCGCGCAGTTGCGGGATAAGCCAGTCCCGGGCGCGCACACGGTTGTTGTTGCCCAGCAGTCGCGGATCGTCGCGCAGGTCCTGGTAACCAAACGCCTCGCAAAAGATGGCCCACTGCGTGTCGCTCACCACGGCCAGAAAAATCTGTTCGTCGTCCCTGACCTTGAAGACGTCGTAGATGCCCCAGGACGAAATGCGGTCGGGCATGGGCGCAGCGGGCTGGCCGGTCACAGCGAACTGCATCATGTGCTGCGCCACCAGGAACACGTTGTTCTCGAACAGCGAGCTTTGCACCTCGCAACCCTCGCCGGTTTTTTCGCGCGCGCTCAGCGCAGCCATGACACCGATGGCGCCGAACAGCCCACCCATGATGTCGTTCACCGATGAGCCCGCGCGCAGCGGATCGCCCGGGCGCCCGGTCATGTAGGCCAGGCCGCCCATCATCTGCACCACCTCGTCGAGCGCGGTGCGGTGGTCGTAAGGACCGGGCAGAAAACCCTTGTGGCTCACGTAGATCAGGCGCGGATTGAGTGTCTTGAGGCTCGCGTAATCCAGGCCCAGCTTCTTCATGGTCTCGGGCTTGAAGTTCTCGCTCACCACGTCCGCGGTGGCGATGAGCTTGAGCACCGCTTCGCGCCCTTCGGGGGTCTGCAGGTCCAGCACCAGGCTCTTCTTGTTGCGGTTGAACAGCGGGAAGAAACCGGCGCCCGAGCCCAGCAGGCGGCGCGTGTTGTCGCCCGCGGGCGGCTCGACCTTGATGACCTCGGCCCCCAGATCGGCCAGCACCATGCCGCAGGTGGGGCCCATGACCATGTGGGTGAATTCGACGACGCGCAGGCCCTCAAAGGGAAGTTTTGTCATGGTGTTGGGTGGGTGGGCCAGCCCTTGGGCAAGCCGGCTTCGGGCGTCATGCCGTAGACCGGTTCGCCCGGCAGGCCGGCCTTGAGGGGTTCGCGCGCGGCGATGAGTTTTGAAAGGTCGATGCCGGTGCGCACGCCCATGGCCTCGAACATGAACACCAGGTCTTCGGTGACCACGTTGCCCGAGGCACCGGGCGCATAAGGGCAGCCGCCCAGGCCACCGAGCGAGGCGTCAAACGTGCGCACGCCCACATCGAACGCGGCCAGGCAGTTGGCCAGGCCCAGGCCGCGCGTGTTGTGCATGTGGGCCGCCCCCGCTCGCTCGCCCAGCTCGGCGCGCAGCCGCGTGAACAGGCGGCGCACCTGGGCCGGGTTGGCCATGCCGGTGGTGTCGGACAGGCCCACCTCGTCGGCCCCCGCTTCCACACAGGCCACGGCCAGGCGGATCACGTCGTCTTCAGCCACCGCGCCCTGCAGCGTGCAGCCGAACGCGGTGGACAGCCCGACTTCCATGGCCACACCGGGCACGGCGTCCCGGCGCAGCGCGTGCACCGCGCGCAGTTCGTCGAGCATCTGTTCGCGCGTCTTGCGCACGTTGGCCAGTGAATGCGCCTCGCTCACGGAAACCGGCAAGGTGATCTTGTGCACGCCGCTGGCCAGCGCAGCCTCGGCGCCGCGGCGGTTGGGCACCAGCGCCATCACGGTCAGGCCCGGGTGCTGCAAGGCGTGCGCCACCACGGCCGGCGCGTCCGCCATCTGCGGCAGCAGCGACGGCGGCACAAAGGAGCCCACCTCGATCTCGCGCAGGCCGGCGGCCACGAGCGCGTCGATCCACAGCAGCTTGTGCGCCGTGGGCATGGTGGCCTTGACGGACTGCAGACCGTCGCGCGGGCCGACTTCGCTGATGAGGACTTCGGGGGTGGTGGGCATGTGAACAGGGAGACCTGGGTGGTGCCTCGCATTCTGTCAGCCCAGCCTGAACCAGCACATGGGTCTCAGCCTGCCGACCAGCTCCAGACCCGATGGCCAGTCAGGGACTTTTTCACGCCTTTCTTCTGCCAAAAGGTGTCAAAGCAGCATCAATACAACACTTAGGTATTCATATTGAAAAGCTCTCGCCAGAATGCGCGGTGTTTTCAAAAACATACAAAAGTATTCAGGTGAGGACAATGAAGCGACGCAAGGCCTTCGGGCCAGGACGCGGCCTGGCAGGGTTGGCGCTGTTCACGGCAACGTTGTGGGCAGGGACCGCCACCGCGCAGAACGCACGCGACACCTCGCAAAGTGCTGCCGAACAACGCCGCGCCGAGGAGCGCGATGCGCGCCAACGCGAACTGGCGGTCCCCGATCGTGAGGTGAGGCCGGACACACCCCAAGCCTCGCCGGCACCGCGTCTGCCGGTGGACGAGTCGCCCTGTTTCACCATTCACCAGATCGACCTGCACGGCGCAGGCGCCAGCCCGTTCGCCTGGGTGCTGGACGCACTCACCGCGCCCGACGGCCTGGACGGGCCGCTGCGCCGCTGCCTGGGTGCCGCAGGGATCGGGGTGCTGGTGCAGCGCGCGCAACACGCACTGGTGGCGCGTGGCTTTGTGACAAGCCGCGTGATGGTGGAGCCGCAAGACCTGGCGCAGGGCCGCCTGGCGCTGACCGTGGTGCCTGGGCGCATACGGCAGGTGCGCTTCGTGGATCCTTCTGCGGCGAACCCTTCCGCCCGAACCGCCTTCCCCGCCCAGCCGGGCGACCTGCTCAACCTGCGCGACATCGAACAGGCGCTGGAGAACTTCAAGCGCGTGCCCGGTGTGCAAGTCGACATCCGCATCGTGCCGGCCGACGAACCCGGCCTGAGCGACCTGGTGATCGACTGGCAACACGGTCAGCCCCTGAGGATTCAACTGGGTGTGGACGACAGCGGTTCGCGCAGCACCGGGCGTTTTCAGGGCAGCGCCACGCTCAGTGTGGACAACCCGCTCTTGCTCAACGACCTGTTCTATGTGGGGCTGCAAGGCAGCCTGGGCGGCGGCGACCCCGGCGCGCGCGGCACCAGCGGCAGCTCGTGGCACTACTCGCTGCCATGGGGTCGGGCGCTGTTCGCTTTGGATGGCAGCCGCCACCGCTACCACCAGACGGTGGCGGGCGCGGCGCAGGACTACCGCTACCGCGGCAACACGGGTTCACAAGAAGCCACGCTGACCTGGCTGGCACACCGCAACGCCACCGGCAAGACCACGCTGCAAGCGAAGGCGTTCGCCCGGCAATCGCGCAACTTCATCGACGACACCGAGGTGGAAGTGCAACGCCGCCGCGTGGGCGGCTGGCAGTTGGGTGCGAGCCACCGGGCCTTTGTGGGCGCGGGCACGCTGGATGTGAACCTGAGCTACCGGCGCGGCACCGGCGCCTTCGGCTCGCTGCGCGCGCCCGAAGAGGCCTTTGGCGAAGGCACATCGCGCTTTGCGCTGGTGCAGGCCAGCGCGCAATGGCAATGGCCTTTCAAGCTCGGCGCGCAGGCCTGGCAGCTCAATGGCCAGTGGCGCGCACAGACCCACCGCACACCGCTGGCACCGCAAGAGCGCTTTGCCATCGGCGGGCGGCACACCGTGCGCGGGTTCGACGGCGAAAGCAGCCTGAGCGCCGACAGCGGCTTTGTCTGGCGCAACGAGCTGGCCACGTCGCTGGGCGACAGCGGCACGTCGGCCTTCATGGGGCTGGACCACGGCCAGGTGCGCGGCCCCAGCGCGCAGCGGCTCGTGGGCACGCGGTTGACCGGCGCCGTGATCGGCCTGCGCGGCAGCGCCGGTGGTGTGCAGGGTGAGCTGTTCGCCGGCTGGCCACTGCACAAGCCCGACGGGTTTCGCACCGCCAACGCCACGCTGGGCTTCTGGCTCGCCACCGGCTTCTGAGCACGCATCAATGAACAACACCTTCAGGGAAACCCAATGAACCGCAGCCACCACCGCACCGTTTTCAATGCCGCGCGCGGCGCCTGCATGGCCGTTGCCGAATGCGCCCGCAGCCTGGGCAAAACGTCCACCTGCACCGTCACGGCCGCCGCCGCCTCGCTGCTCGTTTGCCTGCCGCTGCAAGCCCAGATCAGCGCCGACCCCGCAGCCCCCGGCAACCTGCGCCCCACCGTGCTCAGCGCACCCAATGGCGTTCCCCTGGTCAACATCACCACGCCCAGCGCCGCCGGTGTCTCGCGCAACGTCTACCGGCAGTTCGACGTGGGCAGCCCAGGCGCCATCCTCAACAACAGCCGCACCGATGTGCAGACCCAACTCGGCGGCTGGGTGCAGGGCAACCCGTGGCTCGCCGCCGGCCCGGCTCGCGTGATCTTGAACGAGGTCAACAGCAGCCAGCCCAGCCAGTTGAACGGCTTCGTGGAAGTGGGCGGCCAGCGCGCCGAGGTGGTCATCGCCAACCCCGCCGGCATCAACGTCAACGGCGGCGGCTTCATCAACGCCAGCCGCGCCACGCTCACCACCGGCGCCCCCGTGATGAACGCTGGTGCACTGGAAGGCTTTCGGGTGCAGGGCGGGCGGGTGCGCATTGAGGGCCTGGGGCTGGACGCCTCCACCACCGATCACGCGCTGGTGCTGGCGCGTGCTGTGGAGGTGAATGCCGGCCTCTGGGCCAACGCGCTCACGGTGGTCACAGGCGCCAACGAGGTATCGGCGGATGCCGGCCGCATCCATGCCACCACACCGTCCGGAGCGCCCCCCGCCTTCGCCCTTGACGTGGCGGCCATCGGCGGCATGTACGCCGGCCAGATCCGCCTGGTGGGGACCGAAGCCGGGCTGGGCGTGAACCATGCGGGACTGATCGATGCCCACAGCGCGCTCACGCTGGATGTGAACGGCTGGCTGAGCCAGTCGGGCGGTGCGCGCACCTACGGCGATGCGGTGAACATCGCGGCGCAGGGCGTTCGCAACGCAGACGGCGCGGTCATCGCCGCGCGCGACAACCTGGCGATCACCGCCGATGAAATCCACAACACCGAAGGCGCGCTGTTGCTGAGCGCGGGCGACATGGCGTTGAGCGCCAACGAGCGCATCGAGAACCGCTCGGCCAGCATCGAGGCGCTGGGCAACCTGAGCATCGGCACGCCGGTGCTGGTCAATGCGAACGACCACATCAATCACACACTGGTGAGCGACGCCAGCACGAACCACACCGTGTACTACACGCCGGGCGGTTCGGTGGATGCCACAGACGTGGCCTGGCGCGTGGCCAAGCCACTCGGCGGTGCCGTACAAAACGAATACGACGCCTACCGGCGCGAATGGCTGGTGCCAAAGTCCAGCGCCTGGGCCGACCCTGCGTTCAAAACCTATTACCTGGGTGCACTGCCCTATGTGCCCGCTCATGTGATCTGGTGGGACTTCGGCGATTCGGGGTATTCGGAAGCCGTGGGCGACACCTTCACCTACAGCCGCCACTCTCCCATCTGGGCGCATTTCGGCATGGCAGCACCCACCTGGGACGCGCCGGGGCAAATGCCGCGCGCCATCACCGACGCCGACCTTGGTTGGGTCCAGCAGCCCGACCCGCAGGCACTGGCGGCGTGGCAGGCCCAGGCCGCGCCCTGGCTGGAGCTCACCACGCGCGTGGCCCATTTCAAGACCACCGTGGAGGGCCAGTTTCTGCGCTTTGACGCCTGGAGCAACCACACGCAGACCACTCAGCGCGCGGTGATGACGGGCAGCGAGCCCGCCCGCATCAGCAGCGGTGGCTCCATGCAGTTGAACGTCAGCCAGAGCCTGCTGAATCAGGACAGCGAAATCGTCGCGGGCGGCACGCTGTCCATCACGGGCGCGCAAGTGAACAACCAGGCCACCCAGGTCAGCGCACCCACCCATCGCAGCGGCACCCTCAACAGTTGGGGCGTGACAGGGCGCGACTGCGACCCTTTTGGCTGCGACCCCGAGTACGGCTGGATCCAAACGCCCTACGCCGAAACCATCGCCAACACCGTGGCGCTGCCCGCGTTGCGATTTGAGGGCGCCAGCACCGCCCCACCCATGTCGGCCCTGACCACAGCGTTGTCCGCCCTCGCCACTCTGAACCCGGACCCGGCGTCGGGCCCGGTCTACGAGACCGACCCGCGCTTCACCGACCAACGCCAGTGGCTGAGCTCGTCGTACCTGCTGAACGCCCTCGCGGTGGACCCCGTCACCGTTCAAAAGCAGATGGGCGATGGGTTCATCGAGCAACGCCTTGTCCGCGAGCAGGTGGGCCTACTCACCGGCCAGCGTTTCCTGGGTGATTTCACGAGCGACGAGGCGCAGTACCTCGCGCTCATGAACGCAGGCGCCACCTTCGCGCAAGCCCACCAGTTGCGCCCGGGCATCGCGCTGTCGGCAGAGCAGGTGGCCGCCCTCACCAGCGACATCGTCTGGCTCGAAACCCAGATCATCACCCTGCCCGACGGCGGCACCACACAAGCGCTGGTGCCGCGCGTGTATCTGCTGCCGCGCGCGGGCGATCTGTCGGCGGGTGGTGCGCTTGTGGCGGGCCGCGATGTGCAGTTGAACCTAAGTGGCAATGTACTGAACGCGGGCACCATCGCCGGGCGCGAACTCGTGCAGATCAACGCGCAGAACGTGTTGAACACCGGCCTCGTCAGCGGCCAGACCACCTCGCTCGGTGCCAGCGAAGACGTGAACAACGTCGGTGGCACCCTCCGCGCCAACGACGTCTTAGTCGTGCAGGCCGGGCGCGATCTGAACGTGCAGACCACCACCGCACAGGGCTCGGGCGCCGCCGGCGTGGGCCGCTACAGCAGCGAGCAGGTCAACCGCGTGGCCGGGCTGTATGTGTCGAACGAGGCCGGCGTGCTGCTGGCCAGCGCCGGGCGCGATGTGAACCTGAGCGCCGCTGCGCTGCAGGCCGGCACCACTGATGTGCAAGCCGGGCGCGACCTGAACCTGAGCAGCGTCAACACGTCCAGCCAACTGAATGCCACCCGCGATGCGCGCAACTTCGCGCGCGTGCAGCAAAGCGCCGACGTCGGCACACAGATCCAGGGCGCATCCGTTGCGCTGCAGGCCGGGCAAGACATCACCGCGCGCGCTGCCAGCGTGCAGGCCCAGGACGCACTCGTGGTCAGCGCCGGGCGCGACGTCAGTCTGAACACGGGTGAATCGAGCTACCAGATCGACCACGGCGTCTACGCCAAGAGCAGCGGCCTGCTCGGCTCATCAAGCGTGGAGACCCGCACGCACAACAGCCGCACCGACGCGACGGGCACGGCGCTGGGCGGGGCGCAGGTGCTGATCCAGAGCGGACTGGACACCACGCTCACCGGCTCCAGCGCTGTGGCCGATGAAGCCATCACCATCACCGCTGGGCGCGACGTGAACATCACCGCCGCGCAGACCCGCTCCGGTCATGGCCACTTCGAGGAAAAGAAGGAAAGCGGCGTGTTCTCCGGCGGGGGCATGGGCGTGACCATCGGCAAGCGCATGCAAAGCACCGACCAGCAAACCCAGGCCACAGGCGCTGCCGCCTCAACAGTGGGGGCGATTTCAGGCGATGTGAGCATCGCGGCCGGGCAAAGCTACCGACAGACGGGTTCGGATGTGGTCGCTCCTGATGGCGACATCACCATTCAGGCCCAATCCATCGCCATCACCGAAGCGCGCACCACCGAGCACAGTACCTCCGAGCAGAAGTTCAAGCAAAGCGGCGTCTCCATCGGTCTGGGAGGCGCTCTCGTCGAAGCGGCGCAGGGCGTGATGCAAATGGTCGAGGCCATCGGCAGCACGCAAGACGCGCGCATGCAGGCACTGGGCTTGGCCACCGCCGCGCTGCGGGGCCACAGCGCGCTGCAAGGCCTGAGCGCCCCGGCGTCGGGCGGGGCATCCAGCGCGGGTGTTTCCGTGAGCATCAGCATCGGCACCAGCCGAAGTGAAAGCAGCACCGAAAGCCAGCGCAACAACGCCCAAGACAGCACCGTGCAGGCGGGCGGCGATGTGAATCTGGTGGCGACCGCTCAGCCCGGTCCTCCTGAGCTCGTCGAAGGACCTGAGTCTGTCGAAGGGCATCCCGGCCCTGGCTCGATCCTCGTCCAGGGCAGCCACGTCAAAGCCGGGCAGGTGGCCACGCTCACCGCCGACGGTGATGTGCAACTGCTGGCCGCCACCCACACCGCACAGGAGAGCAGCCGCAGCAAGAACAGCAGCGCCAGTATCGGCTTCAGCCTGGGCGCAGAAACCGGCGTCACCGTGGCTGCGAGCGCCGGCAAAGGTCACGGCGCGGGCGAAGAGACCGTGCACAGCAACACCCGCGTTGAAGCGGGCGAGCAGGTGCACATCGACAGCGGCAGCAACACCATGCTACGCGGCGCCGTGGTGGCCGCACCCAGAGTGCAGGCGCACATTGGCGGTGACTTGGGCATCGAGAGCCTGCAGGACACCAGCGTCTTCCACGAGCAGAGCCAGCAGGCCGGTGGCTCGGCGACCTTCGGCCCGGCGCCGAGCGCCGGCATCAGCGCGAGCAAAAGCCGTGTGAACAGCGACTTCACCAGCGTGGCCGAGCAATCAGGCTTCAAGGCTGGCGATGGTGGCTTCCAGGTCAGCGTTCAAGGGAAAACCGAGTTGATCGGTGGCGCCATGACCAGCAACCAGAGCTCGGTGGAGAACGACCTGAACCAACTGGACACAGGCACCTTGAGCAGCCGCGATTTGCAGAACAGTTCGCACGCCAGTGCGAAGAGCAGTGGCATCAACCTGTCCAGTGACCTGGCGACCCAAGGCAAGTACGGCGTGGCCAAGGCCGTGATCGGCAACGCGCTCAACAACGCCAGCGAATCGGGCAGCTCCAGCGGGCAAACGCGGGCCACGGTCAGCGGCGCTCGCATCACGATCACCAACAAAGCCGAACCAAAAGCACTGACGGGGCGAACGGCCGAAGAGGTCGTGGCCAGCTTGAACCGCGAGGTCCAGAGCGCACACACGGCGGCGAAGAAGCTTGACGCACAAGCCATGCAGCGGCGCGTGGAGGCCGAGCGAGCCATCAAACAGGCAACCATCAAGGCCGTGACAGCCTTGACCGACGAAGCCTACCGTTCTCGCATGCAACAAGTGCCCAAGTTGCTCAAGGTGGAATGCCCGTCCGGGCAAGACTGCGCAAAGTACCCGGAGCTTCTGGTTCGATCGGAGATGACCCGCGAGGAGATTGCGAGGGCTGAGGCAGGTTCGATCATTGCGGTTAACGGCATCCTCAATGACGAGAAGCGGGCTGCTGAGTTGGCGTTTCAAAACACCGAGCCCGTGCCCAATCCCGAGACCAAGAAGCCGGAGAAGGTACACACGGTCTATCTGATGCATGTCTCGCCGGCCGACAACACGGTGTCTGAACTGCTGGGTGTTGCCTACGAGAAGATCATGGCCAGTTCGGACTACGGCCTGGCCAACTTTCTGGGCTACACCAACGCACAGACCTTGTATGCGGATCTGCTGAAAAGCCGAGGCCAGGAAGCAACGATCTCTCTGGGGCACAGCCGAGGCACGTTGGTGCAGGAGGCTGCGTTCACCATCCTGGCCAACCAAACGGATGCCGAGGGGAATTCCTACACAAATCCCAATCTGGTGGTGCGCGGCGTGGGAGGAGCGGCCGGCGCAGAGGCCTACTCCGACAAGGCTGCAACGGTTTTAGGCCCCGATGGACACAAGAACCAGATCACCTTCAACTATTTCAGCAACGATCCTGTGGCCACATCCAACGTGTCGGGAGGCAATTCCGGTGTGTGGACCGTCAACGACCTCTGGCAAATTTTCAAGACCAACAACAGCATGCACAGTTGCTACGGCACCGGCGCCGCCGGGTGTACGCAAGTGGAGGTTCCGATGCCCGGTGGACCGCAGGGCACGCCGGAGGGAAATGCCAAGTTGATCGAGTACGTTGGTGGAGTTCGAAAGGGCGCCACCGAGTCGCCAATCCCTCAAGGAAAAACGCCATGAAGCTTCTTCACCTTCTCACTTTCTGGGTAGCAGTGTTGGTATCAGGCTGCGGCGTCGACGACTTCATCCGCAAGAACGATGACCGGTACGCCAAGCCCGGCGCCATGGACTCGCCCTTGACGGGCATCTACAACACGTACCGATTCAATTTACTTGATCGATACCGAATCAGTCATCAGTGGCTCGAGTCAGGCTGCTCGTACCGAGGAGTACGGCAGCCCTCAACTCAGCCAGGATTGCTTGGTCGGGATTTTGTTGGACGTGACATCGTCGAGAAAGAAGGCAAGACCTGGCATCGGTCTGCTGCCGGAACACTGGCTGACTTCGACCCCTTTGTGCGCAGCGTCACCTGGGTTTCCCGAGAGAAGGGCAAGGAGGGGCAGACCAAGGAGGTGGGGCTTAAACCAGTCTGTTTCGAGTACTGGTGGGCAAGCAGCCACTATTTGGAAGCAAGCATCCGGCGCTCGTCGCTCAGCAACTATGAAGCTTCATTTGCCAAAAGCCATCGGCTGGCAAAGTGGTCAACCCGTCAACTCAACGGTCTTACCTGGCGAGTCGCCGAGATTCCGAACAACCTGCTGCAAGCCAGACCGCTCAACGGACTCGGTGGCCCATACCGAGCTTGGTTGACGGAGCTGGGCGACACCGGCTACGTCATGTCTATCGAAATGGGCGCCAGCAAGGAGTCTCTGGACCACCCACAGGCCCATGCCGACATCGAAGCTGTTTTCAAGCATCTGGTGAGCTCGCTCAAGGTCGAACGGTTGTCGCCTTGACGCGTTGGCGCCTTGGCACTTCCAAGGAGGAGGTCTGCACCGCGTTGAACGCCTTCCGTTTTCAAACACAGCGCCGCCCACGCGAACCCCATCCAGGGACTTCGTCAACGCAGCACATACCCACCGTCGTCATGCCGCGACTTTTCCGCTCTACCCATGAAATCATCCAACCTCAACAAATCCATCCTCGCGCTGACCGCCTTCGCCGTTCTTGCCGGCTGCGCGACACCGCCTTCCGACATCCCGCCCGGCACGCTCAAGGTGGTGTATTCGCAGCACTACCCCGACGGCAGCTATCTCAAGGAACAGCCCACTGAAGTCCGCCTCGTCACGCGCGAGGCGACGACCAAAAATGTCGCAACTCAGGTGGGTCTCAACCTGCTTCTGCTGAGCGTGGGGGCACTGTCGTTCCAAGGCTTCAGCAAAGACGGCTTGAAGGGCCGTGCTGTGGATGGGCCAACCGATCGTGCCAACCTGCGCAACCCCATCCCCACCGATTTCGTGACCCAGCTTCAGACACGTGTTGACACCGCCATTCGGGACAACGACCGCTGGAAGGCTCAAACCTACACACACCCGCTGGTGGTCGGTGGCGGGTATGCGCGGCTGGTCTATGAAAACCTGACGGGCGCTGACGAAGCCACCTACCGACTCAAGACCGACCTGGTGATCTACCGCAAGCGAGGAGACAGCACCTCGATCAAGTCCTTGATGGCTCCACGAACCGTTTCGTGCGCCGACCAGTCTGTGGAGGCCTGGCCGCAGTCCCGCTGGGCTGAGGGCAACTACCTTCCGGTGAAACAGGAGATGGACGTTCTGCTTGCGGCGTGCGAGACCAAAGTGGTGGCAGCCCTGGACGAGTTGCTTCGCGATTGATCAATTCAGAAGGGAAACACCCATGCAAACCAATCCAAAGATCCAGCAGGCCGCGGAGTTGCTTGAAACCGCCGTGAGGAACTATGTGATGGACGAGAAGGGAGTCGCTGCCGAGACCTGTCTGGCCTGTGCGGGCTGGATGGCGGGCACCCAGTTGTACCGTCTTGAAATCGATCCGTCGCTCGCCGTGAAGCCGGGCACGGTGGTGCTGAGCGAACCTGTGAACCAGCGGCTGCCCGGGCTGATGAACATGGTGGCGGCCATGGCAACGCAGGGCGAGGCCGCGCCGCCGGACATGGACAACGCCGACACCACGGGCGCGCAACCCATCTATCGCTTGTCACTCGCCCAGACCCAGGAGGGGCTGGACCCGGTGTACCTGAGCTACGCCAGACGCGTTTCGCTCGCGCCCGAGGAGCTGCTGCATGCGGCCACCGGAGCCCTGGGGATTCTGGCCGCCAAGTCGCGCCCGGTGCTGGGGCTGTCAGTGGCCAGGTACATCGCGCACTACTGCATGCTCGAAGCCGCCAAGACCGCGGGACGCAGGCCGCAGATGAGTGACTTCTCGCAGGCCCACCTGCGGCCGTTGGCGTCGCTCCTGCCGCCACGAACCTTGATGCAATGGCTTTCGGGCTGGATCGCCGGGCCAGCCATCAGAAATTACCTGCATCCCAGTCACAAATAGCCCGCGAAAAACCCGACAAATCGGCGTGCAAGTTTGCAATACAGTGCGGGGATGCAAAAACCCCGCGCAGTCCTGTTCGACGCCTACGGCACGCTCTTCGACGTGTACAGCGTGGGCCTGCTCGCCGAGCAGCTGTTTCCCGGCCAGGGCGCGAGGCTGGCCACGCTGTGGCGAGACAAGCAGATTGAATACACGCGGCTGGTGACCACCAGCGACCACGGCGCGCACTACCGGCCGTTCTGGACGCTCACGCAAAACGCGCTGGCCTACGCCATCAAGACCATTGCGCCCGAGGCGCGCACCGACTGGCCGGCGTTTGAAGAGCGCGCGGGCCGGCTGATGAACCAGTACCGCCACCTCTCGGCCTTTCCGGAAAACCGCGAGGTGCTGCAGGCGCTGCGCGAGCGCGGTGTGGTCACCGGCATCCTGAGCAACGGCGACCCGGACATGTTGGGCATTGCGGTGCGCAGCGCCGGGCTTGAAGGTCTGCTCGATCACGTGATCAGCGTGGACCCGATCCGCAAATACAAAACCCACCCAGAGGCCTACGCGCTGGGCGAGCAGGCCACGGGTCTGGCGGCGGCGCAGATCGCGTTTGTGAGCAGCAACGCCTGGGACGCGCTGGCCGCCACCTGGTACGGCTACCAGACGCTGTGGGTGAACCGCATGAACCTGCCGTTCGAGGAGTTGGGCGCCCAGCCCCACCGCATCGGGAACAATCTGCGCGACGTGCTGGAGATGCTGTGAACACCCCCTGCGCCGCTTCGCGGCTTCCCTGAATCTGCCCCACCCACACACGTTTTCTTCTTTCTCTACTGGAGCTTTCCATGACCCAACGCACCCAGATCCACGGCCTTCAAGTCGCCACCGTGCTCGCCGACTTCATCAACCAGAAAGTGCTGCCCGGCACCGGCGTGAGCGAAGCCGCGTTCTGGAAGGGCTTTGACGCGATCGTGAGCGATCTCGCGCCCAAGAACGCCGCGCTGCTGGCCGAGCGCGACCGCCTGCAGACCGAGCTGGACACCTGGCACGCGGCCCACCCCGGCCCCATTGCCGACATGGCGGCGTACCGCTCGTTCCTTGAAGGCGTTGGCTACTTGGTGCCGCAGCCCAAGAAGGTGAAGGCGACCACCAAGAACGTGGACGACGAGCTGGCGGTGCAGGCCGGCCCGCAGCTGGTGGTGCCGATCTTGAACGCGCGCTATGCGCTGAACGCAGCCAATGCGCGCTGGGGTTCGCTGTACGACGCGCTGTACGGCACCGATGTGATTTCGGAAGACAAGGGCTGTGAGAAGGTGGGCAAGAAGGGCGGCTACAACCCCAAGCGCGGCGCCAAGGTCATTGAATACGCGCGCCACGTGCTCGACCGCACCGCGCCGCTGAAGAAGGGCTCACACGTGGGCTCCACCAGCTACAAGATCAACAAGGACGGCGAGCTGGTGGTGGGCCTGGCCGAAGGCGGCACCAGCAAGCTGGCCGACAAGTCGCAGTTGGTGGGCTACCAGGGCGAAGCCAAGGCGCCCACGTCGGTGCTGCTCAAGCACAACGGCCTGCACCTGGACATCCAGATCGACCGCAACACCCCGATTGGCAAGACCGACGCCGCGGGCGTGAGCGATCTGGTGGTGGAGGCCGCGCTCTCCACCATCCTCGACCTGGAAGATTCGATTGCAGCGGTGGACGCTGAAGACAAGGTGCTGGCCTACAGCAACTGGCTCGGCATCCTGCAGGCCACGTTGGTCGAGTCGTTCGAGAAGGGCGGCAAGACCATGACGCGCGGCCTCAACGCCGATCGCGAGTACACGGCTGCGGACGGCAAAGGCAAGGTCCGCCTGCACGGCCGCTCGCTCATGTTCCTGCGCAACGTGGGCCACCTCATGACCAACCCGGCCATCCTCTGGGGTGCAGACGGCCAGGAGATTCCCGAAGGCATCATGGACGCGGTGGTCACCACCACCATCGCCCTGCACGACCTCAAGCGCACCAAGAAAGACGCCATCCGCAACTCGCGCAAGGGCTCGGTCTACATCGTCAAACCCAAGATGCACGGCCCGGCCGAGGTGGCGTTTGCCGCTGAACTCTTTGGCCGTGTGGAGCAACTGCTCGGCCTGCCCGAGAGCACGGTCAAGCTCGGCATCATGGACGAGGAGCGCCGCACCTCCGTCAACCTCAAGGCCTGCATTGCCGCGGCTTCCAGCCGCGTGGCCTTCATCAACACCGGCTTCCTGGACCGCACCGGCGACGAGATGCACACCGCCATGCTGGCCGGCCCCATGGTGCGCAAGGGCGACATGAAAACCAGCGCCTGGATCCAGAGCTACGAGCGCAACAACGTGCTGGTGGGCCTGAGCTGCGGCCTGCGCGGCAAGGCGCAGATCGGCAAGGGCATGTGGGCCATGCCCGACCTGATGGCCGAGATGCTCAAGCAGAAGATCGGCCACCCCAAGGCTGGCGCCAACACCGCCTGGGTGCCCAGCCCCACCGGCGCCACGCTGCACAGCCTGCACTACCACCAGGTGCTGGTGAGCGACGTGCAGAAAGAGCTGGAGAAGATCGACGCCAACAAGGAGCGCGATGTGCTGCTCACCGGCCTGCTCACCATTCCCGTGACCACCACGCCCAACTGGAGCGAGGCCGAGAAGCAGCAGGAGCTGGACAACAACGTGCAGGGCATCCTGGGCTACGTGGTGCGCTGGGTCGACCAGGGCGTGGGCTGCTCCAAGGTGCCCGACATCCACAACGTGGGCCTGATGGAAGACCGCGCCACGCTGCGCATTTCCAGCCAGCACATTGCCAACTGGCTGCACCACGGCGTGGTGACCGAAGCGCAAGTGACCAAGACCTTCGAGCGCATGGCCGCCGTGGTGGACGGCCAGAACGCCGGCGACAAGCTCTACAAGAAGATGGCCGGCAACTTCAAGACCAGCATGGCCTACCAGGCGGCGCTGGACCTGGTGTTCAAGGGCAAGGCACAGCCAAGCGGCTACACCGAGCCGCTGCTGCACGCGTGGCGCTTGAAGGTGAAGGCGGCTGCCTGATCCCGGTTTCAGCCATGAAAAACGGCGCCCTCGGGCGCCGTTTTTCATGGCGCGTGGCATCGACAATCGGCCCATGCAACTCCAGTACATCATCTTCGACCCCAGCGACGACGGCGAAGGCACCGGCACCTGGGACGCCATGGCCAGCGTGCGGGCCGAGCAGTTGCCCGAGGTGATGCAGGAAGTGCAGGCCGTGCTGGCCTGGGCCGAGCGCCACAGCCCGGGGCCGCGCGGACCCTTGGACGAGGGCGGCGCGTGGGACGCTGATCAGCTCGTGCAGACCGAAGGAGACTGGACCACGGTGACGCTGACGATCACCGGGCCGTGGGCCTGGGGTGAGTCGCTGGTGGCAGCCTTCGCACCACCGGATGCGTGATCCATTTATCCTTGCAAATCAAGGAACGAAATTCCATAATTGCAAGGATGTTTAAGCGCCAAGCCACCCAACGACTGCTCGACGAACTGGCTCACATGCCCGCTGTGGCGCTGCTGGGACCACGGCAAGTGGGCAAGACCACGCTCGCGCTTGAGGTTGCGCAGCAGCGCCCCAGCCTGTACTTGGACCTGGAGTCCGAACGCGACCGCGGGCGCCTGAGTGAGCCCGAGCTGTATCTGCCGCAGCATCACGACAAGCTGGTGATCTTTGACGAAGTGCACCGCACACCGGCGCTGTTCCCGGTGCTGCGCGGCTTGATCGACCAGGCCCGCCGCGACGGGCGCCGCCAGGGCCTGTACTTGCTGCTGGGCTCGGCCTCACTGGATCTGCTTCAGCAATCGGGCGAAACGCTCGCCGGCCGCATTGCCTACCTGGAGCTGGGCCCTCTGAACGCCCGCGAAACCGGAGAGGGCACAACCGATGCGCTGTGGCTGCGCGGGGGTTTCCCGGACAGCTTCACCGCGCCCGACGACGCGCGCAGCCTGCGCTGGCGGCAGAACTTCATCCGCACCTATCTTGAGCGGGACATTCCGCAACTGGGTCCACGTATCGCAGCTGAGACCCTGCGTCGCTTCTGGACCATGCTGGCCCATCAGCAAGGTGGCCTGCTCAACGTTGCTCAGCTGGCACGCAACCTCGGCGTAGACGGCAAGACCGCCCACAGCTACATCGACCTGCTGTGCGACCTGTTGCTGGTGCGTCGACTGCAGCCCTGGCATGCCAACCTGGGCAAGCGGCTGGTGAAATCGCCCAAGGTGTATGTACGCGACAGCGGCCTGGTGCATGCGCTGCTGGACATCGGCTCCATGGAGGCACTGCTGTCGCACCCGGTGGTGGGCGCCAGTTGGGAGGGCATGGTGGTGGAGAACCTGCTGACCAGCGCCGCGCCGGGGGTGCAGGGTCACTTCTACCGCACCAGCGGAGGCGCCGAGATCGACTTGCTGCTGAGCCAGCCCGACGGCACGCTGTGGGCGGTGGAGATCAAGCGCAGCCTGAGCCCGAAGGTGGAGCGCGGCTTCCACTCGGCCTGCGAAGACCTGCAGCCGCAACACAAGGTGGTCGTGTACCCGGGGACCGAGATCTACCCGCTTGGGAACGGCATTGAAGCCATGCCGCTGAACGCATTGTGCGAGCGGCTGGCAAAGAAACCCTTCTACTGAATCTGCAGGGGCCCTTGCCCCAAGGTGGCAAGGATGCGGTTTTTCAAACGGTCTTGCGCAAAGCCTGCCTCGTAATAGACGCCGCACCGGTTACCCGTGAAATCAGATACGACGAACCTTGCGCCACGAATCGAAGCCATGATCTCGTCATCGATCTTTCCGTTGTGTTCTTTCGAGTCAATGCGCAGCGGCTCGTATCCAGTAGCACGAATGGCTGGTTCAATGACATCGCTCCAGAGCGACTGCACTTCAGGTGCTGAACCACATCGCGCAAAAGCCGATTTCGCTCTGACGCTCTCTCAACCCCTCAAGAAACAGAAGTCCCTTTGGCGAGATCCGATGTTCCAGTGCATGGGAATTGAATCGCTGAGGTTGTAACTGCCGAATCCCAGCCGAGAGGCGCCAACGCTCATCGGCCAGGACGGATTGCAAGAGCGCAACCACCGTTCCGGACAAGCCAGCAGCGCGTGCACATCACCGTGCACAGCCTTGACGTCTCGCTCCACGCGCCACGCCGCTTTGCAGATGGTGACAGGGCCTGCACCACTTAGCGTCTGAATCAGATCGAATCGCTTCCCCCAAGCGTCCGCATGAGCGCCTGAGGCGAAGAAAAGCGGTAGCGCGGACCAGTCGCATTGGCTGTCTGCATGGCGCGCGCAGCGTTGACAAGCGAGTCGGTTAGTGAACGCACGTCAATGGTGACGGTGTTCATGGGTGTACCTCTGGATGTCTTCGAAGAAATCGGCCATCAGTTGATATCTCCAACACCCTCAGTGCGGCCAATGCCTCGCGGATTCAACGAGTGGGTGCGAGTTCAGACGGACGAAATCCGGACTTCGCCACCGCATCCACCGCCGCCTGCGCCTTCGCCAGCCGCTCGCGCAGCGCCGGGTGCGTGCTGCCCATCAGCAAATTGAGCGCCGACGGCGTGCTGCCGTGGATCTTGGCGAGCACGCTAACCATGGCCTGCGGGTTGCGGCCCACGGCGCGCAGCAGTTCGATGGCGCGCACGTCGGCGGCGTGTTCCTGCGCGTGAAGTTGCTGCTGGGCCGCGCGGGCCAGGGTTGAGCGGGGGTTGAACATTTCCAGCGCCATGCGGTCGCGGGCGTCGTCCATGCGCATGGTGGGTTGCCCCATGCGATGCAGGTTGGTGCAGGCCTCCACCAGCGAATCGCGGCCTTCGATGTGCGCGATTTCGTGCGCCATCACGGCGGCCAGTTCGTCATCGGAGAGCCCTTCTTGCGCGCTCCACATCGCGCTGGTGAGGATGACCATGCCGTGGTCGGCGGCGTAGGCGTTGAGGTCTTTGTCTTCATAGGCCAGCAGGTGCACGGCGGGGCCTTGTTGCAGCCGGCCCGAGGCCGTCACCAGGCTGGCCAGCAGGGTGTGCAGGCGCTGGGGCGCGGCCACCACCTCAAAGCGCTCCATCAGCTCGGTGATCTGGATTTCGTCGAGCACGCGCAGCTCGTGGGCGCGGGCGGGGTCGTTCACACAGGCGCCTTGCGCCAGCGCCGCAGTACCGACCAGCAGGCCCGCCACGGAGAGCCCGACGACTTGAAAAAAACGAACCATACTGTTCATACCGTTTCCCCAGACCCGTTGTACGCCGGTGTGCAGGCGATGAACAGGGCGTGGGCGCGGTTGGGGCCGGCAGGCGACGGACGGCATGGGCGGTGGTCGCCGGTTGAACCGATTGGCCCGCCAGTTGCTTGGCGGTGCGGCATGACCCAGAACCCGCCCACACACACTGCCGACATCGGCCTGAGCAAGCTCGACACCGCCTTGCTCAACATCCTGGTGAAAGACGGCCGCGCTTCGTTTGCCGACATCGCGCGCCAGCTCGGCATCTCCCGGGCGCATGCGCGCGCCAAGGTGCAGGGGCTGCAGGCCAGTGGCGTGATCGAGTTGTTTGCGGCGGTGATCAACCCCGAGAAGCTGGGGCAGGTGAACTCCACCTTTCTCGACATCGTGGTGGCGCCGGCAGCCATCGAGCGCATCGCGCAGGAGCTGGCCGACTGCCCGGAGGTGGTGAGCCTCTACATCATGAGCGACCTCAAAAGCCTGCACGTGCACGCCCTCACCGAGAGCCCTGAAACGTTCGAGACCTTTGTGCGGCGGCACATCTTCAACCGGCCCGAAATCCTGTCGGTGGACTGCAAGACGCTGCTCACGCGCGTGAAAAACCGCCGGGGTGGCGCGCGGCTGTAGCGGCCCGGTGCCGCGCGCCCGCTTTGGTGCGCGCGCACCAAAGCGGGCGCCGCTGCCGTTTGTACCCAGGGGCTGGCGCAGAGGGGCGCCCTGGTTTCCATGAGCCGCCTGCGGGGCTCGATCACCTTACAAACGGCAGCCTGGCGCCCGCGCACTGAACATTCGGCACCCGGCGGCGTGCGCCCGACAGAGTCGCGCATGCACCATTTCGGAAGCATGCCAACCAATCAACCGGGCAGATCAATCAAATCAAGGACTTGCAGCCGTCAAACGCATGGCATGGCGCTTGCGAAGTGAGGAGCACGCCGCTTTACAAACGGCAGCCTTTCACCCCGCTTGACCTCATCAACCCCTTCACAGGAGTGCCGCCATGTCCCTGATCCGCCGCCAGTTCCTCACCCGCGCCGCCGTTGCCGGCACCGTGCTCGGTGCCCCCGTTGTGGCCAGCGCCCAGTCGGCCCGTTTCAACTGGAAGATGACCAGCGCCTACGGCAAAGGCTCGCCCTTCTACATGGACGGCCCCGGCAGCGCGACCGACTTGGCCAAGCGCATCCGCGAGATGTCCGACGGCCGCCTGAACATCCAGGTGTTCGGCGCCGGCGAACTCATTCCCGCGTTTGAAGGCTTCGACGCCGTGCGCGCCGGCACGGTGGAAATGAACCACGCCAACGCCTACTTCTGGACCGGCAAGACCGCTGCCGCGCAGTACTTCACCGCCGTGCCCTTCGGCATGAACTTCCAGGGCATGAACGGCTGGCTGTACGACGGCGGCGGCATCGACCTCTGGAACGAGGTCTACGCGCCCTTTGGCATGGTGGCCATGCCCTGCGGCAACACCGGCGTGCAGATGACGGGCTGGTTCAAGAAAGAGATCAAGACCGTGGCCGACCTCAAGGGCCTGAAGATGCGCATCCCCGGCCTGGCCGGCAAGGTCTACGCCAACCTGGGTGTGGACGTGAAGGTGCTGCCGGGCGGCGAGATCTTCCCGGCGCTGGAGCGCGGCGTGATCGACGCGGCGGAGTTCGTGGGACCGTTCCAGGACCGCCGCCTGGGTCTGCAGAAGGCGGCCAAGTTCTACTACACCACCGGCTGGCACGAGTCGTCCACCGTGTCCGAACTGCTGATCAACAAGGCCGCCTGGGACAAGCTGCCCAAAGACCTGCAGGCCATCGTGACCAACGCCTCGGCCGCCTGCAACGTGATCAGCGAAGGCTGGTGCCAGAAGGCCAACTCCGACGCCATGGAAGACCTGGTGAAGAACCAGGGCGTGATCGCACGCCCCCTGCCCGACGATGTGATCAAGGCGCTCAAGACCGAGACCGACAAGGTGCTGACCGAGGCCATCAAGGACCCGCTGACGAAGAAGGTGCACGACTCCTACTTCGCCTTCAAGGCCAAGTACGACCGCTGGAGCGAGGTGAGCGAAGAGGCTTACCACCTCAAGGTCCGCGGCTGATCAGGAGACCGGCACCATGCTCAAGGTTTTGCGGCCGCTGGCCGCACTCATCGAGGGTCTCATCGACCGCATCGGCGGGCTCACCGCCTGGATTGCGCTGGTCATGATCGGGCTCGTTGCCACCAACGTGCTCCTGCGCTACGCCTTCAGCTTCGGCTCGGTGTGGGCGCAGGAGCTCGAATGGCACCTGCTCGCCGCCCTCATCCTCCTGGGCATGAGCCACGCACTGCAGCGCGGCGAAAACGTGCGCGTGGACCTGTTTTACGCGCGCTATTCGCCGCTGGGCAAGCGGGTGGTGGACGTGGTGTCGGCGCTGCTGCTCATCACCGTGAGCCTGCTGTTCATCTGGCTCTCGCTGGGCTATGTGGAGCAGTCGCGCTCCATCATGGAAGCGTCGCCCGACCCGGGCGGCATTCCGTACCGCTGGTTGGTGAAATCGCTGATTCCACTGGGCTACGGCCTGCTGGTGCTGCAGCAACTGGCGCAACTGGTGCGCTTGCTCGATGCACCCCTGAACAGCGGGGAGTCGGGTCATGTTTGAGATGTCGACCTACGCGATCTTCATGCTGGTCGGCTTCTTCGCGATGCTGATGATCGGTATTCCGGTGGCCATCAGCCTGGCGGTCACCGGCTTCGTGTTCGGCTGGCTCGGCTTTGGCGAAGTGCTGTTCAACCTGCTGCCCGCGCGCTTCTATGGCATCGTCAGCGGCTACCAGTGGATGGCGATCCCGCTCTTTGTGTTCATGGGCGTGATGCTGGAGAAATCGCGCCTGGCCGACGACCTGCTCGACGTCATGGGCCACATCGCCGGCGGCCTGAAGGGCGGCATGGCCATCGGCATCGTGCTGTTCGGTGTGCTCATGGGTGCGACCACCGGCATCGTGGGCGCCACCATCATCACGCTGGGCCTGCTCACATTGCCCACGCTGATCCGGCGCGGCTACGACAAGAGCGTGGCCTGTGGCGTGATCTGCGCCTCCGGCACGCTGGGCCAGATCATTCCGCCCAGCCTGATCCTCATCCTGCTGTCCGACATCATGCAGCTTTCGGTGGGCACGCTGTTCGCCGCCGCCGTCGGCCCGGGCATGTTGCTCGCGGGGGTGTACATCGTGTACCTGGTGGTCATGGGCTGGCTGCGCCCGGCCAGCATGCCGCCCATTCCCGTGGCCGAGCGCGACGCGGTCTCGCGCCGCCAGCTCTGGGTGCGTTTCTTCAAGGTGCTGGTGCCGCCGGTCATGCTGGTGGTGGCGGTGCTGGGCTCCATCGTCGGCGGCATTGCGGCGCCCACCGAAGCGGCCAGCATGGGCGCGGTCGGCGCGGTGCTGATCACCGCGTTCTCGGGCCGCTTCACCTGGGCCACGCTCAAGGCCACGGCGCTGGACACCAGCAAGATCACCGCCATCATGATGTTCATCCTCATGACCGCGCAGGTGTTCGCGCTCTCGTTCCGCGGCCTGCAAGGCGAGCAACTGATCGAGCACATATTCGAATCCTTGCCAGGCGGCGTGAACACCGCCGTGTGGTTCATGATGGCCATCATCTTCGTGCTCGGCTTCTTCGTGGAGTGGATCGAGATCAGCTACATCGCGGTGCCGCTGTTCCTGCCCATCCTCATGAACCTGGGCGTGGACCCGGTGTGGCTGGCGATGCTGATCACGCTCAACCTGCAGTCCAGCTTTCTCACACCGCCATTCGGATGGGCGCTGTTCTACCTGAAGGGCGTGGCGCCGCCCGAGGTGAACATCAAGGACATCTACAAAGGTGTGGTGCCCTTCATCGGCCTGCAGTTCCTGGCGCTGGTGCTGCTGTTCCTGTTCCCGCAGATCGCGCTGTGGCTGCCCAAGGCCATTGGCTGGTAACGCCCCATGGACCTGCTCACGCAACACAGCCCCTTATGGCTGACGGGGCTGGCACTGGCCCTGCTCGCCACCGGCCTGGTGGCGGGCGTGCTCGCCGGCCTGCTCGGGGTGGGCGGCGGCATCGTCATCGTGCCGGTGCTCTACCACCTCTTCACCCTGCTGGGCATCGACGAGTCGGTGCGCATGCACGCGGCGGTGGGCACCTCGTTGGCCACCATCATCCCCACCTCCATCATGTCCAGCCGCGCGCACCGAAAACGCGGCAGCCTGGACATGTCGCTCATCAAGCGGCTCATGCCCTCGGTGATTGTCGGCGTCATCGTAGGCTCGGTGGCCAGCCGCTTTCTCAGCGGTGCGTCGCTCACCGCCGTGTTCGCCTCCATCGCCTTGCTGGTGGCCATCAATATGGCTTTCAAGCGGGACGGTTTTGCCGTGGCCGACGGGCTGCCCGGCACCGCCGGTACCGCGCTGCTGGGCAGCGGCATTGGCGGTGTGTCCACGCTCATGGGCATCGGCGGTGGCACGCTCAGCGTGCCGATCTTGAACGCGCTGCGCGTGCCCATGCACACCGCTGTGGGCACCGGCGCCATGCTGGGCATGGTGATCAGTTTCCCCGGGGCGCTGGCCTTCATCCTCAACGGTCTGGACGTGCCCCTGCGCCCACCGTTCAGTCTGGGCTATGTGAACCTGCTGGGCTTTGCGCTCATCGTGCCGGCCACACTGACCACCACCGGCTGGGGTGCGAAACTCGCGCATTCGATCAACGCCCAACGGCTGCGCCAGGTGTTCGCGCTGTTCCTCGCACTCACCGCCGCACGCATGTTTTACGGCCTGATGACCTGACCTCACAACAACACGGAGACCCTGAATGATCAACACCCTCACCGCCCTGGGCGGCATGTTTGTCGCACCCCACCACCTGGCTGCGCAGGCCGGGCGCGATGTGTTGCGCGACGGCGGCAACGCCGTGGAGGCCATGGTGGCCGCAGCAGCGGCCATTGCCGTGGTCTACCCGCACATGAACGCCATCGGCGGCGACGGATTCTGGCTGATTCACGAACCGGGCAAGGAACCGGTGGCCATCAGCGCCTGCGGCCCGGCTGCAGCGCTGGCCGATCTCGACTTTTACGCGGGACACGATGCGATCCCTTCTCGGGGCCCCAAGGCCGCGCTCACCGTGGCCGGCACCATCGGCGGCTGGGCCAGGGCGCTGGAGGTGGCCGCCGCGTGGGGTCCCGCCCTGCCCTTGCCGCGCTTGCTGGCCGACGGCATTCGCCACGCCCACAACGGCATCGCGGTCACCCAGAGCCAGGCCGCGCTCACCCGCGAAAAATTCGACGGCCTGAAAGACGCGCCCGGCTTCGCGCAGACGCACCTGGTCAACGGTCAACCGCCGGCCGTGGGCCACGTTCTCAAGCAGCCCACGCTGGGCCGCACGCTGGAACAGCTGGCCGAGCGCGGCCTGGACGATTTCTACCGCGGTGAACTCGCCCAGCGCATCGGCGCCGAGCTCGAACGGGTGGGCAGCCCGCTGCGCACGAGCGACCTCGCGGCCTACCGGGCGCAGATCGTCGAGCCGCTGTCGGTGCGGCTGAACGACAGCACGGTCTACAACCTGCCGCCGCCCACACAAGGCCTCTCGGCGCTCATGATCCTGGGGTTGTTCGAGCGCCTGGGCGTGACCGAGGGCGAAGGCTTCGCGCACGTGCACGGCCTGGTGGAAGCCACCAAACGCGCCTTCCGCGTGCGCGAGCGTGTGGTGACCGATCCGCAACGTTTGCCGGCCGATCCCAAAGGTTTCCTCAAGCCCGCTGCGCTGACCGAACTGGCGGCCGAGATCGACCGGCAGAAGGCCCTGCCCTGGCCCGACGTGGCCAAGCCCGGCGACACCATCTGGATGGGTTGCATCGACGCACAGGGCCGCGCGGTGAGCTTCATCCAGAGCGTGTACTGGGAGTTCGGTTCGGGCGTGGTGCTGCAGGACACCGGCATCGTCTGGCAGAACCGGGGCACGAGTTTTTCGCTCGACCCGAAGGCACTCAACGTGCTCAAGCCTGGCCACCGTCCCTTCCACACGCTCAACCCGGCGCTGGCCCTGTTCGACGACGGCCGCGTGATGCCCTACGGCACCATGGGCGGCGAGGGCCAGCCGCAAACGCAGGCGGCGGTGTTCACGCGCTACGCGCGCTTCGGACAGGGACTGCAGCAGGCCGTGACCGCGCCGCGCTGGCTGCTGGGGCGCACCTGGGGCGACGTGAGCACCACCCTCAAGCTGGAGAGCCGCTTTGACCCGGCGCTGGTGCAGGCCCTGCGGGACGCGGGCCATGTGGTGGAGCTGTTCACCGAACCCTTCAGCGACACCATGGGCCACGCGGGTGCGCTGGTGCGCCACACCAACGGCGTGATCGAGGGTGCGGCCGATCCGCGCAGCGACGGGGTGGTCGCCGGGGTCTGACGGCGGGCGTCAGCGGGCCGCTGCCAGCACCTCGGCCCACCCACTCTGGGCCAGCAGTTCGTCGCGCCAGACCCGGTAGCCGGCGTCGCTGGGGTGCAGGCCGTCCACCGCGTTGAGCTCGGGTGTCTGCGCGAACGGATCGTCGGCTTTTTCTTTGAACAGGTTCACCACCACGGCGCCGTGGCGCGTGGCGGACTCGCGCACGAAGGCGTGCAGGCGGCGCGCGCGGTTGGTCATGAGCTGCGACACGGGCGCGAAGAAAAACGGCGCATTGCCCACATTGCCGGCGGGCATGAGCACCACGCGGTCGGACCGCTCGCGGGCCAGTGCGGTGGCGCGGTCGATGTCGGCGCGCACGTCGTCGTCGGATCGCATGCGAATCACGTCGTTGCCACCGGCCTGGATGAGCACCAAGTCGTAGCGCTGAGTGCCGTCAAGCTGGCGCACCACGTCGGCGAAGGTGGCGCCGTCGCGCGCACGGTTGTCGATGCGCAGGCGCGGGTGGGTGCGGCCCAGCAAACCGGCCAGGCTGGCCTCGGGCGCACTCGCGCCGGTGCCCACGCCGGTGCTGTCGCCCACGATCAAGAGGCTCAGTGCCGGATCGGCCGGGCTTTGCTGGAACGGTGTGCTCTTGCGCGCCAGGTCGGCCGCCTGCCCGATGCGCCAGGCGGCGCAGCCGGTGGTGAACAGCAGGGCCGCCGCAGCGGCCACCGCCAGGAGAGACACAACGGGCCAGGGTCGCTGATTCATGCAAAGGCTCCCAACAAGGTGGTCAACGGATGCGCTGCACCGCCAGGCTCGACACCGCCGGCGCCTGGTTGCCCCACGACTGGCGCACGAAGGTGGCGACGGCCGCCACCTCATCGTCGGTGAGCAGCGTGCGGTAGGGCGGCATGCCGTAGGGACGCGGGTGGCCGGCGGTGGCCGGCGCAAACCCGCCGCCCAGGATGGCCTGCACCACGTTGTGCGGCGCTTCCAGCGTCACGGCGCGGTTGCCGGCCAGGCGCGGGTACACGCCGGCGGCGCCTTCGCCGTTGTCGCCGTGGCATTGCGCGCACTGCTGCGCGTACAGCTTCTCGCCGCGCGCGATCTGCTGCGGATCGGCGGCCTCGATCGAACGGCGCGGGGTGTCGTGCGCGGGCAGCGCCTTCAGGTACACCGCCATGGCCTGCAAGTCGGCGTCGTTCAGGTGTTGTGTGCCGTGCAGCACCACGTCGGCCATGGGCCCCATCACCGAAGCGCCCTCGGCCACGCCGGTCTTGAGCAGGGCCACCACCTGTTGTGTGTCCCAGGTGGCCACACCGCCTTCGTGCGCCGAGCGCAGCGAGGGCGCGTACCAGTCTTGTGCCGGCATGAGGCCGCCGCGAAAGGCCTGCGCCTGGCTGCTGCCACCCAGCGCGTCGCGTTCGGTGTGGCAGGCCGCGCAGTGCGCCAGCCCGCGCGTGAGGTAGGCGCCGCGGTTCCACTCGGCGCTTTGTGCGGGCTCGGGCTCGAAGACCCCCGGCTGGAAGTACAGCGCGCGCCACACGGCCAGCGCTGCCTGGGTGTTGTACGGAAAGCGCAGCGCGTGCGGCCGGTTGGCCTGCTCCACCTCGGGCAGGCTGCGCAGAAAGGCAAACAGTGCGTCGCTGTCTTCGCGCGTGACCAGCGTGGTTTGGTTGTAGGGAAAGGCGGGGTAGAGCAAACGACCGTCTTGCGACTGACCGTGGTGCAGGGCGCGCCAGAACCCGGCAGCGCTCCATTGCCCGATGCCGGTGGCCTTGTGCGGCGTGAGGTTGGTCGAGAGCACGGCGCCGAACGGCGTGGGCACGGCGCGGCCACCCGCGTACGGCGCACCGCCGCGCTCGGTGTGGCAGGCCATGCAGTTGCCGGCGCGGGCCAGGTAGGCACCGCGCTCCACGAGTTGAGGCGTCACGGTCAAGGGTGCAGCGTCGGCGTCCAGCGGCGTGCCGCGCAGCTCCAGCCACACGGCCAGCACCAGCGCGCCCAGGCCAAGCAGCAAACCCCCGAAGACCACCCGCCCGGGTGTGATGTGGCGTGCCATGTTCAACCCTCGCTGCCGCAGCGCAAGGGCAGCGGCTGGGCCGTGACGGGCGCGGGGTGGGTGTTGGCCGGCAGCGGCTGGCTGGCCAGCCAGCTGGCCACCGCGCTCACGTCGCCGCCGCTCAGGCGCTGGGCCACGTGGCCCATGCAGTCGGGTGCGCTGGCGCGGCGCAGACCGGTCTGCCAGGCGCCGAGCTGGCCAATGAGGTAGTCGCGCGGCAAACCGAGCAGGCCCGGGATCGCCGGGTTGACACCGGTGAGCGCCTGGCCGTGGCAGGCCACGCAGGCGGGCACGTCGCGCGCCTTGTCGCCGCGCAGCGCCAGGGTTTCACCCCGCTGCAACACGGCGGCCGGTGCGTCGCTGCGCTGCGGCGCGGGGTAAGGCAGGTCGAGACTGGCGAAGTGCGTGGCGATCTCGCGCAGGTAGTCGTCGCTCAGCGAATCCAGCAGCGAGGTCATGCCCACGTTGTTGCGGCGCCCGGCGCGGAAATGCACCAACTGGTTGTAGAGATAGCCGGCGGGTTTGCCGGCGATGCGCGGGAAGTACCCCGAATTGGTGGCCCGCCCCTGCTCGCCGTGGCACGCGGTGCAGGCCAGCATGCGCTGGGCCATGGTGTCGGGCACGGTGTGGGCGGCGCCGCTGGGCGTGGGGCCGGCGGCCAGCGCGGCCCAGGCGGGCAGGAACAGCGCCATGAGGATGGCGGAGCGGCGGAGAAGCGCGTGCATGGGCGTGAAACAGTGGGTGCACCCGGCGATCGAGCTCGGGCCGGGTGTCCATGGTGAAGATGGAATGTTTGAAACTACCATAGCCTTCACACCCCGCCACTCTGGCGCGCCAGTACCCCCAACCCCATGACGCCCACCGCCCCCGAGATCGACCCCACGCGCTGCCCGCTGTGCGGCGAACCCAACCGCTGCGCCATGGAAATCGAGCGCGAGACCGGCGAGAAACAAGGGCCTTGCTGGTGCGTGGGCGCCACCTTCAGCCCCGAGCTGCTGCAGCGCGTGCCGGCCGCATCCGCCGGTCAGGCGTGTGTCTGCGCGCGCTGCGCGGAGGCGACGGTGCCGCGTGGCTGAGCCCCTCGACCACACCCTGCCCGCGCTGCGTGCGCGCTACGGCGAACGCTACCGCTGGTTGCTGTTGCTCTCGGTGATGGTGGGCACCATGGCGGCCATCATGTCGTCGACCATCATCAACGTGGCGATTCCCGACATGAGCCAGCATTTCACGCTGGGCCAGGAGCGCGCCCAGTGGGCCACCTCGGGCTTCATGGCCGCCATGACGGTCTCCATGCTCACCACGCCCTGGCTGCTGGCTCGGTACGGCTACCGCGGCACCTACGTGGGCTGCATGTGGTTGCTGCTGGTGGGCGGTGTGGCCGGGGGTTTTGCCAACTCGTTCCCGCTGGTGCTGGCCGCGCGCGTGGCCGAGGGCCTGGCGGCCGGTGTGGTGCAACCCATACCGGCCATCATCATCCTGCGCGCCTTCGAGCCGCACGAACAAGGGCGCGCCAGCGGTGTCTTCGGCATGGGCGTGGTGCTGGCGCCCGCGCTGGGCCCGAGCATCGGCGGCCTGCTGGTGGACGGCTTTGGCTGGCGATCCATCTTCTTCATGGTGGTGCCGTTCTGCCTGGCCTCGCTCTGGCTGGCGCGGCGCTATGTGCCCACGACCTCCCCGGGCGGTGTTGCGGCCAACCGGCAAGGTGCACACCTGGACTGGCGCGGTCTCTTGCTGGCCGCGGTGGGCACGCTGTGCCTGCTCAATGGTCTGGTGGAATTGCAAGGCGGCACGGCGCTGAGCGCCAGCTTGCTGCTGGGCGGCGCCGCACTGATGCTGGTGGCCTTTGTGGCGCTGCAGCGGCGCACGCTCAAAAAACGCGAACACCACCCCGACCAGGGCGTAGACCCGCTGATGAACCTTTCGCTCTTCAAGGACCGCCGCTTCGCCATGGGCAGCATCGTGGCCTTCATCTACGGCATCGCCTTGTTCGGCTCCACCTACCTGCTGCCGGTCTACATGCAGATGGGGCTGGGCCTCTCGGCGTCGTATGTGGGCACCATCCTCCTGCCGGCCGGTCTGGTGTTGGCGGTGAGCATCGCGGTGGTGGGTCGGCTGGCCGACCGGCAGCCCACGCACCGGCTGGTGAGCATCGGCCTGGTGCTGCTGGCGGCGTCGTTCGCGCTCATGGTCACCATCGACCTGGGGCGCCCGGCGCAGATCATTCCGCTGCTGATCACCTGGGCCATCCTCGGGCGCATCGGCCTGGGATTCATCCTGCCCTCGCTCAACATCGGCGCCATGCGCGGACTGGGCCACAGCCACATTCCGCAAGGCTCCAGCGTCATCAACTTCCTGCGCATGCTGGGCGGCGCAGCCGGGGTGAGCCTGTGCGGCATCGTGCTCGAATGGCGGGTGGCGGCGCACGGTGCGCTGCTGGACACAGGCCCCGCCAGCCCGTCGCGCATGGCGGCGTTTGACGAAACCTTCCTGATGCTGGCCGCCATCTGTGCCCTGGCGCTGGTGGCGGCCCTGAAACTGCGCGACCGCTGAAAAGCGGTCGCGGG
>JAJNQE010000111.1 GCA_021154985.1 Hydrogenophaga sp.
CGAACTGGGCATTCCGGTGCTGGGCATCTGCTACGGCATGCAGACCATGGCGCAGCAACTGGGCGGCAAGGTCGAAGGCTCGAACTCGCGTGAGTTTGGTTACGCCGAGGTGCGCGCACGCGGCCACACGAAATTGCTCGACGGCATCGAGGATTTCCGCACCGAGCAGGGCTACGGCATGCTCAAGGTGTGGATGAGCCACGGCGACAAGGTCACCGAGCTGCCCCCGGGCTTCAAGCTCATGGCCAGCACCGAGAGCTGCCCGATTGCCGGCATGGCCGACGAGGCGCGCCATTTTTATGCGGTGCAGTTCCACCCCGAAGTGACGCACACGGTGCAGGGCAGGGCCATGCTGGAGCGCTTCGTGCTCGACATCTGCGCCACCCGGGCCGACTGGGTGATGCGCGACCACATCGAAGAAGCGGTGCAGAAGATCCGCGAACAGGTGGGTGACGAAGAGGTGATCCTCGGCCTGTCCGGCGGGGTCGACTCGTCGGTGGCCGCTGCGCTGATCCACCGCGCGATCGGCGATCAGCTCACCTGCGTGTTTGTCGACCACGGCCTGCTGCGCCTGAACGAAGGCGACATGGTCATGGACATGTTTGTCGGCAAGCTGCACGCCAAAGTGATCCGGGTGGACGCGGCCGACCAGTTCCTCGGCCACCTCGCCGGCGTGAGCGATCCAGAGGCCAAACGGAAGATCATTGGGCGCGAATTCGTCGAGGTCTTCAAGGCCGAAGCCGCCAAACTGATCTCAAGTGGTGCATCAACAAAAGGCGCCAAGTGGTTGGCACAAGGCACTATTTACCCGGACGTGATCGAATCCGGTGGCGCCAAGAGCAAGAAGGCTGTGACCATCAAGAGCCACCACAACGTGGGTGGTCTGCCCGAGCAGCTCGGCCTGAAATTGCTGGAACCGCTGCGCGATCTGTTCAAGGACGAGGTGCGTGAACTCGGCGTGGCCCTGGGTCTGCCGCACGACATGGTCTATCGCCACCCCTTCCCGGGCCCGGGTCTTGGCGTTCGGATTCTGGGCGAAGTGAAAAAGGAGTACGCGGATTTGCTGCGCCGGGCCGACGCGATCTTCATCGAAGAACTGCGCTCCACCATCGACCACAACAGCGGCAAGAGCTGGTATGACCTCACCAGCCAGGCGTTCACCGTCTTCCTGCCGGTCAAGAGCGTGGGCGTGATGGGCGATGGCCGCACCTACGACTACGTGGTGGCGCTGCGCGCGGTGCAGACCAGCGACTTCATGACCGCCGACTGGGCCGAACTGCCCTACGCGCTGCTCAAGAAGGTCAGCAGCCGCATCATCAATGAGGTTCGCGGCATCAACCGCGTGACCTACGACGTGAGCTCCAAACCGCCGGCCACGATCGAGTGGGACTGAGGTAGGCGGTCGCCGCATGGGCGAGCATTTTGACCGCCGTCTCGGCCTGCTGCGTTCGTTGCTGGTCTACCGGGCCATTCCCTGGCGCGGCATGCAGCTTCGGCGCTTTTACCGCCGCTTCGTGCCCGCCGGTGGGCTGGCGTTTGACGTGGGGGCGCATGCCGGTAACCGGGTGGCGGCGTTCCGCCAGCTGGGGGCGCGGGTGGTGGCGCTGGAGCCGCAGGCGGACTTTTTCCGCTTGCTGCAGCGCCGGTTTGGCGCGGATTCGCAGGTGACCTTGTTGCCGCAGGCGATGGGCCGCGAGCCGGGTCAGGCGCGTTTGATGGCCAGCCCCCGAACGCCCAGCGTGGCCACGCTCTCGACCGACTTTGTGCAGCGCGCTGGCGCCGCGCCGTCGTTTCGCGGCGTGCAGTGGCAAGCGGGGCCGCTGGTGGACTTGAGCACGCTGGACGCCCTGATCACCGCGCACGGCGCGCCCGACTTCATCAAGATCGACGTGGAAGGCTTTGAGCTGGAGGTGCTCATGGGTCTGAGCCAGCCGGTGGCTGCCGTGTCGTTCGAGTTTCTGCCCGCTGTGCGCGACGTGGCGCTGGGCTGTATTGACCGGCTGGAAACGCTGGCCGGAGCAGGGCGCTACCGGTACGCCGTGTCGTTGGGCGAGCGGCTGAGCTTGTTGCAGCCCGAGGGCGAACCGGCCGATGCTGTGCGCGACTGGTTGCGTGCCATGCCGCCCGATGGACCTTCGGGCGACGTGCACGCCTGGCTGGCGCGCTGACACGGAAACGAACTCAGGAACCGGGTGTCGCCCGAAGGGGCGAGGCGGCCGGATCGGGCGGGCCCACCACATGTTCCTCGCCCACGATGTCGTGCGCACCCGGCGCGTCGAACGCGTTCAGCAGCACCGAGGTGAGGGCCGGCATGTTGCCCAGCGCGCCGGGCGGTGGCGTGAGGCCCGGTACAAAACCGCTGCCCAGCAGGCGCTGCAGCAGCGCCGGGTCGTCGCTGATCACATGCACGGGCACATCCCACGCGGCGCCCCGGCCGCTCACCAGCGCCGGTGGCTGGTGGTCGCCCACCACGATCATCACCAACGGGCGGGCCACCTGGCGCCGCAGGTGGTCGGCCATCCACGCGTGCTGGTAGCGCATGCTGTCCAGATACAGCGGCAGGGGCTGGATCAACGACCCCGCAGCGGCCACTGGCGTGGCCGCGTACGCGTCGGCACGGGTCAGCGAAGCCCAGTCGCTCACGAATGGCGCGAGCGGATGGAACGGCGCGTGGGTGCTGGTGGTGGCAAACACGGCAAAGCGCGGCTGGCGGTCCGGGTGGCCATCCAGCTCCTGCGCCTGCAGCAGCGCCATGGCGGCCTGGTCGGGAATGCGCCAGTAGCCCACGTCCTTGCCCTGGTAGCCCACCCCGGCGTCGTCGGCCAGGCGGTCAAAGCCGTAGAACGCGCCTTCGGGCCAGGGTTTTTTGAGACCGGGCATCCAGCCCACTGTTCGGTAGCCATGGCGTTTGAAGTGGCTCACCAGCGTGGGCCGCTGGCTGGCCAGCAGCAGGTCGTGGTCGGCCGGGTCGCGCGTGTCCACGCCGGCGAGCAGCGCGGCGTGGGACAACCACGACGAGCCGCCAAACGTGGGCGCGATCACGCGGGAAGACACCACCAGGCGGCCACTGGCCCGGATCGCTTCGGCCAGCTCGGCGCGCGGGGCGGCGAGCGCGGCGGCCTGTGCCGGGTTGTCGAAGGTGATGGCGCCGTAAGACTCGGCAAACACCAGCAACACGTCGGCCGGGCCGCGGTGGCCCGCGAGGCCGGAGAGATCTCCGCCAAAAGACGGGCTGGGCCCGAGCACCTGGGCAGCCTCGCCGGGCAGCCACACGCGGGCGAGCAACCGGCCTTGCTCCACCAGCGTGGGCGTGATGGGCAGCGCGAAAAACCAGCGGGTGTCGCGCTCGTCGGGCACGTAGGCGGCAAAGCTCAGCGTGCAGACGCCGGCCCCGGCCAGCAGCCAGGGGCGCGGTGATGACCGGGTCAGGCACAGCGCCAGTGTGGTGACGGCCCAGCGGATGAGCAGCGTGAGCAGCAGGGCGCCGACCACCAGCGCGGTGACGGCCGCAGCCACTTGCCAACCCGGCAGGGACTGCACGGTCACCTTCAACAATTCACCGGCATGGCGCCCGTCCCAGTACACATTGACCGGACGACCGAGCACGGCGGGCGCGGTGACGTTGGCATAGCGCACCAGCACCAGGGCCAGAAAGCCTGCCGTCCAGACGCCGGCGGCGCGCGATGACAGGCGGCCCCGCCACGCCACCCACCCCATCAGCCCCACCATGGCCAGGCACAGTTCGAACGACAGGCGCGGCGAGTAGGCCACGCCAAACCCGGGCCATCGGTTCTCAAACGTCAGCAGCGTGTTGAGCAGGCCAAAGGCCAGAACAAACCGCAGCAACCACCCCGGCGCCGAGGTCGGCGCCGCGCGTTCCGCCGTCGACCTCACTTGCGAATGGCCTCGAATTCGATGATCAGCGGCACCTCGTCACCCACCCAGCCGTTGGCCACGGCGTAGGTCATGCCATAGGCGCTGCGTTTGAAACTGCCGCGCGCGGACACACCCATCACATACGGTTTGCTCAAAGGCCCCCCCAGCGGCGACTCGGCGCTCTT
Source organism: Hydrogenophaga sp. (assembly GCA_021154985.1). GTDB lineage: Bacteria > Pseudomonadota > Gammaproteobacteria > Burkholderiales > Burkholderiaceae_C > Hydrogenophaga. The sequence goes on from JAJNQE010000111.1 coordinate 4,062, forward strand.
GTTCCAGGTGGCCTGCAGGGTGAGCGGCTGGCTTTTGCCCAGCAGTTCGAGCTGGCCGCTGATGTCGAAGGTCTTGTCGCCGGTCTTTTTGGCGCCGGTGGCGGTGAAGACCATCTTAGGAAACTCGCCGCTGTTCAGAAAGTCCGGGCCCTTGAGGTGGTCGTCGCGCTTGCGCTGGTTGCTGAACACGCTCGCGGTTTCCACCTCGATGCGCACCTCGGAAAGGGTGGCCGTGGCTTCGTCAAAGCGGTAGCTGCCGCGCGCCGAGCGGAACATGCCCAGCACCTTGGCGTAGCCGATGTGGTCGACCAGAAACGCCACCGTGGTGTGGTCGGGGTCGAGTTCGTAGCGCGCGGCCTGGGCGTGGGCCGTGCTCGTCAGCAGCGGGGAACTGGCCGCCAGTGCTGCCCAGACGATGGCGGATTTCAGGGGGTGGGCTCGCATGGCTCAGGTCTCCGGTGGGGTGGGGCGCTGCCGCGCCAGGCTTCGCACGTCGATCGCAAACGACAGGGTCAACATGGCCAGGCTGATGGCGGCCAGGGTGCTGGCCAGCAGCGGCGGAACAATGGGGCCGAGGCAGACGATGAGTGTGGTGATCTGCACCACACACACGGTCTGGCGGCGCTTGCTGGGCGCCAGTGGCCCGTTCAACCAGGGCCAGGCGAAGGCCGCGGCCACGAAGGCGTATCGCATGAGTCCGCTGGCCAGAATCCAGGGGCCGGCTTGCCCGGCCTGCACCACCAGCGCACACAGCACCAGGGTGAACGCGGCGTCGGTCTCCATGTCGAAGCGGGCGCCGAAGGCACTGGCCAGGCCGCTGCGCCGGGCCAGCGCGCCGTCCACCGCGTCGAGCAAGGCCGTGAGCGTGGCCGCGATCACCAGCCACCAAGCGGCCGCGGGCATGGCATCCAGCGGCGCGCGGGGCAGGGCTTCGCCCACCAGCGCGGCCATCAGGGTCATGGCGCCCAGGCGCACCAGCGTTACCCGGTTCGCGGGGCCGAAGCGCGCATGGGGGTGGGCACCCAGGCCGCGCCAGACCAGCCAGGCGGCGGCGGCGAACACCAGCAAGGCCTTGGCGGTGTAGTCCAGTCCCAGGCCCGCGGCGCCAGCCAGCGACACAGCGACGAGCAGCAACAAGGCCGCCACCGCAGTCAGATCGCGCGCGGCGTCTCCCGCCAGACCTTGGCGGTCTGCGATGTCCTGACGGGGCTGGGGCGTAAAGCTGGAACTGCCTGCGGATTTCATCGTCTGCAACATAAGATGGCCGAGCGGGTCGCGGTAATCATGGCACGCACCTCACCTGAGACACGACATATCCCTTTTCGTTCATGGCATCGCCTTCCACCCCATCGACCACCGCCAGCCAGGCCTGCTGGACCGTGGCGCCCGGCCGGGCCGAGATCCGCAGCGAAGCATTGCCGCCGATGGCCAGTGGCGAGGTCCGCGTGCGCACCTTGCACACCGGCGTGAGCCGGGGCACCGAGGGCCTGGTGTTTCGGGGCGAGGTGCCCGCCAGCGAGGCGCAGCGCATGCGCGCACCGTTTCAGGCGGGTGAGTTCCCCGGTCCGGTGAAATACGGCTATGTGAACGTGGGTGTGGTGGAGGCGGGGCCTGCCGATCTGCTGGGCAAGGCGGTGTTCTGCCTGTACCCGCACCAGACCGTGTACCAGGTGCCCGCGCAGGCGGTGGTGCCACTGCCCTCGGGCGTGCCGGCCGCGCGCGCGGTCTTGGCCGCCAACCTGGAGACCGCGATCAACGCGCTGTGGGACGCTGCGCCATGCATCGGCGACCGGATCTCGGTGGTGGGTGGCGGCACCCTGGGCCTGCTCGTGGCCTGGCTGGCGGCGCGGCTGCCGGGCTGCGAGGTGCAGGTGGTCGACACCGAAGCCGGCCGCGCAGACGTGGCCCGAGCGCTCGGCGCCGGCTTTGCCCTGCCACCCGATGCGCGCCCCGGCGCCGACCTGGTGGTGCACACCAGCGGACAAGCTGCGGGCCTGGCCACCGCGCTCCAGCTCGCCGCCTTCGAAGCCACCGTGCTCGAACTCAGCTGGTACGGCACGCGCGCGGTGAGCGTGCCGCTGGGCGAGGCCTTTCACTCGCAGCGCCTCACGCTCAAAAGTTCGCAGGTCGGTCACGTGGCCACACCCCAGCGCAGCCGGTGGACCCACCGCCAGCGCCTGGAGCTTGCGCTCTCCTTGCTCACCGACCCGGCGCTGGACCGCCTCATCACCCACAGCGCCCCGTTTCATGAGTTGCCGCGCGTACTGGAGCGCCTCTCTTCAGTGGCCTCTGACGCGCTGTGCCACCGCATCGATTACCCCATCTGAAACCAAGAGAACCCCACCATGTACGCCGTCAACGTCAGAGACCATTTCATGATCGCCCACAGCTTCCAGGGGGCCGTGTTCGGCCCGGCGCAGCGCATGCACGGCGCCACCTACGTGGTCGACCTGGAACTGAGGCGCGAGACGTTGGATGCCGACGGCATCGTGGTCGACATCGGCTTGGCCACGCAGGTGCTGCGCGAAGAACTCGCCGCGCTCAACTTTCGCAACCTCGACGAGGAACCCCAGTTCAAGGGCCGCAACACCACCACCGAATTTCTGGCCCGCCTGATCTTCGATCGCGTGGCCGCAAGGCTGGCCGCCGGCGCACTGGGCGCCAACGCCTTGCCCTCCACAAGCTCGGCCGGCGTGCAGCACATCCGCGTGACGCTGAACGAATCGCACGTGGCTTGGGCTTCGTACGAGGGTGCCGTGCCGGTGCGCGCCCCCGCGTGAGCGCCTGCTGCTTCCTGATCCCGGGCGACTGGAACACGCCCACCGGCGGCTACACCTACGACCGCCGGCTGGTCCAGGCCATGCGCGAAGCCGGCTGGCGGGTCGACGTGTTATCGCTCAGCGGCCCCTGGCCGCACCCCGACGCCGCGGCGCTCGCCGCCGCCGAAGCGAGCGTGGCCTCGCTGGCCGACGGCACGCTGGTGGTGGTCGATGGCCTGGCCTTTGGCGCGCTCGATGGGCTCGCGGCGCGGCACGCCCGGCGCCTGCGCTGGGTGGCGCTGGTGCACCATCCGCTGCACCTGGAAACCGGTCTGACCGAGACCACACGCCAACAACTCCGGGAACTTGAAACCCGGGCGCTGCACCACACCCGCCGGGTGGTGGTGACCAGCGAGAGCACCGCGCTGGACGTGGCGGCAATGGGCGTGCCTTCACCGAAGATCGCCGTGGTCGAGCCCGGCACCGACCCGGTGGCCATGGCGTCACCGCCTGCCCCGCAAGACGGCCCGCTGCGCCTGCTCTGCGTGGCCACGCTCACCCCGCGCAAGGGTCACGCGCTGCTGCTGCAGGCGCTCACCGGGCTGACCCACCTCGACTGGACGCTTCACAACGTGGGCAGCGGCACCCGCGACCCGGACACCGCCGCCACTTTGAAAATGCTGGCCGCACCGCTGGGCGAGCGCGTGCAGTGGCATGGCGAGGTGGACGCCCAGGCGCTGCATGCGCACTACGCAGCCGCCGACGTGCTGGTGCTGCCCTCGCTCCACGAAGGTTTCGGCATGGTGGTCACCGAAGCCATCGCTCACGGCTTACCGGTCGTGGCCAGCGATGCCGGCGCACTCGCGCAGACGCTGCCGCCCGATGCCGGCCTGCAGGTGCCCGCTGGCGAGGTGGCGCCTTTGCAGGCTGCGCTGGCGCGCGTGTTGTCAGACCCCGCACTGCGCGAGCACCTGGCGGCGGGTGCCCGCGCAGCCGCACGGCGCTTGCCCACCTGGCCGCAGCAGGCCCGGCGATTTGCCGCCGTGCTGGAAGGCGTGGCATGAGCGGCGCCACGTTCAGCGCCGACTGGCTGCAGATGCGCGAGCCGTTCGATGCGCAGGCGCGCGACGGGGCCGCGGTCGAGCTGCAGCTGGTCGATCGGCTGGCCTCGCTGCGAAAGGGCGCCACCCATCCCCTGCGCGTGATCGACCTGGCCTGCGGCACCGGTGCCAACCTGCGCTGGCTCGCACCCCGGCTGCGGGGCGCACAACAGTGGCTGGTGGTGGACCACGATGCCGATCTGCTGCGTTGCTGGCCCGAGCGGCTGGCCAAGGTGAGCGAGGTCGGGCCTGACGCTGGCCTGCACCAGCCGTTGTCGTTCTCAGGCCCCGGGTTCGAGAGCAGCGTGGTGCGCCAGCAGATAGACCTGATGCAGGGGCTCGAATCCCTGCCGTGGCACGCGGCCGATCTCGTCACCGCGTCGGCCCTGCTCGACCTCGTGGGCACCGCCTGGCTGCACCGGCTGGCGGCCGCCTGCGCCGCGTCGCGCGTGGCCTTGCTCATGAGCCTGAACGTGGATGGTCGCCATGAGTGGACACCCGAAGACCCGGTGGACGCCACCGTGGGCCGGCTGTTTGCCGACCACCAGCAGCGCGACAAGGGACTGGGTCCGGCATTGGGCTGGCGGGCCGTGGCGGTGCTGCGGCAGGCGCTCGAATCGGCAGGCTACCGCGTGTTCACCGCCACCAGCGACTGGTGGGTGGACGGCGGTGCCAGCCCGCAGGCCCAAGCGATGCAATGCGCCTTGATCGACGGCATGGCGGCAGCGGCCAGCGAACAGTCCACTGGGTCGACCCCGGCGCTGCAGGTCTGGCGCCAGCGCCGGCTTGCCCTGGCCGCGCGCAGCCAGCTGCGGGTCGGCCACCTCGACCTGCTGGCGCTTCCCTAGGAGCGCAGCTCCAGATCCCAGAGCATGTCGGGGCCGAGCGCCAGCGTGCTCGCCCTGGGGCGTGGGCAATCGGCCATCACGGCGTGGGCGGGTGCCTGCAGGCCCCGTCGCCCCTGGCCGATGAGCACCGGCGCCACCACGAGGTGCAGGCGATGCAGCGCACCGGCGGTGAAGAAGCGCGACACGGTGATGCCACCCCCTTCGACGAACAGCAGACGCAGGCCGCGCGCGGCCAGTGCGGCCACAGCGCGCTGCGGGTGGTAGCCAGCTGCTCCATCGTTTGCGATCAGGCCGTCGACTGGCAACACCTCGGCGTGCACGGGAACTGGCCCCAAGCGCGCACGCGCCTGCGGGGCGTGGCGGCTGTCGCACACCCACAGCGTGGGCGCCTGGCCGTCGCGAAACACGCGCGAGAGTCCGTCCAGCCGCGCGGCGGGGTCCATCACCACGCGCACCGGCTGCGGACCGGGCACACGCCGGGTGGTCAGCTGCGGGTTGTCGGTGGCCACGGTGCCGGCACCCACCAGCACGGCGTCGCACAGCGCGCGCAGGCGGTGCAGGTGCAGCAGGCAATGGGCGCCGTTGACGTAGTAAGAGTCGCCGGTGAGCGTGGCGACAAAACCGTCCAGGCTCTGGCCGAGCTGGGCCACCACAAAAGGCGGCTGGTCGCTGGCGGCACGCTGGCGCTCGCGGGCATCGAGCAGCGGCTTGTAGAGATCGAACAGGGCCGAGGCGCGCGCGCTGGGCTCACCACCCACATGCCAGCCTCGCTGGGCGCTGTGGCCCAGCTGCGTCGAACGCGTGCCGTCGCGAGCGCGCAGCATCTGCTGCCACAGGCCGGGCCAGTCCAGCGGGAGGTCCGCCACGGCATCGCTGGTGGCGGGGGGAGAGGTCTGCACGGTGGTCAGCATCGATTCATCATCGCATTCAGACCCCGCCGTGGCGCCAAAAGCCGGAATAGCCCTCGACTTGACGTCCGGCCCGCTCGCTGTCTATTTC
>JAJNQE010000159.1 GCA_021154985.1 Hydrogenophaga sp.
ATCAAGGAGAAGACCCGCGAGATGGCCCGTGCCACCGACGACTACGTGCATGAGCACCCCTGGCGCGCGGTGGGCACCGCCGCCGGCATCGGCCTGGTGATCGGCCTGCTGATCAGCCGGCGTTGAGCGGGCACGGCGTGCCTGTGCCCCCGACCCGCCTGTCGGCCTCGCTCAAGGGACTGACCGGCACCGTGCTCGAGTTGCTCCAGCTGCGGCTGGAGCTGCTCAGCGTGGAAGCGCAAGAAGAGGTGCTGCGCGTCGGTGGCCTGTTGGTTTATGGCGCGGTGGCCGTGGCCTTTCTCAGCCTGGGGCTGGGTTTTCTGGCCATGCTGATCACCGTGGCCTTGTGGGACACCCACCGCCTGCTGCCCCTGGCGGTGTTTGCCGGTTTGTTCATCGGTCTGGGCGTCGTGGCCGTCTGGCTGGCGCGTGAGCGCGTGCGCAGCGGCACCCGGTTGTTTTCAGCCACGGTGGAAGAGCTCAAGCAAGACCGCGAGGAGCTGCGCTCATGAGCGCCCCGGAGCTTGCGCGGGCCGAGCAGCTGGCGCGACGGCGCCAACAGCTGGTGCTGCGGTCCGGGCACTTGCGTGGCCATGTGGTCCACCAGCTGCAGGCGGTGCAGCCTGCGCTGGCGTGGGCCGACCGGCTGCAGGACGCCTGGATCTGGCTGCGCGCCAACCCGTTGGCGGTAGCGGGCGGTGTGCTCGCGGTGGCCGTGTGGCGCCCGCGCCGCCTGGCGGGTCTGGCGCTGCGGTTGTGGTCGGGCTGGAGGCTGCTGCAGCGCGCCCGCTCGGTCGGTGGGACCGCCTCCCGCCTGCTCTGACCGGCGCGTTGATGGCGCCGAAAATTCCGCAGTCGGTGCTGGTGGTGATCCACACACCGGCGCTTGAAGTGTTGCTCATCGAGCGAGCCGATGCACCTGGCTTCTGGCAATCGGTGACCGGCTCGAAGGACGCGCTGCATGAGTCCTACGCGCAGACCGCCGCGCGCGAGGTGGCCGAGGAAACCGGGCTCGATGTGCGGGCACCCGGTCACACGTTGACCGACTGGGCACTGGAAAACGTCTACGAGATCTACCCGCAGTGGCGCCACCGCTATGCCCCGGGCGTCACACACAACACCGAACACCTCTTTGGACTGTGCATTCCGCGGGCCGTGCCGGTCGTGCTCAGCCCGCGCGAGCACCGCGACCAGGTGTGGCTGCCCTGGGCGCAAGCGGCTGAACGCTGCTTCTCGCCGTCGAACGCCGAGGCGATTTCGTGGTTGCCCCGAATGACCGCAGGCCCGAACTGATCTGCGCGTGTGGCGCGGGGTGTTGGTGGCATGATTTGCGCCATGAGCATTCTTCGTGTCGCCACCTACAACATCCACAAAGGCGTGCAGGGCCTGGGTCCCGGGAGGCGGTTGGAGATTCACAACCTGGCGCACGCGGTCGAGCAATTTGATGCCGACATCGTCTGCTTGCAGGAGGTGCGGCAGCACAACCGCAAGCTCGAAAAACACTTCACCCGCTGGCCCGATCTCGACCAGGCCAGCTACCTCACCCCCGACGGTTACGAGGCGGTTTACCGCACCAATGCCACCACGCGCCACGGCGAACACGGCAACGCCTTGTTGTCGCGCTGGCCTGTGATTGGCAGCCAGCATTCCGATGTGTCCGACCACCGGTTCGAGCAACGTGGCTTGCTGCATGTGCAGTTGTTGATCGACGGTATCGAGGTGCATGTGGTCGTGGTGCACCTGGGCTTGATTCATGCCAGCCGCTCGCGCCAGGTGCAGCGCCTGGGCGAGTACATCGCCACCGGTGTGCCCGAGACCGCGCCGTTGATCGTGGCCGGTGACTTCAACGACTGGGGCGCGCAACTGCTCAAACCCATGGCCGACCTGGGCCTGCGCACGTTTGAAGGCATCCGCCTGCCGACCTATCCCTCGCGGCTGCCGCTGCTGCACCTGGACCGCATCTTTGTGCGCGGGCTGCGACCCGTGTCGGCGCAAGTGCCGCATGGTCGCGCGTGGGCGCGCATGTCGGACCACCTGCCGCTGATCGCCGAGCTGGAGCTGTGAAAGCCAAAACCCTGACTTCGCGCCGCTCGCGGGCCGCACACGGTGTTTTGCGGGGTGGGCACCAGCTGTTGCTGCTGCAGGGTGGGGCCGAGTTTTTCCCGGCCCTGGTGGACGCCATGGACGCCGCGCGCCGCGTTGTGCACCTGGAAACCTACATTTTTGAATTCGCCGGCTCCGCGCTCAGCGTGGCCGAGGCGCTGGAGCGCGCGGCGCAACGCGGTGTGGTGGTGCGGCTGGTGATCGACGGCGTGGGCACGCCCTCGATCCCGCAGGCGTGGCGCGACCGCTTCGACGCGGCCGGCGTGCATTGGCACATCTATGCCCCGCTGGGCCGCTTCGGCCTGCTGCTGCCCAGCCGCTGGCGGCGCCTGCACCGCAAGCTGTGCGTGGTCGACGGCACGGTGGGTTTTTGCGGCGGCATCAACATCATCGATGACCAGGACGATGTGGCCCTGGGCAAGCTGGACGCACCGCGGCTGGACTTTTCGCTGCGTGTGGCCGGCCCGCTGGTCAACGACATGACCGACACCATGGAACAACTCTGGTGGCGCCTGCAGGCCGCGCGCCAGGCGCGCCGGCGCGAGTTCAAGGCGGCGTGGGAAGCCCTGAAAGAATCGCGGCCGGTGGGCGATTTTTCGCGCTTGTTGCAAAAGCTGGACGCGGCCTCCACCCTCCAGGGTGCCAGCGGTGACAGCGTGCTGGGCGACAGCAGCGCCGCGCCGCTGGGCGTGGACAGTGCCCGCGCCACGCTGCTGCTGCGCGACAACGTGAGCCACCGCCACGACATCGAACGCGCCTACCTCAAGGCTATCGGCGCGGCAAGGCGCGAGATCGTGATCGCCAACGCGTACTTCATTCCCGGTCGCAAGCTGCGACGCGCGCTCATTCTGGCCGCCGCGCGCGGCGTGCGGGTGCGTTTGCTGTCGCAAGGCAAGTACGAGAATTTCTTCCAGTACCGCGCTGCGCGTCCGGTGTACCAGCGCCTGGTCAATGCGGGCATCGAGATCCACGAATACGCGCCCAGCGCGCTGCACGCCAAGGTGGCGGTGGTGGACGAGCGCTGGTCCACCGTGGGTTCCACCAACCTCGATCCGCTGTCGCTGCTGCTCGCGCGCGAGGCCAACGTGATGACCACCGACCGGCGCTTTGCCAGCCTGCTGCGCAGCCACCTCGACGCTCTGGTGCAAAACGCGGGCGACATGGTCGATGTGCAGGCACTGAGCAGCCGGCACTGGACGCAGCGGGTGTTGGACCGGATTGCGTTCGGCATCATGCGCGCCACACTTTTTGTCACCGGTCATCGCTATTGATCTGGCCATGCAAGACGACCTGATCGTCCAGCGCCCGCAAGGCCTGTACTGTCCGCCGGGCGATTTCTACATCGACCCCTGGCGCAAGGTGGAGCGTGCGGTGATCACCCACGCGCACGCCGACCATGCACGTCCAGGTCATGCGCACTACCTGGCCACGGCGGTGTCCGAGGGCCTGTTGCGTTCGCGCCTGGGGCAGGGCATCACGCTGCAGGGCCTGGCCTACGGCGAAGCGGTGGAGCACAACGGCGTGTGCATCTCGCTGCACCCGGCTGGGCATGTGCTGGGCTCGGCCCAGGTGCGGGTGGAGCACGCCGGGCGGGTGTGGGTGGCCAGCGGCGACTACCGCACCACCCCAGCCGGCGCCACACCCGACCGCACCTGCGCACCCTTCGAGCCGGTGCGCTGCGACACCTTCATCACCGAGTCCACCTTCGGCTTGCCCATCTACCGCTGGCGAGCGGACGCCGAGTTGTTCGGCCAGATCAACCAATGGTGGTCCGACAACGCCGCGGCCGGGCGCGCCAGCGTGCTCGTGTGCTACAGCCTGGGCAAGGCGCAGCGCATCCTGGGCGGGGTTGATGCGTCCATCGGCCCCATCGTCTGCCACGGCGCGGTGGAGCCGCTCAACCGTGCTTACCGCGCGGCGGGCGTGGCCTTGCCCGAGACGCAGATGGTGAGCGACGTGACCGACAAGGCCAGCCTGCAGCGCGCGCTGGTGCTGTGTCCGGGCAGCGCGTTGGGCACACCGTGGATCAAACGCTTTGGCGATTTCTCCGACGCGTTCGCCAGCGGCTGGATGCAGGTGCGCGGCCAGCGAAGGCGCGGTGGGCACGACCGGGGCTTCGTGCTCAGCGACCACGCCGACTGGCCCGGGCTGCTGGGCGCCATCGGTGCCAGCTGCGCCGAGCGCGTGATCGTCACGCACGGCAGCGTCCCGGTGCTGGTGCGCTATTTGCAAGAGCAAGGCTTGCAGGCCGAAGGCTTCGACACCGAGTACGGCGACGAGCACGAAACCCGAGCCGAGACCTTGGCCACACCCGCCCCATGAAGCGCTTTGCCGACCTGTTCGCCGAGCTCGATGCGACCACATCGACGAGCGCGAAGGTGGCTGCGCTGCAGCGCTACCTGGGCGCGGTGGACGACGCCGACGCCGCGTGGGCGGTGTACTTTTTGTCGGGCGGCAAACCGCGCCAGCTGATCAAGACCGCACAGCTGCGCGCGCTGGCCGAAGAGGCTTCCGGCCTGCCCGCGTGGCTGTTCGATGCAAGCTACCAGGCCGTGGGCGATCTGGCCGAGACGATTGCGCTGGTGTTGCCCGCGCCGCAAAGTGCAGATGGCTTGTCGGCCAGCTTGAGCGACTGGATGGAGCGGCGGCTGCTGCCCCTGCGCGGGCAGGGCGACGAAGCGGTGGCCACGGCACTGCGCGGCTGGTGGCGCGAGCTCGATGCCACCGGGCGCTTCTTGCTGGTCAAGCTGGTGGGTGGCGGCTTCCGCGTGGGCGTGAGCAAGCTGCTCGTGCAACGCGCGATTGCCCAGCATGCTGGGTTGGACGCCAAGCAGGTGGCCGCGCGCATGATGGGTTTCACCGACGGCAAGCGCCTGCCCACCGCAGCGCAATACCGCGCGCTGCTGGTGCCCGCCGAGGCGCCGGGCGACGAACACGCCGCGCGCGAGCCCAGCCAGCCTTACCCGTTTTTTCTGGCCAGCCCCCTGGGCAGCGAAGCCAGCGACGACCTGCTCGACATGGAGGTGGCCAGCACCGGCATCGTGCAGTCCATGCAGGCGCGCCTGGGGCCGGCCAGCGACTGGATGGCCGAGTGGAAGTTCGACGGCATCCGCGGCCAGATCGTCAAGCGCGCGGGGCAGGTGTGGGTGTGGTCGCGCGGCGAGGAGCTCATGAGCGATCGTTTCCCCGAGCTTCAGGCCCTGGCCCAGCGCTGGCCCGACGGCACGGTGATCGACGGGGAGATCCTGGTCTGGGAAGAGGGCGCACAACGCGTCTTGCCCGGTAGTGACCGCTCCGGACAGCCCGCGCCGTTTGCGCTGCTGCAGCAGCGCATTGGCCGCAAGACGCTGAACGCCAAGGTGCTGGCCGAGGCGCCCGTGAGCTTCATGGCCTACGACCTGCTGGAGGCCGACGCACAAGACCTGCGTGCCGGGCCACAGGCCGAACGCCGCGCCCGCCTGGAGTCGTTGGCCAGCGACTTGAACGCGGTGGCGGGGCCGCGCCTGTGGCTGTCGCCACAGCTTGAAGGCAGCGACTGGGCCACACTCGCCGGACAACGGGGCAGGGCGCGCGACCTTGGTG
>JAJNQE010000121.1 GCA_021154985.1 Hydrogenophaga sp.
CCGAGATCACGGAAGCCGAAGAAACCCCGGGCGACCAGGTCACGTCGTAGCGGTCGGCTGCGACACAATCGCAGCCCATGCAAGCCCTTCGCCTCTACGCCGGCCCGCGCGCCCGGCAGCACATCGAACAACACGGCCTGCGTCCGCACGACGTGGGCGTGATCCCCGCTGCCGCGGGTGGCCCCAAGGGACTGATCCTCGGGCCGCTTGATCGTTTTTTGTTTGGTCAGTGGCTGCCCCGAAGCACGCAGCCGGTGCACCTGGTGGGCGCCTCCATCGGGGCCTGGCGCATGGCCACGGCCTGCCTGGACGCACCCGTGGCCGCCTTCGAGCGGCTGCAGCGCGACTACATCGCCCAGCACTACGCCTTGCCCGCCGGGCAGAAGCGGCCCACGCCCGATCAGGTGAGCGAACAGTTCGCCGGCAACCTCAAGCTCTTCTACGGTGGCCGCATCTCCGAGGTGCTTCAGCACCCGCGCTACCACCTTCACATCGTCACCTCGCGCGGACGCCACCTGCTCGGGCGCGACGGTCGTGTTCGCACGCCGCTGGGCTATCTGGGGGCGTTTGCCGCCAACGCCTTGCACCGCAAGGCGCTGGGCGCCTGGCTGGAGCGCGTGGTGTTCTCCACCGGGGCCGATCTGCCCTTTGCCACGCAGGATTTCCGCACCCGCCAGGTGCCGTTGGTGGAGGCGAACTTCATGGATGCGCTGCAGGCCAGCTGCTCGATCCCGTTTGTGCTGCGTCCGGTCCACAGCATCGCGGGTGCGCCACCCGGCGCCTACTGGGACGGCGGCATCACCGACTACCACCTGCACCTGCGCTACCAGCCGCCCGCCACGGCGCCCATCGTGCTGTACCCGCACTTCCAGCAGGCGGTGGTGCCGGGTTGGCTCGACAAGGCCTGGAAGAGTCGGCATCGCAGCAGCCCGGCGCTGGACAACATGCTGGTGCTGGCGCCCGATCCAGCGTGGGTGAAAACCTTGCCCAACGCGAAACTGCCCGACCGCCAGGACTTCACCCGCTACGGCCCCGACCTCGCCGGGCGCATGAAGGCCTGGAATGGCGCCACCGCCGCCAGCGAGCAACTGGCCGAGGAATGGGCGCAGTGGCTTGAGCGGCCTGACCTGACCCGGCTGCAAGCGCTCTGAGGGCGTGGGGCAGGGGGATAATTGCCGGCATGTCTGCCGAGCCCAGCGCCCCCATGTTCCTCACCGCCGCCCTCTACCAGTTTGTCGACCTGCCCGACTTCGCCGACCTGCGCGAGCCGTTGCTGGCGTGTTGTGAAGCGAACGGTGTCAAGGGCACGCTGCTGATCGCGCGCGAGGGCATCAACGGCACCATCGCCGGTCCCGAGGCGGGTGTGCGCGCCGTGCTCGCGCACCTGCGAGCCGACCCGCGTCTGGCCAGCCTGCCGCACAAGGAGTCTTGGAGCGATCACCCGCCGTTTCACCGCATGAAGGTGCGGATCAAAAAAGAAATCGTCACCCTGCGTGTGCCCGGGCTGGATCCGAACAAGACCGTGGGCCAGTACGTGAAGCCGCAAGACTGGAACGCCTTGCTGGCCGACCCGGACGTGCTGGTGATCGACACCCGCAACGACTACGAGGTGGCCATCGGCACCTTCGCCGGCGCGGTCAACCCGAACATCAAGACCTTCACCGAACTGCCCGCCTGGCTCGATGCCCAGCCCGCTTTGCAAGACGGCAAGAAGCCCAAGGTCGCCATGTTTTGCACCGGCGGCATCCGCTGCGAAAAGTCCACCGCGCTCATGAAGATGCGGGGGTTCGACGAGGTCTTCCACCTCGAAGGGGGCATCCTCAAATACCTCGAAGAGATTCCGCCCGAGCAAAGCACCTGGCAGGGCGACTGCTTCGTGTTTGACGAGCGGGTGAGCGTGGGTCATGGTTTGCAGCCCGGTCCCCATGAGTTGTGCCGTTCGTGCCGCTGGCCACTGAGCGCCGCTGAGAAGGCCTCGCCGCACTACGTCAAGGGCGTGAGCTGCCCGCACTGCCACGACCAGCGCACCGACCAGGAGAAAGCCCAGCTCGCCGAGCGCCAGCGGCAGGTGGAGCTGGCCGAATCACGCGGGCAGGTGCATGTGGGTGCGCGGCTGGGCCGCGGTGTCGACACACCGGAAGGCGCCGCGTAGTCCAGGGCCGCGCGCCCAACCCAACCCTCAGACCGGCATGGGCAGGTGGGTGGCGTAGGCCCCGCCGCGAATCCCCTGCGCATCGGTCACCTCGTGCTGCAGCAGTTCGGTCGCGGTGCCCACCCGCGCGGTTTCCTGTTGCCGCGCCATGGCCCAGTAGGGTTTGTTGATCACCATGGAGCGCAGGTAGCGACCCTCCGGCGTGCATTCGACCCATTGGCCGGCGGGCGCCAGATGCCCCAGCGACGGGTTGCGGCCATCGACCAGGCTCAACCAGGTGTGACCCAGCAGCAGGATGTTGGCCATGACCGTGTCACGGCCCAGGCGGCGGGTTTGCTCGAAATGCGCCAGCGCCTTGTCTGCCTGACCTTGGGCGTAGTCCAGCATGCCCTGCGCCGCCAAGGCCGTGCACTGGCGCAGCGGCTGGGTGCCGCGCGCGTGCCGCGCCTGCAAGCGCTGCACGATGGCCTGGGCGGTTCCCCGGTTGTTCGCCACCAGCGCCACCTGCACCACAAACAACCAGCTGTCCTCAAGCCACCAGAGGCCCAGGTCCACCAGCTCGGCCATGGCCTGCTCGGCCAGCACCAGGGCGGCTTTGGCATCGCCCTGCAGGTACAACTGCCGCGCGCGCAACCAGCGCCACACCGCCATGCCGAGTGGACTCTGGCGTTCGTCGCCCTGGGCGAGGCTGGCCACACATGCGTCGAGCCTGGTCAGGTCGTGGCACCGCGCCAGGAATATGCCCCATTGCAACCGCGCGTGCAGACGGACCAGCGGTGCACCGGCCTGGTCGGCCGCTTGCACGGCCAGTTCGAAGTGGGTGCGGCCCGCCTCCATGCCACCGCGGGCGCAGGCCTGCAAACCGCAAAAAATGCGCGTCCATGCCGCCATGGGCGTGAAGCCCAGCAACCTGGAAGCTTCCAGTGCCTCGACGTGACCATCGCTTGAGCCGGCCTGAGCCATGCCCAGGTGATGGAACTCGCACTGCACCAGCTTGAACCGGCAGACCAGGGCGGTGCTGCGCACCGGGCCTGCGATGCTGTCGGCTTCGCGGTAGAACACGAGGGCTTCGTCGGCCTTGCCGGCCTGGGCCAGCACCTGCGATGCCAGCAGCAGCGCCGGGGCGTGCAGGGCGTGTGGTGTCGCCCGGTGCACCAGCGAGACACCCGACAGCGCGTGGTCGATGGCCGCATCGAACCGGCGCTGGAGCAGGTGGAGCTGCGCCAGGCACAACTGGGCCCATCCTTCGTGGACCGGCTCCTGGGCGTCCCTCGCAAACAGGACGAGTTGCTGAGCAAAAGCCTCGGTCCTGGCGTCCTGGCGCTGCGCCAGCGCCAACAGCCATTCCGCCCGGACCGGCCATGGGCAGTCGGGCCGTTCTGCGCAACCGGCCATGAGAGGAAGGAGGCCATCCACCTGGTCCAGCGACACGGCCAGCTCCAGCAGCCGCGCAACCCGCTCGCCCGGTGCGTTGTGCTGGCCCGGCGCATGCAGAGGCCTGGCGCGCAGGCGGATCTGCAGCGCCACCTGCTGCGCGGCGCGCAACGCCAGTTCGGCCGGAGCCGGGCCTTCGCAAAGGTTGCCCGACTGGATGTCACCGACCTGCATGCGCCATTCGAGCCGAAACAGCGGGCCGACCGCGGTCAGGCGGGTGTGCACCGTCGGCAGCCCCGATTCCTTGCGGGCGGCCGACAGGTCCTCCCAGACCGGGTTGGGCGGTTCGATGGCATCGAACAGCCGGATCGCCTCGCTGGCCGGCACGGTGGACAAACCCTGTCCCTGGAGCACATGGATGGCCACCGACATCAAGCCGTACCGCACCCAGGACAGGTCAGCGCCGGGCAGTGCGCTTTCGGTGGGCAGCCACAGCACCCGTGACGGGGTGCGGTGCGCTGCCGCTTCGCCGGGCGCGTGGATGGCCTTGCGGACCTCGCTGGCAAAGCGGTAGCCCACCCGGTGGATGGTCTTGATGGGCCCGGGCTCCTTGCCGGTGATGCCCATCGCCTTGCGCACTTTCATGATGCTCTGGGCGATCACGGACTCCGATACGAAATGGTTGCCCCACACATGCTCCAGCAGCTCGTCCTTGCTGGCCACGCGCCCCTCCAGCTTCACCAGGTACAGGATCAGGTCAAAGGAGCGTCGTTCGATCTTCTGGGCCACGCCATCGCGCAGCAGTTCCCGCGTGTCGCTGCGAATGACGCAATTTGCAAAGTGGTACTCCTCGCGGTGGGCACTTGTTCTGTCGGTCATTGGGGCTCCCTTGTGGCCAATCGTTCGTGCTTCGTCTCCACTTCATCGCGTCCCTTCGGCCCCTGCCTCTCTGTGACAGGACCAACTGCTCAGGCACCCGGCTTGGTGAACATTTAATTACAACTTTGTAACTCTTTATTTGAATTGAACCTGTGTGCTTTATAGAACGTTCAGACGATGCGCGCCATAGGCTGCGCGACCCACCGAGACCACCCGGGTGGTCTAGGTGGGAGGCCTTGGCCCCGGGGCACTGGCGCGCTGGCGGTCGCGTTGCATCTCGGGCACCCGGTGGGCCACATAGGTGCCGGTGCTCAGGCCCAGCAGGTACAGCAGCTCGGGCCCGAAAACCGGCATCTGCAGGTTGTCGAACGCATCGGCCAGGAAAACGATGACCAGCGCAAGGGTCCAGGCCAGCATCTGAAAGCGGGCGATGGAGCAGCCCTCATCGTCGGAGAGCAGCTCGCGCATGAAGCGTCGCGCTGTCCAGCTCGGTGCCAGAAACGTGTCGCTGCCAGCGTCCTTCGGTGCCCTTGTGGCGGTGGTGGGCCCGGAGGCCTTCACGAAGGTGTCTCCCAAGGCGGTGCCGGCGCTGATGCTCAGCGTGGACAGGATCGAGCTGTTGAGGGAGTCGAAATTGCCGGTGACCAGCCAGATGACGAGGAAGGTGCTGAAGATCACGAAGAACCACAGCGCCAGTTGCACCTTGGCGAGGCTGAAGCGATGGAACAGGGTGCCATCGGCTGCTTTGCAGCGCTCCATCAGCACCGTGGTGTGCATGGCCAGTCCACAGAACGCCACGCTCAGCGTTGTCACGATCAGCACCGCGGTCAGCAGCCAGCCCCGGTTGATGATGGTGAGCTGGGCGCGTCGGCTGGAGAGCGTGAAGTCGGTGGAGAAGGGATCGACCTGCTCCAGACCGACGCTGAACTGCACCGCGCGCTCGAAGGCCAGGGGGCTGAGCAGGTGCGTCCATGTGTCCCGGTTTCGGGGGGTGATGGTCAGCCGGTACTGCAACCGGCCTGCGCCGAGGTCCACCGCCAGCGGCGTCAAGCCGGTGAGGGCGCGCCCATCGAGGTAGGGCACGAGTTGCCACGCTGGGTGCACCGATGCCGGGCCGGTGCGAACGGCCGCCGGTCCGCCCAGGGCCAGGTTCCACTCGGCCAGATGGTCCACCTGAACTTCGATGATGCGGCCCAGCTCCAGTTCGCCCCGGATCGCGCTCACATGGGGTGCGACGGTCTGGGCGGTGGGGGCCTCGGCGTTTGCCCATGCCGGCGCGGTCGCCAGCAGAACGGCGAGCAAGCAGATCCGGGTGCGGTTCATGCGGGCGTGCGGCCAATGGAGCGGTGACCGGCGGCATTCAGGCCTTCGCGCCCAACAGCGACTGGGCCCTTTTCCACAACTGCTCGCGGTGGTCTTCGCCGGTCAGCGCCCCGTTGATGGCTTCGGTGAGCTGCGCAAACGACTGCTGCGTGGCCGGATCGGCCAGGGCGTTGCCGTTGATGTGCTGCCAGTACCAGCCGGCGGCGCGCGCCGCGGCCTCGGGTTGGCGCAAGGCTTCGGGCTGGTTGAGCAGGTCCAGCTGCAGCGCCGCACCGGCCTGGGCATACAGGCTGCGCCCGGTCAGCTGGATCAGGCCCCGCCCGCGGTAGCGCCATCCATCGCCGCTGCTCTCGGGCCCGTTGCCCATGCGGTTGGCGTACACCACGTTGGCCAGCGCCTCGGGGTTGTGTTCGTACTGGCTGGCGTCCAGGCGGCCATTGGGCTCGTCGGGCGCAAGGTAGAAGTGCCTGGGCCAGACCACCGGCAGACGGCTGGCGTGGTAGTTGAGGTTTTCTTCCATCGCGCGCAAGCCGTCCGACTCGTGGACGATCTGGGCAAGAAACGCCGCCTCGCGCGCTGGCGTGTCGATGCCGAATTCGGCCATGGCGGCTGCGATCGGCTGCAGCCAGGGCTCGACATCGGCAATGGGGCGTCCGGTGAGGCCCGCCAGGTCGTCTGCGGTCATCGGGCGCTCCTTCATTGCTGCGCAGTGGCTTCGGCGGCGGCGCTGTCATCGCCCTGGATGGCCATGAACTTGTCGGGGTAGTACTTGGACATCCACATCTGCGCCAGCTGGGTGCGCGTGATGGGTTTGAGGTAGTAGTTGATCGGCACGCCGATGCCCCCTTTGCGCGCGGCTTCAACGTAGTTGTTGAACGCCGTCATCAGGGAATTGACATCGAGCACCTTCACCTTCATGCCCTGGATCTCCCCGAGCTTGCTCATCACGCTTTGCACGGTGTTGGCCTGCAACTCGGTGAACTCCTGGCCCGAGCGGGCGCTGGCCGCCAGTGTCTGCATGGACTGCACGCCGGTGTTGGCGGTGGTGGCCAGGGCGGCGAGCGCCTCCATGGTGGTCTTGCCCTCTTCGGTGGCGAAGGTCTTCACCGCCATCTGCACGTCGGTGGAGGCGATGCCCAGGATCACGCCCGACGTGATCACGGTGACATGCGAGGTGATTTCCTGGCGGCTCTTCAGGCTCTTTTCGTCATCGGCTTCGGTGTCCTCCACCCCCAGTGAACCGCTGGCGGAGCTGAAGAAGTTCTTGCGGTCTGCCATGACCTGGAGCTCGCCCACGTCCGACTCCATCTGCTGGCTGGTCACCGTGGACTCCTTGCGCAGGATGTGCACCATGCCCACGAAGCTGGAGCCGTAGGTGGCGCCGGAGATGATGTTGAACGACTTTTCGCCCGGGGTGCCCTCTTGTTTGGCGATCTGCGCCATGGTGCTTGCGTCGGGCCGGATCTTGTCCTTGGCATCGGGGAACAGCTGGTTCCACACCCGAATGGCCTTGTCCACGTCGAGCACCAGCGGTGCCAGCACCGAGGCCTGGCGGTGGGTGCAGTTGGCGGTGAGCACCAGGGTGCCTGCAATCTTGTGCATCTGCCGTTGGCGGTTGATCTGCTTGACCGCCGATTGCGCAACCTCGAACGCCGCATCGCTGTCGGTGTCGCTGCCCGCCAGGCTGATGAAGCGCTGGATGTTGGAGATGGTGTTCTGCGCCTTCTGCTCGTTTTCATCGAACGAGAAGTACTGGGCATCCATCTTCAGCGTGTCGGCGGCCAGGGGCATCTTCTTGATCACCGTGCGCTGGTAATCGATCGGGCTTTCCACGCCCGCGTTGACCAGTTGCACCTTGGCCCGCAGCGGCTGCATCTGCAGCTCCTGCTGGACCCGCGTGGTCGCGTAGGTCACCGCAGACTTCTGCAGCTCGGCCTTGACGTCGTGGATCTTGTTGAGCAGGTCTTTGGGTTCGATGTTCATGTTCACCAGCTCGCTGGCCGTCATCTCCAGGCTGCGCTGCAGCGAGATGAAGGAGTTGAGGGTGTCCTGCGCCGCGTCAACGGGCGCCTGCAGGGCGGACATGGCCAGCAGCGTGTCCATGGCGGCGGGATGAACAATGCTGCCCAGCACGAGGGAGGGCGAATACGGGATGGTGGAAGGCATGGAGGGACTCCGGAAATGAGGGGGTTGGCCGGCGAGGCACTGAAAGGGGCTCGGAGGTCAGCGCAGCGGTGTGCTCAGCTGGCCGCTGGCGCGTCTTTCTTGGGGCGTGGCGTGTCGTCGCCCTGGATGTCGAGGTACTTGTTCGGGTAGTACTTGGACACCCACATCTCGGCCAGCTGCGTGCGCGTGATGGGCTTGAGGAAGAAGTTGATCGGCACGCCGATGCTCGCGTCCGGGGTGGCGGCCGAGGCGGTGGTCACGTAGTCCTCGAAGGCCACCACCATGGAGGAGATGTCTAGCATCTCGTTTTGCCCATCGTCGAGCTTGGCCAGGCTCGTCATGACGCTCTCGATGGTCGCGGTCTTCAGCGCCACGAACTCACCCTTGGTGCGCGCCGCGCTGGCTGCCTGCTGCACCGAGGTGCGGTCCGCCGAGGTGAAGTCGGAGAGCTTGGCCAGGCTGGTCATCATGTCCGAGGGATCGAAGCTGGCAAATTGTTTGACGCCGAGCGCCACCTGGTTGGACTTGATCGTGGGGATGTAGCCTGCGGTGATCAGGGTCACGTGGGAGTTGATGTTCTGCGTGCTCAGCAGGTTCTTCACGTCCTTGGCAAAGTTCTTGTCCACGCCGAAGCCGCCCTTGAGCGATGCGATGGCCGCGCCCAGCTCGAACTGGCCCTTCAAGTCGCTGGCGCGCGAATCGTCGTCCTGGCTGTTGGTGGTGTTTTCGGTGTTGAGCACATGCACCATGCCCACAAAACTCGAACCCAGCGTGGAGCCCGAGATGATGTTGAACGACTTCTCGCCTGGAGTGCCTTCCTGTTCGGCGATCTGCACAACGGTGCTCTCGTCCATGCGGATCTTGTCCTTGGCGCCCGGGAACAGTTGGTTCCAGACCCGGATGGCCTTGTCCACGTCCAGGCACAGCGGTGCCAGCACCTGCGCCTCCTTGTGGGTGCAGGTGGCGGTGAGCACCAGGGTGCCGGAGATCTTGTGCATCTGCCGCTGCTTGGCGACCTGGTCGGTGGCCGACTTGGCCATGTCGAAAGAGGCGCCTTGACCCAGGAAAGACGTGGCGGCACTCACGTACGACTTGATGTTGGAGAGCGTGTCGCTGTCGTTCTCGACGTTGTTGTCGAAGGTGAAGAACTGGGCGTCCATCTTCAGGGAGTCGGCCGCCAGCGGGAGGGTCTTGATCTGGGTGCGGTTGTAGTCGATCGGGCTTTCGACGCCGGCGTTGACGATCTGCATCTTGGCGCGCAGGGGCTGCAGCTTGAGTTCCTGCTCCAGCCGGGTGGTGGCGTATGCGGTGGCGGCCTTGTCCACGTCGGTCCCCACCTCCTGCACTTTTTTCACCAGGTCCTTCGGGTCCAGCCCCATGTTGATGAGCTCCTGGACCGTCATCTCCAGACTGCGCTTCATGGAGATGAAGGAGTTGAGCGTCTCCTGTGCCGCGTCGATGGGTGTCTGCGCTGCCGAGATGGCCAGCAGGTTGTCCATGACGGCGGGCTCGACGATGCTGCCCAGCACAAGGGAAGGCGAGTAGGGAATGGTGGTCGACATGGTGGCTCCAGAAGGGTGCGGTGTGGTGGAGGGTGTTCAGAATGGGTTGGCGCTGGCGGCCATGTGGGGAGCCCCCATGTGCAGCTTGGCTCGGCATGAGGCCAGCTGTGCGCCGTTGTGTGCCCCCAGTTTTCGGCGCAGGTTGTCGCGGTGGGTGTTCACGGTGTACGGGCTGATGTTGAGTTCCCGCGCGATCTGCTTGGATGTCAGGCCGCGTGCGATGAAGTCGAGGATCTCGGTTTCCCGGGCCGTCAAAGCGGTGTCGGTGGTGTTCACGAGCGATGCGAATGTCATGGTCGTCCCTGGTTGAAGGTTGTCTGGACTCAATTCAGATGCAGGCTTCCCGGAACACCGCTTCAGGCGGCGCTGCAGTCATCGGTGACGGCATCGAATTCAGTGAGGGCAGTCTGCGGCAATCACCCATTCGAGGATTGACGAACAGGTTATGAAATGCTCATGAATCGATGACTCTGGAAGTGCCCTGAAATGGGGCCTTCGGAGCACGCAACGGTCGATGGCAGGCGCAAAAAAAAGCCGCGACAACAGCGTGTCGCGGCCTTGCGTTTGCAGACCCGTCCGGGGTGGGCCGGAGCCCGTTTTTTACAGGGCGGCGTGCAGCATCGCCCGGTAGTCCTCGGCGGTGGCCAGGCGGGGGTTGGTCTTGTGGCAATGGTCGGCCATGGCACCGGTGATCACCTGGTCGAACAGGTCGGGTGTCACCCCCATCGCGGCCAGGCCCTTGGGCAAGCCCAGGCGCGCGTTCATCTCGGTCACGGCTTCGGCCACATCACCGCCGCTGCTCAGGCCCATGGCATGGGCCATGCGCTGCAGGCGGTTGTCTTTCTTCATGGATTCGGCTTCGGCATTGAAGCGGATCACCGCCGGCAGAAACACCGCGTTGAGCGTGCCG
Organism: Hydrogenophaga sp.; assembly: GCA_021154985.1. Taxonomy (GTDB): domain Bacteria; phylum Pseudomonadota; class Gammaproteobacteria; order Burkholderiales; family Burkholderiaceae_C; genus Hydrogenophaga. The sequence goes on from JAJNQE010000121.1 coordinate 10,367, forward strand.
TGGTGCAGGCGCGGGTTGACGCCACCCAGGCTGTGGCTGAGCGAATGCACACAACCCAGGCCTTTCTGAAACGCCATCGCACCCTGCATGCTGGCGCTCATCATGTTCAGGCGCGCGTCGCGGTCCTGGCCGTTCTTGGTGGCGCGCTCGATGTGCGCCCAGCCGCGCGCCAGGCCATCAAGACCAATGCCATCGGCCGGCGGGTTGAAGGGCGGCGCCATGAAGGTTTCCATGCAGTGGGCGATGGCATCCATGCCGGTCGCCGCGGTCAACATGGGCGGCAGGCCCAGCGTGAGTTCGGGGTCGAGCAGCGCGGTTTTGGGCACGATGTGCCAGCTGTGAAAACCGAGCTTGCGGCCGTCGTCCACGATCACGATGGCGCCGCGCGCCACCTCGCTGCCGGTGCCGGCCGTGGTGGGCACGGCAATCAGCGGGGGCACCCGGTCGGTGATTTTGAGAGAGCCGCCTTCGATGGTGGCGTAGGTCTTGAGCGGGCCCTCGTGCGTGCAGGCGATCGCCACGCCCTTGGCGCAGTCGATGGCACTGCCACCACCCAGGGCAATCAGTCCGTCGCAGCCTTGCGACTGGTACACCGCCACGGCCGCGCGCACGGCGGCCTCGGTCGGGTTCGACGGGGTCTGGTCGAACACCGCAGGCCGCAAGCCGGGCAGGGCGGCCACGGCCTTGTCGAGCAGGCCAGCGGCTTTCACGCCGGCGTCGGTCACGATGAGCGGGCGGCGAATGCCCACGCGCTCGCACTCGGCCTGCAGTTGGGCGAGCACGCCGAAGTCAATCAGGATGTTGGTGATGTAGAGGATCTGGGCCAAGGCGGTCTCCGGTGGGGTTCTTGTGATCGGAAAAAAATGATACGGCTGGTGCCTCCATCCGCCTACGGCGTGAACCCGCGCGCCGTCACCCACAGGACAGCCCTTGCGACACAGGTGGTATCACCCGGCCAGCAGGGCCGCGACAATCACCCCCGATGTCACACCAGCCCGATCCCCGAGCCTTGCTCACGCCCGCCATGCGCCACGTGCTGGAGCGCATTGCGCGTGCGGGGCATGTACCGCTGCACGCGCTCACGCCCGCGCAGGCCAAGCTGGCCTACGAAGCCGGGGCGGGCGTGCTGGAGATTCCCTCGCACAAGCTGGCCCGGGTCGAAGACCTGCGATTCACCGCGCGAGACGGGTCCGAACTGCACGCCCAACTGTTCGCCCCCGCCAGCGACGCTCCCCTGCCCGTGCTGCTGTACTTTCATGGCGGCGGCTTCACCGTGGGCAGCGTGGCCACGCATGCGGCCCTGTGCCGCCACCTGGCCCATCTCGCGCACTGCGCCGTGGTGTCGGTGGACTACCGGCTGGCGCCCGAGTGGCAGTTTCCGACCGCCGTGCACGATGCGTGGGACGGCCTGATGGGCTTGCGTGCGCAGTGCGCCGCTCTGGGACTGGACGCCGACCGCATCGCGCTGGGCGGCGACAGCGCCGGCGGCACGCTGGCGGCGGTGACAGCGATTGCCGCGCGCGATGCCGGTGTGCCGCTGGCGCTGCAACTGCTTTTCTACCCCGGCTGCGCCGGCCACCAGGACACGGCCTCGCACACCACATTTGCCCACGGTTTCCTGCTGGAAGAGCCGCACATCAGCTACTTCTTCGGCCACTACCTGCGCAACGCCGCCGACCGCGACGACTGGCGTTTTGCCCCGCTCGATGGCGTGGACGAACACGGCCAAGTGCGCGAGCTCGACGACGTGGCACCCGCGTGGATCGGCCTGGCCGAATGCGACCCGCTCACCGACGAGGGCGTGATGTACGCCGACCGCTTGCGGCACGCCGGCGTGCCGGTGGACATCGAGATCTACGCCGGCGTGGTGCACGGCTTCATCAACTTCGGTCGGGCCATTCCCAGGGCGCTGACCGCCCACAACGACGCAGCGCGCGCGCTGCGCCACGCTTTTGCAGAGAAATGACATGACCTTGAAACGCTCCGACTTCCGCTTCTTCCACCGCCTGCGCGTGCGCTGGGCCGAGGTGGACATGCAGAAGATCGTTTTCAACGCCCACTACCTCATGTACTTCGACACCGCCATCACCGACTACTGGCGGGTGCTGGGCCTGCCCTACCAGGACACCATGCACCAACTGCAGGGCGACCTGTATGTGGTGAAGGCCACGGTGGAGTTCCACGCCTCGGCGCGGGCGGACGACCAGATCGAGGTGGCCATGAAGTGCAGCCGCATCGGCAACTCGTCCATCACCTTCACCGGTGCGATCTTCCGGGGCGAGGAACACCTGATCAGCGGCGAGATCGTTTATGTGTTTGCCGACCCGGCCACGCAGACGTCGCGCCCGGTGCCCGCGGCGTTGCGCGACGTCCTCACCGGCTATGAAGCGGGCGAGGCCGTGACCGAGGTTCGCGTGGGCAGCTGGACCGAACTCGGGCCGGACGCCCAGCGGCTTCGCACAGCGGTGTTCGTGGAGGAGCAAAAAATTCCGAAGGAGCTGGAGTGGGACGCGGCCGACGCCACCGCCGTGCACGCCGTGGCCTACAACCGCCTGGGTCGCCCGCTGGCCACCGGCCGCCTGCTGCCGTTTGAACCCGGCAGCTCCAAGGTGGGCCGCATGGCGGTGGACCGCGCCATGCGCGGCGGGCGGCTGGGCCGCGACGTGCTGCACGCCCTGATGGACGCGGCACGCGAGCGTGGTGACGCTGAAGTGGTGCTGCACGCACAGCGCAGCGCCGAGGGCTTTTATGCCCGGCTGGGTTACACGGTGCTGGGTGAGCCGTTTGATGAGGCCGGCATCCCGCACGTGACCATGTTCAAACGCCTCTGAGGCTCACCACACCAGCGTCTCGGTGCGGGCGTGCTCGGGCGCCAGACGCGGCACCGGGGCGGCCGGGTCGTGGGTCCATTCGTGCACGGTCACGGCAAAGCCCTGCGCGGCGGCCCGCACGCTGATCACCTGGCTGGTGCGCGTGCCATAGGCGCGGTCGGCCATGCGCACGAAGGGACTGGAGAGCGACCGCTCCAGATCCATCGGCACACCGGTGCACGGCAACTCGGCGTCGGGCACCGGCTGGTCGCTGGTGAGAGCGTGCGCCAGGGGTGAGAGCCAGTCCGACGCGCTGACCAGCGACGCGCCAACGGCGGCTTTGAGCCGCTGCGTCTTGGGCCACGGCGTGTTCAAGCTGGCGTTGGACAGGCCGTGGATACCGGCGCCCAGCGTTTGCCGGTGCAAGCCGCTGGCCTGTGGGGTGTGCGGCGCTTCGGGGTCGCGGTTGCCGAGCCAGTGCCAGGCGCCGGCATGAAAGTCGCCCACCACCAGGTTGAAAGCGCCGTACGCGGCTGGCTCGATGCCGGCAGCGAACCGCTGCACATCACCGTCGCCCTGCAACCAGCGCGTGACGAGCTCGCCCCGGCTGCGCTGCGCAGGCGCCTGCAAGGCCTGGCGCACGTTGGTCAGCATCGCCACCCGACCCCGCGGGCTCAGGCCGAGCCAGGTGCCGCCATCGCGCAGGTCGCGCCCGCCCAGCACTTCGGTGCCGTCGTCCAGGAACCAACGGTGCAGCGGTGCGGTGGGGCGCTCGAAAAACTCGTCGCGGTTGGAGGCAATGAGCAGGGGCTGGGCCGGATCGGCGTTCAGCGCAAAAGCCATCAAACACATGGCCAGACCCGTGTCAGATGTCGTCGAGCAGTGGGTAGGGCAGGTGCAGCAGGGTGAGCGCCGGGCCACTGGCGCTGCCGGCGTGCAGGCTGCCGTCAGCGGCGGCGCTGGTCTGCATGGAGACGATGGCGTCGAACCCGCCGGTTGGGTGAGCCGCGGTCTGCACCACGGTGCCGCAGGGCTGTTCGGCATCGCCGCTGTGAAACACCTCCTGGCCCACGGCCAAGGCCTGGGCGCTGTGCACCAGATAGGCCCGGCGCTTGAGCGTGCCCCGGAACTGGCTGCGCGCCACCACCTCCTGGCCGGGGTAGCAGCCTTTCTTGAAGTTCACGCCGCCGACCGATTCGTAGTTGAGCATCTGCGGTACGAAGGCCTCGAACACCGGCTGGCTCAGGGTGGCCACAGCGCTTTTCACGTCCAGCCAGTTCCACAGGTCTTCCGGCATGCCATCGCCCGTCGGGGGTGCGGCCTCGGCCGGTGCCACCCACAGCGCTCGCGGCGTTCCGTCGGCCGGGTAAAGGCGCACCACGCTGGCATCGCCCTCGCGCACCTGCGACCAGGGCGCAGCGGGCAGGTTGGCGGGCACGGCGCTACCCGCCAGGCCCATCACTGCAACCGTGTCGCTGGCGTCGCTCAGTTTGGCCTTGGCACGCAACACAAACATGGACAGTCGCTTGAGCGTGGCGGGCAGCAGGTCTTTGCTGCACACGAGCAGGATCTGGTCGTGGCTGCGTTTGAATCCGACAAAGCTGGCCTGCATGCGGCCCTTGGCCGAGCAGAAGGCGGCCAGCCGCGCTTCAGACAGGCCCAGCAGTGAAAAGTCGTGGGTGAGCTGGCCGTGCAGAAACTTGGCGGCCTCTTCGCCGTCCACCTGGATCACGCCCAGGTGGGTGAGGCGGGCGACGCCATGGAAGGCCCGCGTGGCGGCATCGGATGTGGCGAGTGTCATGGGGTCAGACAGAAGTGTTCATGTCGGGTGCCGCAAGGGATGCAAGGCACCGGTGGTGGCGCGAGCGGCAGGCAGCGCGCCCAAGGTGCCCGATTATCATCGGCTGCAGCCATCCGGGCCTGCCGTCCGGCCCTTCACCCTGCTGAGCACATCCCCTTGTTGCGCCTACTCAAACTCCTGTTCGTGCTCCCCCTGGTCGCCCTGCTGATCATGGCCGCCTTCGGGGTCTGGTGGGTCGATCAACCCCTGCGTTTTCCCGCTCGCGTGAGCGAACAACAGCCGCTCGATGTGGAAATCGCACCCGGCCAGTCGGCGCGGGGCGTGGCCGAGAAACTGTCGGCGTCCGGCGTGCAGACGCCTTGGGTCTTGCTCTACGGCTGGTTCCGCATTTCCGGCGGCTCGCGCGACATCAAAGCTGGCAGCTACGAGTTCACGCCCGGCACCACGCCGCGCACCCTGCTGTCCAAACTCGTTCGGGGCGAGCAGGCGGTGCGCAGCATCACGCTGCTGGAAGGCTGGAACCACCGCCAGGTGTTTGAACTGCTGCGCACCTCACCCGATCTCACACAAGACCTGGAGGGCCTGAGTCCGGCCGACATCATGGCGCTCATCGGCTACCCCGGGCGCCACCCGGAGGGCCGCTTTTTCCCCGACACCTACCGCGTGGCCAAACGCGCCACCGCCTCCAGCGTGTTGCGCCAGGCCGCGCAGGCCATGGACAAACGCCTGGCCGATGCCTGGGCGCAGCGCGACCCCGCTGTGCCGCTGCGCACGCCCGAAGAGGCTTTGATCCTGGCCAGCATCATCGAGAAGGAAACCGGGCTGGAGAGCGACCGCCGGCGCATCGGCGGCGTGTTCGCCAACCGGCTGCGCATCGGCATGCGCCTGCAGACCGATCCCACCGTGATCTACGGCCTGGGCGAGAGCTTCGACGGTGATCTGCGCCGCAACGACCTGCAGACCGACACCCCCTACAACACCTACACCCGCGCCGGGCTGCCGCCCACGCCGATTGCCATGCCCGGTGCGGCCTCGTTGCGCGCAGCCGTGCAGCCGGGTGAGACCAACGCCATCTATTTCGTCGCCCGGGGCGACGGTTCCAGCCAGTTCAGCGCCACGCTCGAAGAGCACAATGCCGCGGTGCAGCGCTACATCCTGCGCCGCTGAACCCGCCGACCTTTCCCACCCTTCATGCAGACCGCCGGACTTTTCATCACCTTTGAAGGCATCGACGGCGCGGGCAAATCCACCCACATCGCCGGACTGGCCGACGCGTTTCGCGCTCAGGGCCGCAGCGTTGCACTCACGCGCGAACCGGGCGGCACACCGCTGGCAGAAAAGCTGCGCGAGCTGGTGCTCAACGACCCCATGGACCCCCTGTGCGAAGCGCTGCTGATGTTTGCTGCGCGGCGCGACCACCTGCAGCAGGTGATCGAACCCGCGCTGGCCCGGGGGGAGGTGGTGCTGTGCGACCGCTTCACCGACGCCACCTTTGCCTACCAGGGCGCCGGGCGCGGCTTCGATCTGGACGTGTTGCGCCAGCTCGAACGCTGGGTGCAGGCCATGCCGCAGGCGGCTGGCCAGCTGCGCCAACCCGACCTCACGGTGTGGTTCGATTTGCCGCCCGCCGTGGCCGCCGAGCGCCTGGCCGGCGCCCGCCTGCCCGACCGCTTCGAGTCGCAGCCGCTGGCCTTCTTTGAACGGGTGGCCGCCGGCTACGGCGATCGCATGGCCCAGGACCCGGCGCGTTTTACCCGCGTGCCCTCAGACCAGTCCAAAGACGCGGTGTGGCGCCATGTGCGCCAGGCTGTCGAGCAGCGCGGCTGGTTGCCTACCGGGGTGGACGCATGAGCACAATGGCTTTGGCCCCCTGGCTCCAGACCCAGCTGACCAGCCTGCTGGCACAGCGCGGTCATGCGTTGTTGCTCGCAGGTCCTTCCGGACTTGGCCAATACGACCTGGCGCTTGCCCTGGCACGCGCCTGGCTGTGCGAGCAGCCCACAGGGCAGGGCGCCTGTGGCGAATGCGACAGCTGCCACGCCATCGACGTGCGCACGCACGCCGACTTGTGCGCACTCATGCCCGAGGTGCTCAGCCTGGAGCTGGGCTGGCCGCTGGACGAGGGTGCACAAAAAGAGATTGACGACAAAAAGCGCAAACCGAGCAAGCTGATTCGCGTGGAGGCCGCGCGCGATGCGGTGGCGTTCACCCAGACCACCCGCTCGCGCGGCCGCACCAAGGTGATTCTGGTGTACCCGGCCGAGCGCATGAACATGGAATCGGCCAACACCTTGCTCAAAACGCTGGAAGAGCCGGTGGGTGAGGTGCGCTTCATCCTGGCCAGCGAGTCGGCCCACCAGCTGCTGCCCACCATCCGCAGCCGTTGCCAGACGCACGCCATGGTCTGGCCCGACGAACCAGCCGCACTGGCCTGGCTGGTGAATGCGGTCAGCGCTGCGCAGTCCGGCGGCAAGTCAGCGGCGCCCGCACCGACGGCGGCGCAGGCGGTGGTCTGGCTGCAGGCCGCCGGTGGACGCCCCGACGACGCGCTGGCCTGGGCGGCGAGCGGCTTGAGCGCACAAGCCTGGGCGGGTCTGCCCAAGTCGCTGGCGCGGGGCGACTGGTCGGTGCTGGCCGACTGGCCGGCGGCCCAGCAACTGGCGGTGTTGCAGAAACTCTGCCACGACCTGATGGCCCACGCCTGTGGTGCTCCGGCGCGCTTCTTCCCGGGGGCCGAGCTGCCCGCCGCACCGCGCTGGACGGCGCTGGCCGCCTGGTCGCGCGAACTGATGCAGGCTGCTCGCTCGGTGGAACACCCCTACAACGCGGGCCTCATGCAGGAAGCCTGGGCTGCGCGCACCCGCCAGGTGCTGGCCGCCCGCGCGCTCTGACCCCGCGATGCAGCCGCTGAACAACAACGCGATCAATACCCGGTCTGGTGCGCTCGTGCGGTCCTGCAACAGGGTGCCCTCGGCCCGTGATTGCCGCTAAACTCGACCCGATGAGCACCAACCCTTCTCCCTCGGCAGCCGCAGCGCGCCCGAGCGTGATCCAGCTCTCCATCAAAGAGAAGGCCGCCCTCTATGCGGCCTACATCCCCCTTTTCGCTGACGGCGGCATCTTCATTCCCTCATCGCGCGAATACCGCTTGGGCGATGACGTGTACGTCTTGCTCAGTCTGCCCGACGATCCGCAACGCTATCCGGTCGCCGGCAAGGTGGCCTGGGTCACACCGGCCAAAGCCTCGGGTGGCCGCACACAGGGTGTCGGCATTCGTTTTCCGGCCGATGAAAAGTCGCGCATGCTCAAGCTGAAGATCGAAGAGATCCTCGGCGCCAACCTCGGCTCCGACCGCGCCACCCAGACGCTCTGAGTCGGCTTCACCCCGTGCAGCGTGGTTGATCGGGCCTTCACCGGCCCACCAGCCGTTGCCCCCATCCCCGGGTCCGCATGTTCACCGATTCCCACTGCCACCTGAATTTCCCCGAGCTGAGAAGCCGGCTGCCCGACATCTTGAGCGCCATGGCCCAGGCCCAGGTGGACCGGGCGCTGTGCATCTGCACCACGCTCGAAGAGTTTGAAGAGGTCCACAGCCTGGCGCGGGAAAACGCCAATCTCTGGTCGACCGTGGGCGTGCACCCCGACAACGAAGGCGTGCAGGAACCCACGCTGGACGATTTGCTGAAACGCGCCGCCTGCCCGCGGGTGGTGGGCATCGGTGAAACCGGGCTCGACTACTACCGCCTGGGTGATCGCACCGTGGCCGACATGGCCTGGCAACGTGCCCGCTACCGCACCCACATTCAGGCGGCGCGCCTGACGGATCTGCCGCTCGTCATCCACACCCGCAGTGCCTCTGAGGACACCCTGGCCATCTTGCGGGAGGTCGGCGGCTTTGGGGGTGACGCGGAGACGCTTCCGGTGGCGCGCGGGGTGTTTCACTGCTTCACCGAAACGGCGGAGGTGGCCCGCGCCGCCCTCGACCTGGGTTTCTACATCTCGTTTTCAGGGATCCTCACCTTCCGCAGCGCCAGCGACATCCGCGAGGTGGCGGCCTTCGTTCCGCTGGACCGCATGCTGATCGAAACGGACAGTCCGTATCTGGCGCCCGTGCCCCACCGCGGCAAAACCAATTCGCCCGCGTTCGTGCCGTGGGTCGCGGAGCAGATTGCCCAGATCAAGGGCTTGCCGGTGGCCGAGGTGGCGCAGGTCACCAGCCGCAATTTTGACCAGCTCTTTGACCGTGCAGCCTCGCCAGCGAACGCCAAACCATCTTGAGATATCACATGAATAAATGCAAAAAGATGCCTGTTTTAAAAGGATTTGTTGCACTTATTCTGGTGATTTCGAGCACGGCTTGGGCCAGTTCTTTCGACGACTTCTTTTCCGCCATCAAGCGCGACGATGTCAGCGCCTTGCGCCAGTTGGCACAGCGCGGATTTGACTTGAACACGAAGAACGAGGCGGGCGAGCATGCGCTGTTTCTGGCCCTGCGGGATGACGCACCTGCGGTCTCCAACTTTTTGCTCGCGCAAGACGCGGTGCAGGTGGAAGCCCGCACCGGCCAGGACGAAAGCCCGCTGATGATGGCCGCGCTCAAGGGCCGGCTGGAGCTTGCCCGGCGCCTCATCGAGCGCAAGGCCGAAGTGAACAAGCCCGGCTGGGCACCGCTGCATTACGCCGCCACCAATGCCGACGCCGAGGCGGTGTCCATGGTGCGACTGCTGCTGGAGCACCATGCCTACATCGATGCAGCGTCGCCCAATGGCAGCACGCCGTTGATGATGGCCGCGCACTACGGCCACCCCGGCGTGGTCAAGCTGCTGCTGGAGGAGGGCGCCGATCCCCTGCTGAAGAACCAGCAAGGCCTGTCGGCCATCGACTTTGCCAACCGCGCCCAGCGCGCCGAGTCGGCCGAGATCATTGCCGCCTTTGTGCGCGCCAGACAGCCCAGTGGGCGCTGGTGACCGTGTCGCGAAGGGGATCGGCAGCCCGCACCCGGTCAGTTTTGTAGGTGTAACCCACATGGGGCGATTGCCTTGACCGGATCAGAATCGCCACACCCATTATTTGGAGGAGACACTGTGAAGCTGGCAAGTCAAAAAGACTTTTTCTCTGGTTTGATGTTCACCATCGTGGGCATCTCGTTCGCTGTGGGTGCAACGAACTTTGACGTGGGCAGCGCGGCCCGCATGGGTCCCGGGTACTTCCCGCTGCTGCTGGGCATCTTGCTCACAGGGCTTGGCGTTCTGATCACGATCCAGTCGTTTCGCAGCAAGGCGCCCGATGGTGATCCCATCGGAAAGATCGCATGGCGCCCGCTGGGCTTCGTGCTCGGGGCCAACCTGGCATTTGGTGCATTGCTGGTGGGCTTGCCCTCGCTGGGCATTCCCGCCATGGGGTTCATCGTCGCCATCTACGGCCTGGTGATCATTGCGGGTTATGCGCGCCCCAAATGCGACATCAAGGAGTCCCTGATCCTGGCGACCTTGCTCGCGGTCGGCAGCTATTTCGCCTTTGTCTACATGCTCAACCTGCAGTTCCCGGTGTGGCCTGCCTTCCTGACCGCCTGACCGGAGATACCCCTCATGGAACTCTTTGACAACCTCGCACTGGGCTTCAGTGTCGCCTTTACCCTCCAGAACCTGATCTACGCCTTTGTCGGCTGCCTGCTGGGCACGCTCATCGGTGTCTTGCCAGGCATCGGGCCGCTGGCCACCATTGCCATGCTGTTGCCCGTCACCTACGGTCTGGAGCCGGTTGCCGCGCTCATCATGCTGGCCGGTATTTATTACGGCGCGCAGTACGGTGGTTCGACCACCGCCATTCTGGTCAACTTGCCAGGGGAATCGTCGTCGGTGGTGACCGTGATCGACGGCTACCAGATGGCGCGCAAGGGCAGGGCAGGCCCCGCACTGGCGGCAGCCGGTCTGGGGTCGTTCTTTGCAGGCTGCGTCGGCACCCTCGTGCTGGCGGCTTTCGCCCCCCCACTGACTGAAGTGGCCCTGAGCTTCGGTCCTTCCGAGTACTTCGCGCTGATGGTGCTGGGTCTCATCGGCGCCGTGGTGCTGGCCTCGGGCTCGCTGCTCAAGGCGCTGGGCATGATCGTGCTGGGCTTGCTGATCGGTCTGGTCGGCACCGACGTGAACTCCGGCGTGGCCCGTTTCAGCTTCGACATTCCCGAGTTGACCGACGGCATCAACTTCGTCGTGATCGCCATGGGCATCTTTGGCTACGGCGAGATCATCAGCAACCTGTCGCAAGACGAAAGCAAGCGCGAAGTGTTCACCGGCAAGGTGCAAGGCCTCATGCCCACGAAGGAAGACTTCAAGCGCATGCTGCCGGCGGTCATTCGGGGAACGTCGCTGGGCTCGGTGCTCGGTATCCTGCCGGGCGGCGGTGCGCTGTTGTCGTCGTTCGCGGCTTACACCATCGAGAAGAAAACCAAGCTCAAGCCGGGCGAAGTTCCTTTCGGTCAAGGCAACATCCGCGGCGTGGCTGCGCCCGAGTCGGCCAACAACGCCGGTTCGCAAACCTCGTTCATTCCTCTGCTCACGCTGGGTATCCCACCCAATGCCGTGATGGCGCTGATGGTCGGTGCCATGACCATCCACAACATCCAGCCAGGTCCGCAGGTCATGACCTCCAACCCCGAGCTGTTCTGGGGCCTGATCGCGTCGATGTGGATCGGCAACCTCATGCTGGTGGTGCTGAACCTGCCGCTGATCGGCGTGTGGGTGAAGCTGTTGTCCGTGCCTTACCGCTGGCTGTTTCCAGCCATCCTGCTGTTTTGTGCGATCGGTGTTTACTCGACCAACAACAACAGCTTCGACATCTGGATGGTGGCGGTGTTCGGTCTGATCGGATACACGTTCATCAAACTGGGCTGTGAGCCTGCGCCTTTGCTGCTGGGTCTGATCCTGGGCCCGATGATGGAGGAATACCTGCGCCGCGCCTTGCTGATTTCGCGCGGCGACTGGTCGGTGTTCGTGACACGTCCCATCTCTGCCTCGTTGTTGGCGGCCGCTGTGTTGCTGCTGGTGATCGTCTTGCTGCCTGCGATCAAGAAGAAACGCGAAGAGGCCTTCGTCGAAGACTGACCCCAGTCCAACGGGGGTGAACTTGTGAAAGCCCGACCTTGAGTCGGGCTTTTCTTATTCGACCCGATCAATTGAACCTCGTTTTGATGTTCCACGATGTATATCGTGCATTAGTCATGATAGCGAATTTGCTTCAATAGGTGCGCAATTAATACCGCTTATCAAGCCGCGAGGGACTTAATTGGCGGTAACTGAGTTACGTCCGCGAAGGGGCCGATTGGCCTGCCATCACCTTTGTCACCATGGGGGGCATGCCCCCCATCCCCCCATTTGCCGCACGATCGAGGTCGGCCAAATAGGGAAGGGCATCACGCCGCACAGACACGCCCAACGCATCGA
>JAJNQE010000145.1 GCA_021154985.1 Hydrogenophaga sp.
CGATGACCTGAGCGCCGATCCCGACGCCGCCGCGTTCAAGGCCACCGCCCTCGCGGAAAAGGTGTTGCACACGCTGCGCGAGCCGTTCCAGCTCACCGGCGGCCACCAGCATTTCGCCACACCCAGCATCGGCGTGACCTCGTTCAACGGCCAGCAAAGCGACGTGGGCGAGTTGCTCAAACAGGCCGACCTGGCGATGTACCAGGCCAAATCGCTGGGGCGTAACACGCTGTGCTTCTTCGATCCGGGCATGCAGGCCACCGTGACCGCCAACGCCACCGTGAGTTCCGAACTGCGGGTGGCATTGAGCGCCAACCAGTTCGTGGTGTATTACCAGCCGCAGGTGGACCGCGTGGGGGTGGTCACCGGGGTGGAGGCGCTGGTGCGCTGGCAGCATCCCGAGCGCGGCCTGGTGTCTCCGGCCGACTTCATCCCCGTCGCCGAAGACACGGGCTTGATCCTGCCACTGGGGCAGTGGGTGTTGGAGACCGCGTGCAACCAGTTGAGCGCGTGGGCGGTCAATCCCCAGACCTCGGCCCTGAGCATCGCGGTCAACGTGAGCGTGCGCCAGTTCCGCCACCCGGATTTCGTCGACATGGTGATGGCCGCGATCAAGCACACCGGTATCCGCCCGCACAAGCTCAAGCTGGAACTCACCGAGAGTCTGCTGGCCGATCGCATGGAGATCACCATCAACAAGATGGGCATGCTCAAGGCCTTGGGCGTCACGCTGTCGCTCGACGATTTTGGCGTCGGCTACTCCTCGCTCTCGGTGCTCAAGCGGCTGCCGCTGGACCAGCTCAAGATCGACAAGGGTTTTGTCGCCGATGTATTGACCGACCCGAACGACGCGGCCATCTCGCGCGCCATCATCGCGCTGGCGCAAAGCCTGGGCCTGCAGGTGGTGGCCGAGGGCGTGGAGACGCAAGAGCAGCGCGACTTCCTGGCCTACCAGGGTTGTGACCAGTTCCAGGGCCACCTCTTCGCCAAGCCACTGCCCATCGAAGCGCTCAACGCGCTGCTGCAGAACCCCACCTCGGGCATGCTGGTGTTGTCCTGAGCCGTGCGCGCGGCCCGTGCCTTCACCAGTTGGTGATGGTCGGATTCTGGAACAGGTAGTGGTTGGGCACGGCGAGGTTGGAGAACGAGAACGACAGGCTCACGTCCAGCGCGGTGACCTGGTGCCACCACCCCAAAGGCAGGAACACGGTCTCACCAGGTTCGACCACCACCTCGAGCACCCTGGCCTGCTCGAACAAGGGGTAACGGTTCAGATCCGGACGGTCGATGTCGACCGGGCTGTAAACCTCGAAATGGTTGTACAGCAGCGGCGTCTGCAAGGGTGAGATGAACCGCCAGCGCTTGCGGCCGACGATCTGCGTGTGGCAGAGCATGAGCGTGTCGTGGTGCAGGGGAGTGACCGTGCCCGCCGGACCAAACCAGAACGAGGAGCGCTGCGCCAGCTGGCTGCGGTCGCAGAACACGGGCAAGCTGCCGATGTCGGCGAGGATGGGCGCGAACTCGGGCCGGCTGAGCATCTCGTTGTTGGCGGTGAGGTAGTAGTCGTTGGTCGTGCCGCCGGCCAGCACCTGGTCGACAAAATCGGCCAGGCGCACGCTGTGCCGGTGATCGAGCTTGTTGACTTCGTAGTTCGGGTCGGCGCTGCGCTCGGCCTGGACTTCAACCTGCAAGTGGCCGAAGCGCGCGCGCAGATCCTGCGGCGACCAGCGCGCCATGGCGGGCCAATCGCGCGCCACGTCGGTGAGCACCAGCGGACGGCTGCCAACCACGTACTTCTCCAGGAACTCGCTCAGCGGCACGTTGGCGCGCTTCTCCACCTGGCCGTAATGCGGGTCCAGTTCGAGCAGCTTCTGCTGGTTTGCCATCACCGATTCCAGCTTGGTCTGCAACTGCTGGAACTTGCGCGCGGCGAGGAACGCCGGGTCGCTCTCCATCGCCTGGATCGCAGCTGCGCACTCGACCGGGTCCAGTCCGGCCTGCACCATCGTGACCCGCATGGACTCGGGCGTGCACTGGCGCAGCCGGTTCTCGGCAATCCACTGGCGCCAGCCCGAATCCAGCGGGCGAAAGCCAGACGTGGGGTTGTCCAGGGGACGGGGCGCAGCGGGCATGGTCGGTGGCATGGTGGACGAAGTCTGCACCAGAGTGCGGCCCAGCGGTAGACCATCGGCAGAGCCACCGCATCCGGTAGGCCTTTGGCGGAGCCGCAAAGCCGCGGGTCGCTCAGTGGGTGAACAGCGCCACGTTGCCACCGGCGGCGGTGGTGTTGATGGTGAGCGTCTGTTCGGCGCAGAAGCGCAGCAGGTAGTGCGGTCCACCGGCTTTGGGACCGGTACCGCTCAGGCCTTCGCCCCCAAAAGGTTGCACGCCCACTACCGCGCCGATCATGTTGCGGTTGACGTAGACGTTGCCCACACGCGCCGCGTCCGCGAGCGCCTGGGCGCGGCTGTCGATGCGGGTCTGGATGCCGAGCGTGAGGCCATAGCCCAGCGCGTTGATCTGCTCGATGGCAGCGATCGGATCCCCCCCCCAGCGCACCACCTGCAACACCGGGCCGAAGATTTCCTGCCGCACATCGGCGATCGCG
>JAJNQE010000152.1 GCA_021154985.1 Hydrogenophaga sp.
CGCGCAACGACCTCTTCTGCGCCACGCGCGGACGCGGCGCGTACCTGAACGACCGCCGCATCCGCGTGGCCAAGCGCACCACGCTGCGCGACTGCCTGATCTCCACCGGCTTTCCGTTCCGCCCGGGCGATGCCTTCCAGACCTACCTGCAGCTGTTCGGTGACGTGATGCCGCGCGTGGCCGGTGTGCGCCGCCCCGGTTCGGCCGCGCTCGACCTGGCCTATGTGGCCGCGGGTTTCACCGACGGTTTCTTCGAAATGGGTCTCTCCCCGTGGGACATCGCCGCCGGCGCGCTGCTGGTGACCGAAGCGGGTGGCCTGATCGGCAACTTCACCGGCGAAGCCGACTTCCTGGAGCAAAAGGAATGCATGGCCGCCAATCCCAAGATCTACGGCCAGCTGGTCGGTGTGACCAGCAAATACAGCAAGTTCGCCAGTGCGGGCGACAAGGCGGCGGTGCGGCAAGCCCGCAGCAAAGGCACGCCAGCGGCGGAGGCTCCCGCAGCAGACGCGGCGGACCAGGGCGACGCGCCCTTCTGACGCTCAGGCGCGCGGCACGCGGAACCAGAAGCAGGCGCCCTGACCCGGCGTCGACTCGGCCCAGATGCGGCCACCGTGGCGCTCGATGATGCGCGCCACGATGGCCAGGCCCACGCCCATGCCCGGCACATCGGTGCCGGCGTGCAGGCGCTGGAACAGGCCGAACAGCTTCTGGGCGCGCGCCATGTCGAAGCCCATGCCGTTGTCGCGCACAAAATAGGCACCGGCCTCGGCGTCAAACCCCACCACCACCATCGGCTCGCTCTGGTGGCGTGAGTATTTCAAGGCGTTGTCCAGCAGGTTGCTCAGCACCTGGCGCAGCAGCGTCGCATCGCCCAACGCATCGGGCAGCTCGCCCACGTCAATGCGGGCCTCGGGCACCTGAGGCGCCAACGAGTCCGCCACCGCCCCGGCAAGATCGGCCATGCACACCGGCCGGGCATCGAGCTCGACCTGCACCACCCGCAGCAGCTCCAGCATGTCAGTGATCATCTGCCCCATGTTGCGCGATGAGCGCGCGATGCGCTCGAACATCTGGCGCCCGCTCTCGCTCAGGCGCTCCCCTTCCTCTTCAGCGATCACCTGCGCAAAACCGTTCACCGAGCGCAGCGGCGCGCGCAGGTCGTGCGCGATCGAGTACGAGATCGCTTCCATGTCGCGCATGGTCCGCTCCAGCTCGGCCGTGCGCGCCTGCACCCGCTGTTCCAGGCTGGCGTTGAGCGCGTGGATCTGCTCCTGCGCGGCCACGCGCTCGCTGATGTCCAGGTGCGTGCCCGACATGTAGAACGCCCGGTCGTCGCTGTCGCGCTGGTGCACCCGGCCACGCGTGTTGATCCACACCCAGTGACCGTCTTTGTGTTTGAGGCGCAGGTCGCAGTCGTAAAAGGGCAGCTCTCCGGCGATGTGCCGATCGCGCACAGCGTCGGCTTTCACCAGATCGTCGGGGTGTACCCGGGACTCCCAGGTTTCATAGGTGACGGGGGTCAGCTCGGCCAGGGTGTGACCCAGCATTTCGGCCCAGCGCTCATTGATGGTGAGCGTGCGCTCGGTGAGGTTGGTCTCCCAGATGCCGGGGCGCGTGGCGTCCAGCACCCAGGCCAGCCGCTGGCGTTCGTCGCGCAAGGCCTCCTGCGTCGAGATGTAGGAAGTCACGTCGGTGAAGGTGCGCACCACCCCGCCATCGGGCAACTGGCGCGAACGGATCTCCAGCGTGCGCCCATCCTTCGTCTTTCGCCAGTAGTGGTCCGGCAATGCGACGGGCTCCATTTGGCCCTCCAGGTAGCGCCTGGCCGTCGGATCGATCAGCTGCAACTGGTCGCCAAAATCGCCCCGCTCGCGCTGGAACTTCACCATCTCCTCGTGCGTGGGGCGCTTGGCCATCAGTTCGTCGGGCAGGTCCAGCAGTTCGAGCGTGCGGCGGTTGTAAAACAGGATCTGCCCCTCGGGCGACACCTTGGTCAGGCCCTGGCTGATACTGTCCAGCGTGGCCTGCAAGGCCGCGCTTTTTTCTGCCAGCAGGGCGCTCGTGGCCTCCAGCTGGTTGCGGGTGCGCTTGCGTTCCTGCAGGCTGCGCCAGGCCAGCACCAATTGCCGCACAGCGCCCAGCAGCGGCTGCAGAAATTCAATATCGGCCTCGCTGTAGCCCTCGGGCTGGTTCGCCAGCCCCACCATGGCCACCAGCCGGTCACCCACCGCCATCGGGATGCCGAGGAAAGCGTCCATCGGCGGGTGTCCCTTGGGCATGCCCGCTGCCCGTGGATCGTTGCGCGGGTCGTTGGCGATCACCGGCTGGCCGCTGGACAGCGCCCGGCCAAACAGGGTCTTGAGGTTGCTGAAGGTCATGCCCGCATCGAGTTGCTCCTCGTACATGCGCCGCGAGGCCTCGTCCCAGGCGATGTTGGTGATGGCGTGGGTGCGCAGGTAGGGCTTGTCGTTGACGTCGTACAGCACCTCGCCCACAAAGCCGTAGCCGCTGGCCGTGAGCTGGATGAAGGCGTCCAGCAGGCCCTCGAAGGCGCCGCGCTTGTCCTCGGTCTCGATGAACACCGCCTGCGCGCGGCGCACCGCTTCCAGCATCTGCTGCTGCCGCTCGACACGCTGCGCCGCCAGCCGGGCATCGGTCACGTCGGCCGCGAAACCGTGCCAGACCACCGCGCCACCGGGCTCGCGTTGTGGCACGGCCTCCACGCGGTGCCAGCGCAGGCCACGCCCGGGCACATCCGCACGGTAGGTCTGGCGCCAGTAGGTGAGCTCGCGCGCGGAGGTGGCCAGCGAAGCAATGACCTCGGCGCGGTCGTCGGCGTGCACGCGCTGGAACAGGATGCGTGCATCGTTTTGCAGATCCCTGGGCTCCACACCCAGCATCTCGCGCGCGGCGTCGTTCACGTACAGGATGCTGCTCCTGCCTTCGGGCGACAGCTTCGCCTGGAACATCATGCCGGGCACGCGCTGAGCGATGTTCTGCAGCAAGTCGAACTGCCGGGCAAATCGCTCGGTGGCCTGGCGCTCGGCCGTGATGTCCTGCACCACGCCAAAGTCGGTCTGGGGATTGCCCGCCACCGAGGTGTGGCTCAGGCGGGTGCGAAACCAGCGCTGCTCACCGTCGGGGCGGAGCCAGCGGAACTCCACTTCCCGGCTGTCCAGCGCGGCGCGTGCTTCGAGCCAGGCGGGCATGTCGTCGGGGTGGATGCCGCCGCGCCCGACCGCACGCGACACCGGGTGCTGATACGCCACACCGGTGATGTCGTACAGGCCCGGTGACCATTGCACATCCTCGTGTTGTTCCGTCGTCATCCAGTGCCCCACGCGGGCCAGCTTCTCGATGGCAACGTGCAACTGCACGCGCTGCTGCAGCTCCCGGTTGGCCTGCTTCAAGGCTTCGTTGGATTGTTCGAGCGCCGCCTCGGCCTCCTGCTCGCGCGTGGTTTCGGTGAAGTAGACGAGCAGCAGCTTCTCAGGCTTCGCGTCCAGCGCGGTGGCGTGCATGCGCACCCGGTGCGCCTGGCCGCCCTTGAAATGCAGCACCTGAACCTCATCCGGACCCGGCAGATCACGCAAAAACCGGTCTCGCTCGGTGTCTCCCCGCCAGTGCCCCAACTCGACCGTGGTGCGCCCGATGGCGTCTTGGCGGGACACGCCCGTGATCTTGACCCAGGCATCGTTGACAGCGAGCAGCTGACCATCGCGCCAGCGAGACACCGACGCCGGCAAGGGCGCCGCCATGAAAATGGCATCAAAGGGAAGGGTGGCAACCCACGCTGGCGTCGGGATGGGTGAATCGACGACCTGCCTGCTGGAGGCGGGGTCTGAGGCAGCTTCGGGCATGCGTGCTCTGTGGTTGGGGTCAACTGGACCGAGTGTCCGCACAATGGCTGAGAGAGATTCTTTAATGTACGCCCGCCAGCGGGCGGTGCCCAGCGGCAAACCGCACAGCCAGCGCCTTCCCGAGCGCCATCTACAATTCGCGCCCTCCTTCCCCTCCCTTCCCGCGCTCCGACTCCATGCAGATCACCGTCAACCCGGACCTCAAAGCCTACATCGACCCCCTGACCCCTGACGAACACGACGCACTGGAGCGCAGCCTTCTCACCGAAGGCTGCCGCGACGCGCTGGTGCTGTGGGGTGAGGTGCTGGTGGACGGACACAACCGCTACGGCATCTGCCAGAAACACGGCCTGCCATTTCAAACTGTGCAGAACACGCACTTCAAG
The DNA here is from genome assembly GCA_021154985.1 of Hydrogenophaga sp. GTDB lineage: Bacteria > Pseudomonadota > Gammaproteobacteria > Burkholderiales > Burkholderiaceae_C > Hydrogenophaga. Next base: position 4,250 of record JAJNQE010000152.1, read on the forward strand.
ACCCTGGAAGACGTGCACCTGTGGATGATCGACCAGCACCTGGGCCGACGCAGTGTCTCGGACTTCCAGCGCGGCGTGCTGGCCCTGCGCAAGCGCGAGATCCTGGCCGGGCGTCGTTCGCGGTTTTTGGCGTCGACGCCCTCGCCCGCTGACCTTCCACCTGACGACACGCCCGTAGCGCTGGCCCCTGAAGCGACGCAGACAACGCCCGCCCGACCGCTGAACAGCCGCGAAGACATCGCCAAGGCCGCGCGCTTGAGCAGCAGCCAGGTGGTGCAGATTGAAAAAATCCAGAAGCAGGCCGCGCCCGAGTTGGTGGAAGCGCTCAAGGCCGGTGCGATCTCCCTCAACGCCGCCGCTGCGGTGGCCAGCCTGCCGGCCAACGAGCAGGTCGCCGCTGCCCTGGCCGGCAAAGACGAGCTCAAACTCGCGGCCAAACGCGCACGCGAGGCGCGCCGCAAGCCGCCCGAGGCAGAAGACGGCGTTGCGGTCCACGCGCCACCAGACGAGCTGTCCACCCTGCGCCGGAAAGTGGCCGAACTGCAAGCCGACAACGCAGCGCTGCGCCACGAAGTGGCGTCGCTGCGCTCGCAACTGGCGGCACAGTCCGCCTGAACCATTTTTTTGATCACCCCCCATGAAACTGCCCCACAAGCTCACCGGCATCGCGTTCGCGGCCTACATGGCCGGCATCATCGCCTTCGTGGTGAGTGCTGCGCTGACCCTTATCAACACCGGTCTGGGCGCCGGCTATCTCGCGCGGGTGCTGCACGGCTACGCGGTGGCCTTCCCGGTCGCCTTCACCTGCGTGCTGGTCTTTCGCCCCGTCGTTCTCTTTCTGGTGAAAAAGACGGTGCACCCACCGCCCTCGGCCTGAGCCCGGTTCAGCGGGACGCGGGCACCACCCTCAGCACGCGCCCGCTGGCGCTGTCGGTCAGCAGGTAGATCGCACCGTCGGGCCCGGCGCGCACGTCTCGAATGCGCTCGCCCAGTTCCTGAAACAGGATCTCTTGCGGGTCGGGCACGCCACCGGCCATGGGCACACGCCGCACGCTGCGCTCTTTCAGAGCCGCCACCAAAAAACTGCCCCGCCACGCCGGAAACAGCGCGCCGTCGTACCAGGTCAGGCCGGCGGGTGCGATCGACGGGGTCCACTCCACCAGCGGCGGCTGTATGCCGGGCAGGCTTTTGTAGGGCGTGATGCGGGCGTAGGTGTAGTCGATGCCGCCTGTCGTCACGGGCCAGCCGTAGTTGGCGCCGGGCTCGATGCGGTTCAACTCGTCGCCGCCGCGCGCGCCATGCTCGTGTGCATAGGGCACGCCGTCCACCACCACCAGCCCCTGCGGGTTGCGGTGGCCCATGCTGTAGATCTCGGGCCGGGCCTCTGCTCGCTGGCGAAACGGGTTGTCGGTCGGCACGCTGCCATCGGGCTGGATGCGCAGCAGCTTGCCCAGGTGGGTGTGCAGGCGCTGAGCGTCGGTGCGCTCCAGGTTGCCATCGCCCATGCCGAGCAGCAGGCTGCCGTCGGCCAACCAGGCCATGCGCCCGCCGAAATGCTGCGCATCGGTCTTGGCCGGCTGTGAGGTGAAGATCGGCTGCACGTCCAGCAACTGGCGACCGTCGAAACGGGCGCGCACCACCCGCAGGTGGTTGGCCTCGGGCTTGCCATGGGCAAAAGACAGCAGCACGCGGCCATTGACCGCAAAGGCGGGGTCCACCGCCACATCGAACAAGCCGGCCTGCCCGCGCGCCAGCACCGGCGGCACACCCGACAATGGCTCCGGGTGCAACCGGGGCTGTCCATCCGGTCCGGGCTCGATCAGGCGCAACCGACCCGGACGCTCGGTCACCAGCAGGCGGCCACCGGGCAGGAAGGCCAGCGACCAGGGATGCTCCAACCCGCTGGCCACGGTTTCCACGCGATAGCCGGCACCCTGCGCCGACACCACCGAGAGCCATGCGCCCAAGAAGACAACAAGCACGTATTTCATAATCCGATCGATTATGAGATCACGCACCCCCAACGAATCCCCGACCCCACGCTGGACGCGGCATCTCCTGCCGCTGTTGCTGGCCTGGCTGCTGGCCTCGGCCTGGGGTTCGGTGGTGCAGACGCAGTGGAACCTGCAAGCCCTGGTCCGTCTGGACGTGGCCATCCCGATGGCCGAGCGCGTGCAGTCCACACTGCAGGATCTGATCGGTTTCGCGCCGGTCTACGGCGGCATCCTGGCTGCCGGCTGGCTGCCGGCACTGGCAGCAGCTGCCTGGCTGGCTCGCCGCCAGCCAAGCTGGCGCAGCCCGCTGCTGGCCGCCGCCGCCGCGGTGGGCATGGTGGCGGCGGTGCGCGCGGTGGACGCGGTCGCGCCCATGCCCGTGTTCATCGATGCCACGCGCCACCTGGCCGGCCTGCTGGCCATGGCCGCTGGCGCCGCCATCGGCGGCCTGCTCTACGCGCGACTCACCGCACGGGCTGGGTGATGCCCGCCGCCACCGTGGTGGGGTTGTCCCATCCCCCACCCAAGGCGCGCACCAGCCGCACCGTGGCCTGCTGCTGCGCCGCCTCCACACGCTGCGCCTGGCGGCGGTTGAGCAACTCATTGCGGCGCGCGTCGAGCAACTCGAGCTGGCTCACCAGGCCGTTGCGGTAGCGCGTCTCCGAAATCGCGCTGGCGCGCTGCGCAGCACCCACGGCGCGGCCTTGTGCCTGCGCTTGCTGCTGCAGCAGGCGCAGGGCCGAGAGCTGGTCTTCCACCTCGCGCAGCGCGTTGAGCACCTGGCCTCGGTAGCTCGCCGCCGCCGCATCGAACTGCGCCTGCGAACCCTGAACACCGGCCTCGCGCCGCCCACCGTCAAACAAGGGCATGGACAGCAGTGCCCCCACACCCCAGGCACGCACCGACCATTTGAAGAGGTCGCCGAGCTCGGGCGATGCGTAGCCCGCCGCGCCGGTGAGCGACACGCTGGGGAACCACGCGGCCTGGGCCACGCCCACGCGCGCCTGCGCCGCCAGCAGCGAAGCTTGGGCGGCAGCCACGTCGGGTCGGCGCGCCAGCACAGTGGCCGGAACGCCGGCGGGAATCATCGGCAAGGTGCGCACAGACATGTCGGGCGTGAGCGAAAAGCCGGACACCGGCTCACCCAGCAACACGGCCAGCGCGTGCTCCAGTTCGGCGCGCGCGCGGTCCAGCGCGAACACCTCGGCCTCGGTGGCGGCGAGTTCGGTCTCGATGCGGATCACATCGAGCTCGGCCACATCACCGGCCTCGAACCGGCGCTGCGTGAGGCGCAGCGTGTCGGCATACGCGGTGGCGGTGTCCTGGATCAGTGCGCGCTCGGTGTCGGTGGCACGCAGCGCCAGGTAGGTCTGCGCCACCTCGGCCTGCACCAGCAGGCGTGTGCTCTGCAGCAGCGCCTCGCGCGACTGCGCGTCCAGCGCAGCGGCGTCCAGGGCGCGTGACAAGCGCCCAAACAAGTCGGGCTCGTACGACAGGCTCAGGCCGGTCTGCAACAGCGTGGCCGGGGTCGACCCATTGGCGGTGTTGGCACCAGCCCCCCGGTCGGCCGATGCACCCACGCCGATCTGTGGCGCGCGATCGGCTTGCGCGCCGCGCACCAGAGCGCGGGCCTGCGCGAGCCGCGCGGCGGCTTCCTGAATGCCGGTGTTGCCCGCAATCGCGCGCTCGACCAGTGCGTCCAGCACCGGGTCGTTGAAGGCCTTCCACCAGGTGCCTCGGCTTTGCGCCTCGGCGGGCTGGGCGATGGTCCATTGTTCGGTCTGGCGGGCTTGTTCCTTGAACTGGGGCGGCGCCTCGACCGACGGCGGCAAGCTGGGCAACGCGGTGGCGCAGCCCGCCAGCACCAGGGCGGCTGCCAGAGGCAGCAGGCGATGGAGTTTTTTCATGGGGCTTCCTTCAATGGGTCAACGGAGCGGCAGGCACGGGGCGGGCATTGCCGCCGCCGCTGGCAAAGCCTTCAAAGTGAGGCGTCTCGCCGTGCTGGCGCAGCGGTCGGTTGCCCGCGAGCTGGCGCAGCAACACATAAAACACCGGCGTGAGGAAGAGGCCGAAGGCGGTCACGCCGATCATTCCGGCGAACACGGCCACGCCCATGGCCGAGCGCATCTCGGCGCCCGCGCCGGTGGCCAGCACCAGCGGCAGCACGCCCATCACGAACGCCAGCGAGGTCATGAGGATGGGGCGCAGGCGCAGGCGGCTGGCTTCAATGGCGGCCTGCACCGGCGATCTGCCAGCGAACTCCAGCTCGCGCGCGAACTCCACGATCAGGATCGCGTTCTTCGCCGACAGCCCCACCAGCACGATCAGCCCGATCTGCGTGAACACGTTGTTGTCGCCCCCGTCCAGCCACACCCCGGTCATGGCCGCGAGCAGGCCCATGGGCACGATCAGGATGATGGACAGCGGCAGCGTGAGGCTTTCGTACTGCGCGGCCAGCACCAGGAACACCAGCAGGATGGCCAGCGGGAACACCCACAGCGCGGAGTTGCCGGCCAGGATCTCCTGGTAGGTGAGTTCGGTCCACTCGAAGCCGATGCCCTGGGGCAGCGTCTCGGCGGCGATGCGCTCGATCGCGTCCTGCGCCTGGCCCGACGAGAAGCCGGGCGCCAGGCCGCCGTTGATGTCGGCCGAGAGGTAGCCGTTGTAGCGCATGGCGCGTTCCGGGCCGAAGCTCGAATTCACCTTCATCAGCGCCGACAGCGGCACCATCTCGCCCGTGTTGGAGCGCACCTTGAGCAGGCCCACGTCTTCGGCGCGCGCGCGGTAGGGCGCATCGGCCTGGGCGCGCACGCTGTAGGTGCGGCCGAACTGGTTGAAGTCGTTCACGTACAGGCTGCCGAGGTAGATCTGCATGGTGTCGAAGATGTCGGTCACCGGCACGCCGAGCTGGCGCGCCTTGGTGCGGTCGATGTCGGCGTAGAGCTGCGGCACGTTGACCTGCCAGCTGGTGAACAGGCCGGCGAGCTCGGGCGTCTGGTAGGCCTTGGCCATGAAGGCTTTCACCGCCGCGTCCATCGCCTCAAAGCCGAGCGAGGCCTTGTCTTCCAGTTGCAGCTTGAAACCGCCCGTGGTGCCCAGGCCGGCCACCGGCGGCGGCGGGAACATCACGATGAAGGCGTCCTGGATCTGGCCGTAGGCCTGGTTCAGTTGGCCCGCCACTGCGCCACCGCTCTGGTCGGTGCGCTTGCGCTCGGCGAAGGGCTTGAGCGTGGCGAACACGATGCCGGAGTTCGAGCTGTTGGTGAACCCGTTGATCGACAGGCCGGGGAAGGCGATGGCGTCTTCCACGTTCGGGTTCTGCCGGGTGATCTCACCCATGCGCTGGATCACTTCTTCGGTGCGGTCCAGCGTGGCGCCGTCAGGCAACTGCGCGAAGCCGATCAGGTACTGCTTGTCCTGCGCCGGCACAAAGCCGCTGGGCACCGCCTTGAACAGGCCAAAGGTCACGCCCACCAGCGCGAGGTAGATCACCATCATCAGCGCCTTGCGCGAGATGACGCGCTGCACGCCACCGCTGTAGGCCTCGGAACCCCGGTGGAAGAAGCGGTTGAAGCCGCGGAACACACCACCGAAGACACGGTCCATGCCGCGCGTGAGCGCGTCCTTGGGCGCATCGTGGCCGCGCAGCAGCAAGGCAGCGAGTGCGGGCGAGAGCGTGAGCGAGTTGATCGCCGAGATCACGGTGGAGATCGCGATGGTCACCGCGAACTGCTTGTAGAACTGACCCGTGAGGCCGCTGATGAAGGCCAGCGGCACGAACACCGCGACCAGCACGAGCGCGATGGCAATGATGGGGCCCGACACCTCCTTCATGGCGCGGTAGGTGGCGTCGCGCGGACTCAGGCCGGCCTCGATGTTGCGCTCCACGTTCTCCACCACCACGATGGCGTCGTCCACCACGATGCCGATGGCCAGCACGAGGCCGAACAGCGAGAGCGCGTTGATCGAGAACCCCAGCAGGTGCAGCACCGCAAACGTACCCACCACCGACACCGGCACCGCCAGCAGCGGAATGATGGACGCGCGCCAGGTTTGCAGAAACAGGATCACCACCAGCACCACCAGCGCAATGGCTTCGAGCAAGGTCATGACCACCGAGTCGATGGAGGCGCGCACGAACTGCGTGGGGTCGTAGGCGATGCGGTACTCCACGCCCTCGGGCATGTTCTTCTGCAGCTCGGCCATGGTGGCGCGCACCTGGGCAGATATCTCCAGCGCGTTGGAGCCCGGCGCCTGGAACACGCCCATGCCGACGGCGGGCTTGTTGTTGAGCAGCGAGCGCAGCGAGTAGTCGGCCGCGCCCATTTCCAGCCGCGCGATGTCGCGCAGGCGGGTCACCGCGCCGTCGGCACCGGTCTTCACGATGATGTCGCCGAACTCCTCTTCGGTCTGCAGGCGGCCCTGGGCGTTGATGGACAACTGCATGTCCACCCCCGGCAGGCCCGGCGAGGCACCCACCACACCAGCGGCGGCCTGCACGTTCTGGCCACGGATGGCGGCCACCACGTCGCTCGCCGAGAGGCCACGCTGCGCCACCTTCTGCGGGTCGAGCCAGACGCGCATGGAGTAGTCGCCGCCGCCGAAGATCTGCACCTGGCCCACGCCTTCGATGCGCGCGAGGCGGTCCTTGACGTTGAGCACCGCGTAGTTGCGCAGGTAGTTGATGTCGTAGCGGTCGTTGGGCGAAACCAGGTGCACCACCATCGTGATGTCGGGCGAACTCTTGACCGTGGTCACACCCAGGCGGCGCACTTCTTCGGGCAGGCGCGGCTCGGCCTGCGAGACGCGGTTCTGCACCAGCTGCTGCGCCTTGTCGGGATCGGTACCGAGCTTGAAGGTGACGGTGAGTGTCATCACGCCGTCGGTGGTGGCCTGGCTGCCCATGTAGAGCATGCCTTCGACCCCGTTGATCGATTCTTCCAGCGGCGTGGCCACGGTTTCAGCGATCACTTTGGGGTTGGCGCCCGGGTACTGGGCGCGCACCACCACCGAGGGCGGGGCGACTTCGGGGTATTCGGAGATCGGCAGGCCGCGCAGCGCGACCAGACCGGCGATCAGGATCAGCAGCGAGAGCACGCCCGCGAAGATCGGCCGGTCGATGAAAAATTTCGAGAGGTTCATGGTGTTCTTTTCACGGCCCTGGCTCAGGACTTGGTCATGGGCACAGGCTGGGGTTGCACCACGTCACCGGGACGCACCCGCTGCAGGCCATTGACGACGATGTTTTCACCGGGTTTGAGGCCGCTGAGCACCGTGCGCAAGCCGTCCACCGATCCACCCAGCGTGACCTCGCGGTATTCGGTCTTGTTGCCCTCGCCCACCACCAGCACGTACTTCTTGTTCTGGTCGGTGCCCACAGCGCGCTCGCTCACCAGCAGGGTGCGCGCGGTCTGCGGCTGGCCCATGCGGATACGCGCGAACTGGCCGGGTATCAGGCTGCCGTCCTGGTTGTCAAACACGGCGCGCACCCGCACCGTGCCGCTGGCCGGATCGACCCGGTTGTCGATCAGCTGCAACTGGCCGGCGTGGGGCGTGTCGCTGGTGGTCGAGGTGCCCATCTGCACCGGAATGCGCTCCACCGCCGGGCGGGCACCGCCGGCCACACCCTTGAGCGCTCTGGTCACGGTGGCCTCGTCGGCGTCGAAGCTGGCATAGATCGGGCTGACCGACACCAGCGTGGTGAGCACCGGCGCGCCGGGGCCGGCGTCGATGAGGTTGCCCACCGTCACCTCCAGCTTGCCGATGCGTCCGGCCACCGGTGCGCGCACCTGCGTGTAGCCCAGGCTCAGGCGTGCGGTCTGCAGCTGCGCTTGCGCGGCCTTGAGGTTGGCCTCGGCCTCGCGCAGCGCGCTCTCTCGGTCGTCCAGCTCGCGCCGGGCAATCGCCTTGTCTTCCCACAGTCGGGCGGCGCGCGTCAGCTCGTTGCTGGCGTGCGTCAGGCGCGCTTGTGCGGCCACGGTTTGTGCGTCGGCGCGCGCCACCTGGGCTTCAAAGGGCGCGGGGTCGATGGAGATCAGCAGTTCGCCCTTTTTCACCAGCGCGCCTTCGCGGAAATGCGTGGCCTGCACCGCCCCGGCGACCCGCGAACGGATGTCCACCCGCTCCACCGCTTCCAGCCGGCCGGAAAACTCTTCCCAGGCGGCGACGTCGCTCTCGGTGACCGTGGCCACCGACACCGGCGCAGGCGGTGGCGCACCGGCGGGCGTGCTGGCCCGGGCGTTGCCGGCTTCCTGCAGGAGGGCGATCCCCGCGAAGGTGACGACGGCCAGGGCGGCGGCGGCAGGCCACCAGAAGCGGCGCTTGAAGTTGGGCGAGTGGGACATGGTTTTTCCTTTTTGAGGGCGAACGAAGCCTTCCCCGGTGGGTGACCGGGGTGGGCATTTCAGGGGTGGAGAGAAAAGGGGCGCGGGCCGTCAGGACGGCGGCGGGGCCGTGGCGCCCAGGAAGAAGGCGTGCAAGTGTTCGCGCACCTCGCCGGCGCACGGACACTCTTCGGCGGGCTGCTCGCTCAGCGAGTCGGGCCAGCCTGTGGACGAGGGCAACACGCCGCTGTGCACGTCAATGCCCGCCCCGCGCAGGCGTTCGGCGTACGCCAGCGCCTCGTCGCGCATGGGGTCGTCACCGCCGGTGAGGATCAGCGCCGGCGGCAGGCCGGTGAGGCGCTGGGCTCGCGCCGGCACGGCGTACGGGTGTTCGGCATCCATGGGGCCGCGCAGGTACTGCTGCCAGCCGGCCATCCACTTGCACGCGGTGGCCGTGCCCATGGTCTCGCGCAGCGAGGCGGTGGCGTTGCACGGGTCCAGCATGGGGGCCACCAGGATCTGGCCGGCCAGCGGCGGGTGGGCGCGGTCGCGCACCATGAAGGCCACGGCGGCCGCGATGTTGCCCCCGGCTTCCTCGCCCGCCACAAACAGCGGCGCGCCGGCCCCGGCCAGGCGGGCGCGTTGCCTGTGCAGCCATTCCAGCGCCGCGTAGCCCGCCTCCACCGCATCCGGGAACCGGTGCGCGGGCGCCAACGGGTAGGTCAGCGAGGCCACCACCGCACCCGAGCTGGCCAGCAACTCGGCCAGGCAGGCGCCACTGTCCGGGTCGCCCGACACAAAGGCGCCGCCATGGAAGTGCAGCACCAGCGGAGCCGCGCCGCCGTGCGGCTTCTTGCCCCAGACGCGCAGCTCCAGCGGTGGCGTGCCCGACACCGACACCGTCTGTGCCGGTGCCTGCGGGTCGAAGATGGACGAAGCTGAAACCATGGGCTGGACTATAGACATGCGCTTGATGCGGATAAAGCACCGTGCCGCGCCTTGTCTGTTTCCATTGGATGAACAATCCGCCCACAAAACAGCCGAAGGCGGAGCGAGGACATGGATCAGATTCAATCAATACGCGTGTTTGCGCGGGTGGTGGAGGCCGGCACCTTCACCAAGGCGGCGGAGTCGCTCGACCTGCCCAAGGGCACGGTGACCAAACTGGTGCAGCACCTGGAGTCGCGCCTGAAGGTCAAGCTGCTCAACCGCACGACGCGGCGCGTGACCATCACGCCCGATGGCGCGGCCTATTACGAGCGCACGGTGCGGGTGCTCAACGATCTGGACGACATCGAGGCCAGCATGACCAATGCGCAGGCCAAGCCCAGCGGGCGCCTGCGTGTGGACGTGGGCACCTCGGTGGCGCGCGAGCTCATCATTCCTGCGCTGACCGACTTCTACTGCCGCTTCCCCGACATCCAGCTCGACCTGGGCGTGACCGACCGCTCGGTTGACCTGCTGGCCGACAACGTGGACTGCGTGATCCGGGGCGGCGAGCTGCTGGACCAGTCGCTGGTGGCGCGGCGCGTGGCCAACGTGCCGTTGGTCGCAGTGGCCTCGCCCTCCTACCTCAAAGCCCATGGCACCCCCACGCACCCTGAGCAACTGGAGAACGAACACACCCTGGTGAACCACTTCTCCACCCGCACCGGCCGCCACTACCCGAACGAGTTCGAGAAAGACGGCCAGTTGCTGGAGATCTCGGGCCGCTACAAGCTCGCACTGAACGAGAGCAATGCCGTGACCACCGCCGTGCTGGCCGGCCTGGGCATTGCACAGGTGGCCTCGTTCACGGCCGAACCCCTGATCCAGCGCGGCGAGCTGGTGCCGGTGCTACGCGACTGGGCAGGTCCGATCATTCCGCTGTACGTGGTCTACCCACCCAACCGCCACCTGAGCGCCAAGGTGCGGGCTTTTGTGGAGTGGGTTGCCGAGCTGTTTGCGCAGCACCCGCAGCTGGGGCGCTGAACGCCGGGCCGCCCAGGCCGGGCGGTGGCGATCCCATAAGATGTAGCCCCTTCACTGAAGCCCGGTCGGACGCAAGTTCCGACGGCCTTCAGCCCTGGACAACCCACCTGTAAGCCGTTGATGCACAAGGAATCCGCCCCCGAGGCGCAGGTGCCCGCCAACCTGTCTTCGCACACCCCCATGATGCAGCAGTACCCAGGGGTGACTTTCTATCCACCGAAAATGCAAGGCAGCATACCGCCAACAGAGTGCTCAGTCCCCAGCTGGTCCCCACTCAAATAGTGGCAATTGATGGCAAATTGGCTTATCGACAAGACACTTGCAAGGGAGCCTCGTGGCAAACATGTTTGCAAGGCGGTGCATGCTCAATGGAAGGCTCAATTCAATTGCGCACCGCGGCACTCCACATCGGACATCCATATTGCCAAGCCGCTCGGCCTCAGGCTTTTGCCGGATCAGGGGCACTGACCTGGGACGCCTTCGGAATCCACAAACTGAACTCACAACCACCCTCGGGCGAAGTGCTGACATCGACCGATCCGCCGTGGGTTCTCGCGATGGACTTGACGAGATAGAGACCAAGTCCAAAGCCATGGTGAGCTGCCCCCGCTTTGCCTCGGTAAAAACGTTCGAAGATGGCTGACCTCTCGCCCACTGGCACGCCCTCACCTTGGTCGACGACACGAATGAGTATCCCTTTGCGATCTGGCTGAACACGCAAGAAAACCTCCGATCCTTCAGGACTGTGCCGCCGAGCGTTGTTCAACAGATTGCGAATGGCAATCCTCATGAGGGATGGATCGCCGTCCATGGTCAACCCTGCAGGAACTTGAAGCAACACCTCGGGCCCAGGTGTTTCTTCCAACTCCTGGACCACGCCATGACACAGTGCCTCCAGCTCAAAGCTTTGCAACTGGGGCCCGGCCGAATAGAGCAACAACCGCTCGTTAGTCAGGTAGCCCTCCATGAGGTCGTGCAAGCGTTCGTGCGCACGCACAATTTTTTGGAGACGGCGCTGCGCCTCCGGAGCAAGTGAGGCTTCGTTCAACAGATTCTCAACAGCCATTGCGGCGATCGTCAACGGTGTGCGGAATTCATGCGACATCATGGCCATCAGCTCACGCTGTTCTTCGCCCAAGCGACGTTGCGCGTCGAGACGCGCCGCAGTCTCCTGCTGCTCACGTCGATCCTTGCTGAACTTTATAAAAATGCCTACGCTCATCATCACCGTGTGAGCGACAGCACCCATTTGATAGCTGTGATCGTTCCAGAAACTAGGCTCCGTCCAGCCAATGTTGCGGAGGTAACGCCAGAAGACACCGGCATAAAACGGACTGAAGGCAAGCAGGAAAAACAAGGCAGCGCGCCTTGCACGAGTTGCCTCAAGGATTGCAATCGAGAAAAACACCACGATCAAGGCCATGGTGGCACCCTGCACCAGAGGCATCGCGGTCCGATAGTGGCCGGCAAGAACAAGCAACGCGCCAAGAAGTGAAATCGCTGCAGATGCCCCCAGCAGAGACAGGCGTAGTCTGGGCAAGCGCTGACGCATCTCGAGCAAAGCGCTGCTGAACACCGTACCCGCCAGCGGAGCAAGACTGATACACAGACCCAGCAACACGACTACTGCATTTCCATCCAGCCCAGACCATATCTGAAAAGGCCATGCATCGGTGAGGAACGCAGCGAGGAAATTCAACGTCGAATACCACGTATAAATCCCCAACGGGGCAGTACGGCTAACCACCCAGAAACTGAAGTTAAAGGCGATCGTGATCACGAAGAGGCCGTAGATGCCCCCCCAGAAAAGAGCTTCCGTGTTCAAGGTCCTCAACAGGTGATCCGGTTGCCAGACCGTGAGCGTTGTTGACAAGGCCGTTTTGGCAGACAGTCTCAACAAGAATGTTCGTGGCTTCTCGTCAGGTAGCTCGATTTGAAAGATACGCCGTCGCTGCTCTGGCAGCGGCTCAATCTCTGGGCCGACGGAGGCCCCCCCGAACGACGTTTCAAACAGTCGGGTGTCCCTGAGAAGCGGGTTGCTCGAAGCCAGCCACCATTCCCGCGGAGATTGGCTCCCTTCTCTGCGAAGGGTAAATCGTACCCAGATCACTTGTGGAGTGAAGCCTTCGCTGATCGGGCCCTCGATCGACTCAAACGACAGGCGCTGAGGCAAGCCTAAGCTGGAGGGATCCTGTCGGGCTACCTCCAATATCCCTTCCATAGAGTGCGTTCCAGCCACGCCAAGGAGGGCTTGGTTCGCCTTACCGTTTACAGGGGAGAGTAGAAGAATGCCTCCGACGAGGAAGGCCAGTAACCCAGCGTGGTACGTGCCGATACCCCACGCAAACCTCAGGCTTCTTAGCAATTTCATCATTTACGACATTGATCGTACCGGCTAGGAAGAATTGCCGAGCAACGTTCGACGCCAAAGGTCTCGAAAGTGCAACAAGTTCAACAAATCGCGTTGGCAATGGGAGCCGGTTCCAAGGAAACCGCCCCGCATCCCTAGCGAGGATGTTGAAGGAGGGGCACTCTGCTTTATCAGCTCAGAGTTGCCGGACGGCGACCAGCGCTGCGATGAAACCTTGCAGCCACCGCATGTCGACGGGCTTCTGGATGGTCACAGACTGAGGTGGCAAGCCACCGCGGTCGGCAATTTCTGCCGATGAAAGGCCTGTCATGGCTACCAACACCATGGAGGAAAAGCTGGGATTGGCCCGAAGGGTTCGCAGCAACTCAAATCCGTCCACGCCAGGCATCTTCAAATCAGTGATCAACAGGTCGGGTTTGATGGTGTTGATGTCGATCAATGCCTCCATGGCAGAAGACATCAACGAGCAGTCAACTGGCAGTGTCCAACCGTCGATGGTGGACTTGAACACTTCCAGCATGGCGGCATCGTCTTCCACCACCAGTACCTTCAAGTAACGCGTCTTTTCAGGAACCTCTGCAAGACCGTGCTTTCGCTGGTATTCGCGGATGGACTGCATAGAAATTCTGCGATGTCCGCCCTGGGTCTTCCAAGCTTGCAACTCGCTCTTTTCGACCAGACCTTGGACGGTGCCCACAGACAGCCCCAACAACTTCGCTGCAAAAAAGGTTCCACAGTAGTCTTCTTGGGCAGGCATGTTCATAGCAGTTCCATTCAGTACGCAAGGTTTTCAAGATTTTAACTGAAAGTGTCAAGAAACATGCCATAGAAATGAGCGTGATGTGGTTCTAATAGTTCACCGCTTCGTCATTTTTATTGATATTGATTTTTTTACCATTATTGACATATAAACACGTGTCGGCAAAGTGATTTGGGGCCGATGGAGACATTCGAAGTTCTGTAGATCTGCAAGAAGAGAGTAAGGCGGCGCGCATGACGATCCTGGTGAAGGAGACCGCCTGCTCTCTACAACCTAGACCCAACGCCGTGCACACACCCGCATTCGAATCAATCTGTGAAACCTTTGTTCGCACACACAACGAACCGCTTTTAGCAGGTCGGGCGAGCCCAGCACCCAGCGCGCTGGAGATGGTCGACTGCTACACCATCGAGGCAACTGGGCAACCACTAGACATCTACAAGACGGCGTCACTTAGCGCCGGCACGTGGCTGCAGATCGACGATATTGAGATGTCGGTTGATGAAAGCCTGTCACAAGATGAAGTAGCACAGTGCATCTTCGCCATTTGCGGCGGCGATCTCCAACAGGAAAACGCTGTGGGCGAAACCTCGAAGCACTGGGTGTACTACAGCACCGAATTGAGGGGGTTGCTTGGCTTGTCACCCAAGCCTGCCGCGGCAAGCTGAATATCAGCATGATGCGCACGCCCGTAGGTCTCTCTTTCGGACGCGATCAGAAGACCATGCCCCAAGGCAAGTCACCCACCTCTACGCACGATCTATTGGGCAATAGTCCCGGTGCGTGCGGCTTCTCTGGCCCTTCTGCCAAGCGATCAGACCATGTTTCCACACGTGCTGTATCCGCGCAAAAACCCGACCTCGTCTCCGTCGCGCTCTGTTTTCTGATCCTCCTGTCGCTGTACATCTTTGTTTTGTGAGTGCCGAAAGAGCGCATGGACGAACGACGGGCGCTCAAAATTGATATTTGTCGTCAATAGTTAACATTTTCATCATTATTGGATGGCTTTCTGGCGTCTCCGACACTATGCTCGAGCTTTCGCAAATGGGCTCGGAACTCCCAAAACCTCGGCAAACAGCGATGCACTCAGATCACCCCCCCAAGTACACCCCTTGTGTGCTGCGCGCTCCATGGAGCAAAAGCAGCTCGAACAACAGGCCCGTGTTGGGTCTGCTGGCAGCCCTGATCTACATGGCCTTTCCAGCCCAGGCTTCGGCAGCTGCGCTCAGCCTGGAGGACGCACTCCGCATCTCCGCAGTCGAACACCCGAGCGTGCTCGCGCGCCGCAGTGAGAGAAATGCGGCCGATGCAAAGCTGGATGTTGCCCAACGTCAGAGGTATCCCAACCTATCCTTCCAATCAACGGGCGATGGTTTCGGCGGCCGGGCCAACACGGTTCGGATCGAACAACCCCTCTGGCTGGGCGGTCGCATCAAAGCGGGGATCGATTCAGCCAATGCGTCCATCTCGCAAGCTGAGGCTGGCGTGCTCCAGGCACAGACAGACATCATGCTTAAGGTGGTCGCGTCCTTCACCGAACTCGGTCGGATTCAGGCCCGCCAGGTGGCCGCTCGATCCAATGTGCAAGAACATGCGCGGTTGGCTCAAATGATTCAGCGGCGGGTGGAGAGCGAAATCAGCCCTTCGAGTGACAGCACTCTGGCCACCGCCCGTTTTTCCCAAGCCCGCGCCGAACTCAACCAACTGGATTCTCTGGCTGTGCGTGCCCGTTCCACGCTGGGACAGGCCATCGGAAAGCCAGTAGCCGACATCGTTCTGCCGGTTCAACGTGACCTGCTCCCCTACTCCCTGGATCAGCTGACCCAGGCGGCCTTGGACTATTCGCCAGCCATACGAAAGCTTGAGGGTGAAACAGAAGCTGCCACGGCAGAAATCAACGCGCGTCGCAGCGACGCCATGCCCCAGCTCAAACTGCGCCTGGACCGAACAAGCGGCCGTTCCACTACCGACACACAGGTATATGTCGCATTCGACGTGCAGACGGGTGCCGGAATGTCGGTGCAAGCCTCCATTCGCGAAGCCCAGGCCCGAAAAGACGCACTGCAACTGCAGATAGAAGCCACACGCAGGGAAACCATTGACGCCGTGAGCGCCGACTGGGCTGACTTGAGATCGTTCTCTGAACAGGCGCGGGATCTTCAAAAACAGGTTGAAAGCACCACTTCGGTGTTCGACTCGTTCGTTCGGCAGTACGCCATTGGCCGAAAAGGCTGGAACGACGTGCTCAACGCTCAACGCGAAGTGGCGCAGGCTCGTTTCCAACTTGCCGATGCCACTTGGGGAGAGCTCCGGGCGTCGATGCGACTTCATCTGTTCACCGGCCTGATCACTGGTGAGCGCGTTGCTCTGACCGGGCCCACCCGGTTAGATCAGGTACCGATCGATCCCTTGATGACATCCCAAACCTCTTCCAACACGAGAACTTCGGAGCCATCTTCGCCTGAATCTGCGAGCACGGTCGGGACCACCGCTCATCAAGCCACGTTCAATGGGCGCCCCATCAGTGCGTGGGACCTGATCACGTTGCCCACTCCAACCCGACCGCTGCCGGGTGCGCTGACCTCGCCAGTGCCGACCTTGGTGATTGCCGAATCGCCCATTGGGCCCGCCGCAACCCACAGCGAAGGTGTGCAGGAACCGTCTGCGATCAACGCGCCTCCACTTTCCCCTCAATAAGGCTCCCATGGACATCCCATACCAGGCGGAGGATCACAGCTCCGATCTGAGGCACAAGCTCGCACTTTTGCTGGCGCGCATCGCCTCGCTTCAGGGCCAGTCGGTCCCATGGCACCGGTTTTCCCTTGTCGCATCCACTGGTGAGGGTGTTCAGCTCTCAGATCTGAGCCCTGCGTCTCAATCCATTGAGTTGTGGCGCTCGCGCTTCAGCACTGGAGAGGCGTTTCGAGCATCTTGGCCCCTGACTGCAGGCATGACGCCAGCCCTGTGGATCGGTCCAGACCCGAGCACGACGCTGCCAGCCCCCGGGATGTTGGTCATTCGCGGATTGCTTTCCAGCGGCGCGTTGAGCTGCCTGGATGCCCACGGCAGGACTCACGAGATCCCAGCTGCCTTGGCCAAACAGGGACACCTGATCGTGTTGCGTTCCGACGAAGCGGTGTCGGCCGAGCGCGACGAGACGCGCCTCATCACCGAAGGGCACAGCAACACCAAGCGCATGACAGCACGGCAGTGGTTCAACCACGCGATTCGCAAGCGCTGGCGTGTTTTCTCGGAGGGGGCAATAGCCACCCTAACGCTCAACGTCATCGCCCTTGCATCTTCGTTCTACAGCATGCAGGTGTATGACCGGGTCATCCCGACCCAAGGTCACCAGACTCTGTGGGTGCTGACCTTCGGGGTCGGCATGGCGATCGTTCTCGAGTTGGTGATGCGACAGGTGCGAAGCCGCCTGGTGGATCGAGCCTGCAAGGCCATTGACGAGGAGCTCTCAAGCGTCTTTTTCGGGCAGGCACTGGCGATCCGGATGGACCAGCGGCCGCGCACCGTCGGCACCTTCGCGGCCCAGATCCGGCATTTTGAAATGGTCCGCAACTTCATGACATCCACGACCCTGTTCGTGTTTGCAGACGCGCCGTTTGCACTCTTCTTTGTGGCCGTGATCGCGCTGGTAGCCGGTCCGGTGGCGCTGGTTCCTCTGGCCTTCATTCCGCTGTCGATCATTGCCGGTATGGCGTTTCGCAAAAGGCTGGCCCGACTCACCGAAGTTCACATGGAGGAATCCAACCGCAAAAATGGCTTGCTGATCGAAGCCATTGACGGCATCGAATCCGTCAAGGCGGCTGGCGCGGAGTGGAAGATGCAGGACCGCTGGCGACAACTCACAAAGGTGCTGGCTCAGGATGAGATTGCAATCCGCGACCTGACGGGGCTCTCCAGCAACCTGACCCAGACGCTGCAACAGCTCAGCTATGTTGGTCTCGTGGCCGCAGGTGCACTGGCCATCGGTGCGGGCCAACTGACCATGGGCGGCTTGATCGCCTGCACGATCATCAGTGGGCGGGCGCTGGGTCCCATTGCTCAGATTGCGTCGCTTATCGTCCAGTGGCAGCAAGCCAAGGTCGCACTGAAGGGGCTGGATGCCATCATGGCCATGCCCACCGACGTCATGCCTGGCGAGCGTCGCGTAGTTCCTGACCACTGCCGCGGGCAGCTCCGCATGGAATCAGTACGTTTCGCCTACGGCAGCGACCAGCCCGCGTTGCAGGTCGACGCACTGAAAATCAGCCCAGGCGAGAGGGTTGCGGTGTTGGGCCCAGTCGGTTCGGGCAAAAGCACGCTGGTCAAAATGCTATCCGGCCTCTACAGGCCCAGTGAGGGCCGCAGCTTCCTCGACGATGTGGACATGGCCAACCTCGCGCCTGACTTCGTCCGTGAGCACGTGGGGTACCTTTCCCAGGACGTGCGGTTGTTCCAAGGCACGTTACGCGAAAACATTGCCCTGGGCCTGCCCTCACCCACCGACGAGCAGATCCTTGATGCAGCTCGAATCACCGGGCTCGACAAACTCATCGCATCCCACCCAAGAGGCCTCAGCATCGAAATCAGCGAAGGAGGCCGGGGCCTGTCGGGCGGCCAGCGGCAATTGCTTGGCCTGACGCGGTTGGTGCTTGCTCGACCGAGAGTGATGCTGCTCGACGAACCTACAGCATCCATGGACCCTCAACTGGAAGAGCTGGTGGCCGAGCGCGTGTTCGGCATGCGTCCCCAAGGGACCACCTTGGTGGTGGTCACCCACAAGCTGGGCATGCTCAGGCACTTCAACCGCATCGTCGTCGTCGACAAGGGTCGCGTCGTCGCAGACGGTCCGCGGGACGAGATGATCGCCCGGATGAAGGGCGCAGCCGCCCAAGCGGCCCAGGCCGCGCCCGCGTCCACCCCAAGCAAAACGCCGGTGGTTTATCCATCCGTTGCTACGGCATGACCCAACACCTGAATACGCACGACACATGACAACGTCACATACCAATGACTCCATCCGGGGACTTCGCCTGAGCGTGTGGTTCAGCGTCCTGGCCATCGGACTTTTCGGGACTTGGGCTTACCACGCAGAGATCGATCAGCTCACACGGGGTCAAGGCCAGATCATCGCCAGCTCGCGCACCCAGATCATTCAGGCTCCCGACGGAGGTGTCATCGAAGAGCTGCGGGTTCGTGAAGGCGCGCAGGTACAGAGGGGCGAAGTGCTGGCCGTACTTGAAAGTACGAAGGTGGAAGCCGCGTACCGGGAGTCCGAGTCCAAGGTCGGCGCATTGAGCGCGACCGTGAGCCGCCTGCGGGCAGAGGTGTTCGGCGGAGCACCCGTGTTTAACGAGGAATCCGAGAGCTTTGTCGAATTCCGGCAGAACCAGTTGGATCTTCTCAGAAAGCGACGCGAGTCCCAGCGTCAAGAAATTGCCAGTATCGAACGCATGCGAGCGCTGGCGCTGAGAGAACTTGCGATGAACGAACCGCTGCAGGCCACGGGTGACGTCAGCATGGCCGATGTGCTCAAACTGCAACGGCAGGTTGCGGATCTCGAAGGTCAGAAAAGCAACCGACAAAACAAATACCTGCAGGAGACACAGGCGGAGCTCAACAAGGCCGAGGAAGATTTGTCCACCGCTCGCGAACTGCTCATCCAGCGCAAGGAACAGGTCAACAACACGGTGTTGAAAGCACCGCTGAACGGCACCGTCAAGAACGTTCGCGTGACCACGCTGGGCGGAGTTCTGCGCGCGGGGGACGAGTTGATGCAGATCGTTCCTGAGGAAGACAACCTGTTGGTAGAAGCCAAGGTCAAGCCCGCAGATGTCGCCTTTCTCAAGCCGGGTCTACCCGTCACCGTGAAGATCGATGCTTACGACTACACCATCTACGGCAGCCTCAACGGCAAGCTGACCTACATCAGCGCCGACACGATGAGCGACGAACTCAAACGCGACGAGCAAGCTTCATATCGAGTTCAGGTCAAAACAGACTCGCTGCAGTTCGACCGCAACCCTGGCAAGGAGTTGCCGTTGCAACCCGGCATGACGGCCACCATCGAAGTGAAGACCGGCCGCAACACCGTGTGGAGCTACATCCTCAAGCCGATTGTGAAAACCCTCAATGAATCGATGGGCGAGCGCTGAGACACAAGACTCGCCACGGCGCGATACCGTTTGAACATCCTTTTCATTCACCAGAACTTCCCGGGCCAGTTTCGTCATCTGGCCCCGGCGTTAAAGGCACAGGGCCACCGAGTGATGGCCATGGCCATCCACGCAGGCACAGAAGGCGCAACGTCCTGGGGCGGCGTTCGCGTGGTCACCTACACCGTGCGTGGCAGGAACACCGTGGGGCTACACCCCTGGCTGGTGGATTTTGAAACCAAGGCGCTTCGCGCAGAAGCCTGCTGGCGTGCTGCGAGGGAGATCAAAGCACAAGGCTTTTCGCCTGATCTCATCATGGCCCATCCCGGCTGGGGCGAAGCCTTGTTCCTCAAACAGGTGTGGCCGCAATCAAAGCTCGTTCTTTACGCCGAATACTTTTACCGGGCTGTCGGCGCTGACCTGGGGTTCGACCCGGAGTTCGGATCGGAAGATCCAGACGCACAAGCTTGCCGGGTGCAACTTAAGAACCTCAACAACCTGGCCCATCTGGACCAGGCACATGCGGCGATCAGCCCCACACAGTGGCAGGCAGACACCTTTCCAGATACCTGGCGTCAGAGGATCCGCGTCATGCACGACGGAATTGACACCGATGCGCTGTGCCCTCTTCCTGACGCTCAAGTCACGCTGGGCACCCTTGAACTGTCACGCAGCGATGAAGTCATCACCTACGTGGCGCGGCACCTTGACCCTTACCGGGGAATTCACATTTTTATGCGTGCCCTGCCCGCGCTGCTTCAACTGCGTCCACACGCCCGCGTGGTCATCGTGGGCGGTGACGGCTCTGGATATGGCGCCGCTGTGCCCGATGGAAAGTCGTGGCGGCAAATCTTCGTTGAAGAGGTCAAGGACGCCATACCCGCCCAAGACTGGGCACGCGTTCATTTTGTCGGCCGGCTGGGCCGTCAGGCTTTCACGAGCCTGCTGCAGGTGTCACGTGTGCATGTCTATCTCAGCTATCCCTTTGTTCTGAGTTGGAGCCTGCTTGAGGCCATGAGTGTGGGGTGCTCCATCGTGGCCAGCAATACGGCTCCGGTGCGGGAGGCCATCACACACGGTGAGCACGGCGAACTGGTCGACTTCTTTGACGGTCCAGGTTTGGTGAACCAAATCTCTTGTTTGCTTGACGATGCAAAGCGAAGAGAACGTCTGGGGTCCATGGCCCGTCAAAGAGCCGTTGAGCGATACGACCTAAAACGAGTTTGCTTGCCCCAACATTTGACCTGGATCAACAGTCTGTCGCGGAGATGACTGTGCCCAGTCGCACACTTTCGGTCTCTCGATACACCACCACGTGAATAAGGAACTTTTACCTATGAAGCCGCCCACTCACTTTTTTCCAGAAAGAGCAGTGCTTTCTAACGCTGGTCAGAAGAGTTGACGTCGTCGCACATCGGTCTTTTTTTTCATAGGCTGAGGTTTAGATTCAGCTGTCTTTTCCGATCAGATAAGTAATGAACCCGAACTCCCCTCAACGTTTGGCACTTGATCTTCAAAGAGCCCATCTGGATCTCAAGAAAGAAAGAGAGCGCACCAATCTGCTGTTGGCCGAAGTCGATCGTCTTCAAGGTGTCCTTGAAGGGGTCAAAGGCTCCGCTAGACGGGAGGTTGACAGCCGGTTGCAGGCCGAGGAAGCACTGAACGAAACCGAGGAACGACTGCAACTCGCAGTGGAAGCCACCGGACTCGCGCTGTGGGACTACCGCTTTCCGTTCACCGACGTCTACCTCACAGCGCGGTGGGGAGAGCTCATCGGCGATGTGGCCCTGGAGGGAAGCTGGAAAACCGATGACCTGGTCGGCCGTCTTCACCCTGACGACGCGCTGCGTGTCGAACACGAACTGCGCCGACTCATGAAAGGGGAGGTCCAGCGGGCTTCAGGCGAGTACCGCTTCAAGACCGCTGAAGGATGGATCTGGCTGGAAACCCACGCCATGGTAGTTGAGACCGACGCCAAAGGCCGAGTGAGCCGCCTGCTGGGCACGCACGCCAACGTCACCCAGCGCAAACAGCTCGAGGAAAGGGCCTTGCACGCCCGCACGCTGGCAGAACAGGCCAGCCGTGCAAAGAGCGAGTTTCTGGCCAACATGAGCCACGAAGTCCGCACCCCGCTCAACGCCATCATGGGCCTCAACCAGTTGCTTCAGCAGACCGCGCTAACCGGCGAGCAAAAGCAATGGTTGGGTTTGATGGAAGATTCTTCGCGGGCGTTGCTCAGCCTGCTAAACGACGTGCTGGACCTGTCCCGCATCGAAGCGGGCAAGCTGCAACTGGAACACGTTGATTTCCCGGTCCGCACGTTGTTTGACAACCTGTTTGCCATATACGAGCCGCAAGCCCGCCTGAAATCGATCCAGCTCACGATGTCCTTGTCGCCGAAGCTGCCCCTTCAGATGAGCGGAGACCCGTTTCGAATTCGCCAGGTTCTGACCAACCTGCTGTCCAATGCGCTGAAGTTCACTCCAGAGGGCGGTCGGGTTTCGATGTCGGTTGAGCTGGAGAAGAATGGGCAACCATCCGAGGAACTGGTGATTCGGATCGTTGACAACGGGATCGGCATTGCCCTCGAACAACAGCAATTCATGTTCGATGCGTTCACGCAAGCTGACGCGTCCACAGCAAGACGTCACGGTGGCAGTGGCTTGGGTCTGGCGATCTGCTCGAGACTCGTCAAAATGATGGGGGGTCGGATTCAGCTCCAGAGCGCCCCAAGCGAGGGCAGTGCATTTGAAGTCAGGCTTGCATTGGGCGAGGCTGCCAATACCGTCGACATTGATCTTGGGCGCGTTCAGTTGCAAGCCTCCGATCTTGCGGCTGCTCGAAAGCGGCTACGAAATGTGCGAGTGATCGTCGCCGAAGACAACGCCGTGAACGAGCTGCTGATCCGAAAAATTCTTGAAGAAGTGGGCTGCGAAGTCCGCATCGCACACAACGGAGCAGACGCCTTTCGTCTCTGGCAAGAATGGGCAGTAGACCTCATCTTGATGGACGTGCAAATGCCCGAAGTCAACGGCATGATGTCCACAGCCCGCATACGCGAAGCGGAGTGCGCTGCCCACCGACCACCCACACCCATTCTTGCTGTGACCGCCAACGCGATGCCAGGCGACCGCGAACTGTACTTGGCGGCAGGTATGTCGGGCTATGTTGCCAAGCCGATTGAGGTTCGTGCTTTGCTAATGGCCATGATGCAGGTGCTTCCGAAGAACCCGGAACCTGCCCCCCTTCGTTCCAACGACATCAACGAGTCCGTTCATCTCGCCAGCCAGGAAAAAGCTCGGCTGAGCCAGGGAACCCCGGCTTCCCAGCAATCGCATGCCAGCTCAAGCGTGGCTGAACTGAAGGCGCAAGTCGAGGGAGCCACGAAGCGCCTACGCACTGCCCTCGCTGCGCAGGACACCGTGAGCGCGCAAGGCGATCTTGATCAACTGAAGCGAACGTTCACCTATTTGGACGCCGACAGGGCTCTGCGTATCTGCCGCGGCCTCGATATGGCAAGACACGCTGGCGAATGGGGCCTGTTCTCGCGTGCTCTTCCTTTGCTCGAATCCGAAGTGAGCGCACTCTTGAAACGGTTCAGCACTGAAACAGGCTAACAGCCGGCAGAACGCCTCAACTCAAGCTGGAACAGCGACCCACATGAACAAGTCACTGCGCCTTCAACAAAGACCATCCCCTACAAGCACTCCTCTAATGCCCGACCAAATCTTGCATATCGATGCCAAGCCCGACATCCAAAATCTCATGGAGATGGTGAAAGCTGTGTTGAACATTCCACCAGATACGGCCGACCCCCTCGAGTCTGCGCACATCGACAAAGCGGGCGAGCTTGTCAGAAAAATTCGGCCCGACGTGATCCTTCTGAACATCCATGCGCCAGGTCTTGACAACAAGGAAGTCTTCGAACGGGCAGAGAAGAACCTGTCGTTGCGAGGAATTGTGCAAATGGTCGCGTTGGGACGCGGCAAGGACCTGAAGCCCTCACAGCCTTCACGCGATGCGTGCGTCACCTACATCTCACAAAAGGCGGATAAGCTTCGGGCTCCTTGACGGCTTGTGCTGCGGATGTTCTCCACCCAGTCGGCAAGCTCAAAGCAAAGATCCCGGTTCAAACCCTGACTCACAGGTCGCAATCGAGGATGAAGGTCTGCACCTCGCAACGCTTGCGCAGCGCGCTGCAGCGCGGCGCGCGACACCAGCGAATGGCACGGCCGTGCCTACTCGTCCAGCCAGTTGGACGGTGTCGACTCGGGGGCCAACATCTACCGGTCTTCACGCCGGCGCAGCGTCTTGCGCAGCGAATCCAATGAGCCCAACTCTGCCAACTTGCGAAAAATACTATTTTTGATGATACTGACAGCTTGGCTGGGTGTGCTTTGCAAAAATCGCACACAGGTTGGCTGCAAAAAATTAAAAGGTAATTCATGCGAATATTCTTGTTGTCTCTATTGCTGCTCCTTGTTCAAGTGGCAAACGCAAAAAATGCGCAGTTCACCTATTTACGCTCAGTTTCTGTTGAAGAGTTGAATCTCATCCTGAGTAGGGAACGCGACGAATTCATGAAGGAAGCATCTCCGCCGTCGGGTTACAAGGTTCCTGCGGTTTCCCGCGCAAGCAACGACGTCGATCTGTACACTGTGGATTACGATTCCGAGGTCCCCGAACAAGGTCGTAGACCCGTGCGGACTACCGGGCTTTTGGCTTTACCTAGGAATTTAGAAAAAGCTGGTATGCCATTGATTTCATACCAGCACGGCACTGTGTTCGGAAAATACGAAGTTCCTTCCTACGCCTTCCAGAAAACCAATCCCGGCGAGATCCCTCATTATCAGGGCTCCTATGAAACCCGTTATATGGTGGCCCTGTACGCAGGCAACGGTTTTGCACTGATGGCGGCAGATTATTTCGGAATGGGTGGCGATGCCCGAAACGATGAAGCCTATTTCGTCAAGGCAAGCACTCAGCAGGCAAACCTCGATCTCTATCGAGATGTTCGGGCATTTCTCAAAGCGCGGGACGCTGAGCCCTCAAGGCTGTTTCTGGGCGGCTGGTCACTGGGCGGCTTGAACACAACAGGCTTCCTCCAGAAGCTCGAGTCTGAGGACGTAAAGGTCGACGCGGTATTCACGGCTTCTGCCCCCAGTGATCCATTCGCTGCCTTGAGCGGCCTCATGTATTTCCCCCGACCCGATCTCGACGCCGTCTGGTTGAACACCATTGTTGCTCTCTCGGTCTTCTCATACGAGTCCTATTATACAAAGCCAGGCCTCGCACAATCGGTGCTGAATCCACTCTACTACGCGGATTTGCTAAGCATCTACGCACGCAGCTACGGATCAACGCAAAATCTGATAGAAATATTTCATAAATTTGGACGTCAACCGCTCATCAATTATTTCAAAAATGAATACCGAAATCCTTCATTTTTCGCAAAATCCGAATATGGGCGACTGTTGCGTGAGAATGAAACTTATCGGCAACTTTTCAAAGCTCCAGTGAGAATGTATTATGGTTCAATGGATGAAGCGGTCAAGGAATCCATTGGTATCCTTGCTCACAATCATCAGAACGCCTTGATGGGAAATCCCGACAACGAGGGCAGCAACAGGATTCAGGCGCAGCGCGTCCCCAACGCCAATCACCGTGCCACATTCCTCACAGCGGCCCCCGAGGCCATGGCTTGGTTTCAATCACTCAAGTGACCCTTTGCCTGCGATGAACCGCCCCGCCGGCGGTTCACACCAGACAGATAATTCGAACGCGTTTCACACGGTGTCAGAAGCCTTGGTCGGCCAAGTCGTCCACACTGAGTCCGTGTTGACGCATAAGGTCCTCGATCTCAGCGATAGCCGCTGCTTTTTGAGCCGCTGCATCGCGCTCCACTGAAGCGAAAAAGGCGCCCATGGCGTTGATCAAGTCGCGAAAGCGCTGATCTGACAGCGGCTCCTGCTTGGCGGTCAGGCGCGGGCGCGCCGCGGTAGCACGGCCCATCTTCATTGGACCCCCATGGCCCAGCGGGGCACTGCTGTCCCCGCGCTCATGCCTTGAGCACCGAATCGATCAGACGGAGCATGACCTCGACGGTGTAGTGCTTGGGCAGGAAATGCTCAAGACCCGACCACGCAGCCCGGGCCACTTTGTCGTTCTCTGAATCCCCGCTGGCCCCGATGAGCTTGACGTGCGGGTTGATCTGCCGCAGCGCCTGGATGGTCGCCAGGCCATCCATCACAGGCATCATCATGTCGATCAGAACCAGCGAAATGCCATGGATGTACTGTGCGTACAGCGCCACCGCCTCAGCGCCGTTGCGCGCCACGGTCACCCGGTAACCGTAAGCCTCCAGTGTCTGGCCGGTCACCTGCCGGATAGCAGCCTCATCGTCCACCACCATGATCAGCTCGCCGTTGCCGCGTGGAACGCTCATGCGTACTTCGTTTTGGCGGGCGTTTGGTGCGTTGGAATCAGCCGGCAGGTAGATGCGAAAACGTGTGCCTTTGTCAACCTCGCTGTACACGGGTGCAAAGCCCCCATGGCTCTTGACGATGCCCTGCTTGGTCGCCAGCCCCAGGCCTGTGCCCTCGCCCCACCGTTTGTTGGTGAAGAACGGATCAAAGGCGCGTTCCTGGATATCGTGCGGGATACCGACCCCGTTGTACTCGAGCTCGATCTTCACGTAAGGGCCCACCCGCGATTCGATGTTCATGGCTGCATAGTGGTCGCCCAATGTCATGTTCTCGGCAGCAATGCCGATCCTCCCGCCGCGAGGCATGGCATTGCGCGCATTTATGCATAGGTTCATCAGCGTTTGCTGCGGTTGTGTTGGGTGGGGCTGAACCTGCCAGTCGATGCCGTTGTCCAGCTCCGGCCGAAAGCCAGCGGGGTGGCCGTGGATCTCGCAGGTTTCGTCGGACCACACAAGAACTTGTGAGTCCAGCGCGTGGACAAGCCTTCACACACTGATGACTTGCGATGGCGTGATTATGTCACAGAACATGTCATATAACAGTATTGTTATTTATAAACGACTAAACTAATATCGTTTGCCACACAAGATACAAGGAGTCCCCCGTGACGCGCAGTCTTCTCATGTTCACCGTTGTTGCTGCAGCCCTCTCAGGGTGCGCTTATCCCTCACCCGGCGACAAGCCCAGCGAGACGCCCCCGCAGATCGTGGTCCGCAACGATCAAAGGACCTGGGACCAGCCACGTGCGTTTGGCCCCGTTCCCGAGGCGCTGCGGGAGCGCGCAGCCCAGACCTGTGCGTCGCTCGATACGGACAAGGTAAAGCACGAGGCCCGCGGTTACCACGCAAGCGCTCTCAACCTTGAGGGCAAGCCCTTCGCCGGCGGCGGTTACTACTGCACGCCGAAACGCTGAACGCGCCGAGCATTGGCAAACGGGCAGTGGTGCATCAGAAGTAACAAGCCTCGCACCAGGCCCCATCACATTCTTTGAAATCTCAACATCTGTTCAGGCACTACCGCTATGAAACTCACCCCCCAGCTCAAGCCGGTCGCTTTCAACGCCAAAACGACCACAGCCCCGGTCAATTCATCGTTCGGCCGTCTGCCAACCGACTTGCAAGGCGCAGACCTGGAGGCCTTGGCCCGCTTCAACCAGGCTCTGCCCGCAGCGCCAAAGGGCTCGAGAAGGCTACTCAAAAAGCCGGGGGAGCAGGACGACCTCCAAGCCTTGTCTGAAACCGTGACCGATTCGCCGGAATGGGAACTCGCGCAGGCTGAGGTGGGCGCCGCCGCTGCGGGCAGCAGCGGTGCAGCGGGTACAGGTGCGGCGGCGGCAAGTGCTGCGGAAGTGGGTGCTGCAGGCGCAGGCGGCGCCGGAGCGGCAGGTGCAGTTTCCATCGTCAGCCCTTTGGCCTTTGTCCCTGCATTGGCGGTACCAGCTGTCGGCTCGGGCGGGGGCGATACACCGCGTATCAACACCGTGCCCGTCGTGCAAGCCACCGACGTGACCGGCGCAGTGACCGAGCTGGTCACCCCGGAGGGCAACCTCACCGACAGCGGCACCATCGGCTTCACCGACGTGGACCTGAGCGATCTGCACACAGTGAGCAAAGTGAACGCCTCCGAAGGTGCACTGGGCACCCTCGACGTCAGCGTGAGCACCGGCACCGACGACACGACCGGTCTGGGCGGCGTCGTCACCTGGAACTACAGCGTCGCCGCTGCGGCCGTTGAATACATCGCCGCAGGCGAGACCAAGACCGAGACCTTCACCTTCAACCTGCTCGACGGCAACGGCGGCTCGGTTGAGCGCACCGTCTCCGTCACCATCACCGGCACCAACGACGTGCCCGTCGTCGAGGCCACCGACGTGACCGGCGCAGTGACCGAGCTGGTCACCCCGGAAGGCAACCTCACCGACAGCGGCACCATCGCCTTCACCGACGTGGACCTGAGCGACGTGCACACAGTGAGCGAAGTGAGCGCCTCCGAAGGTGCACTGGGCACCCTCGACGTCAGCGTGAGCACCGGCACCGACGACACGACCGGTCTGGGCGGCATCGTCACCTGGAACTACAGCGTCGCCGCTGCGGCCGTTGAATACATCGCCGCAGGCGAGACCAAGACCGAGACCTTCACCTTCAACCTGCTCGACGACAACGGCGGCTCGGTTGAGCGCACCGTCTCCGTCACCATCGCCGGCACCAACGACAAGCCGATCCTGACCCTGGAGCAGAAGACCATCTACGCAACGGTCAATGCAGAAGCTGGCGAGATCGGCTGTGTCGTGGTTTCGGCGACGGACGTGGATGCGACCGATGAGCTGACTTACCACTTCCTTGTCGCTGGTGAGCGCAGTCTCACGTCGCAAAACGGCTACTTTGCCATCGATCCCACCACCGGCCAGATCAGCCTGACCGAGCTGGGCCAGACCAGTGAAGGGGCCGACCTCAACGATCTGCCGAACTCAAGCTACGACGTGGTGGTGGTGGCATACGACGGACACGCCAACAGCGACCCACAAACCCTGACTATCGAACGTGTCTTGCCTGACTTGCTCCCAGGCGGCGTGCCAGACACGCTGTATCGGCTCTCGGACATGCTGGCTCCCGTGGACGAAGCCTATGCGTACGCTTCGGAGCAAGTTGCCGTCACCGTCGTGCTGCCAGAAGTCGACAAACACGATCAAGATGATGACGACGAAGTCATCGAAGACGCGCGCGTGGTTGAGATCGTGATCGACGACACACTGTCGGTTGACCCTGACGGACGCAGCTTTGACATTCTTGAACTGGATGCCCACATCCCATCGATCGACACGGAAAATGCCCCGGTGCTGGGTGAGGTAGGCGAGTTGGAGGAACTGGGAGCGAGCCGCGAACATGACGACTTGGTTGTCGAATTCCAGGCGGTAGGCGGCCCAGCCGTGGTGATGTCAGTGAAGCAGCACTTCGACGACACGGTCAACGGAAACCTGGAATACGTGCGCTTCGCGCACAACACGACGTTCGCGGGATACCAGTTGTCCAGCAACGCAGATGAGGTGCTGAACAGCTGCGATGAGACCTTCTCTCCTGAGAACGGCACTTACCGTATCTCCAACCAGCGGTCGGCGCTAGATGGTGAAACACTCTTGGGCACCAGCTACAACGACTTGATCGCTGGTTCAGAAGAATTCACCGAAGTGCTCTCTGGTGGACTGGGCAACGATCTGCTCTTCGCCAGTGGCGACCTGGGCGACACGCTGATCGGTGGCGCAGGCAACGACCTGCTGGTGTTGGACGGCATTGGTGCCGTGGTTCAATTCGAAGCCGCGGCCTCCAACGGGCTGGACACCGTGGTGGGATTTGACGCCACCCAGCACATCCGCCTCAACGCGATCGACAACAATCAGCAAGTGGAAGGCGCGTTCACTTTCGCGGCGGGATCCTGGTCGGAAAACACATTTGACCTGACACCCGCATCAGTGGTGGCCATTTCCAGCCTGGCCGGTGGCGATGAGCTGAACGTCCGTCTGCAGGACTTGGGCGCAGAGACGCTCAACGTGTTCGCTCTGGGCCAAGACAACGCAGGAGCCAGCCTGTTCTTCCTGGTGGAATCTTCCGTCGGTGACGACGAGGCCAACACCCTGCTGTACCAGGCATTCGATGCCGACGGTGATGGTTTCCTGAAAGGCAGTGAATTCACCCACATGGGAACCTTTGATCACGCCGGCATCGCCGAGTTTTCTGCAGCCAATGTGTCGTACATGAACCCGTCATTCATCGCCTGACCTGCCTCGCGCGGCTCGCCGCGAAGGTACTCAAACCCCTGGGATTTTGACAATCCCAGGGGTTTTTTTTCGCCCCTGCCTGCGCACCACATGGGACGAAAAAAAAGCCGGTTCCCGAAGGAGCCGGCTTTTCCAGAAGCGCTCAGCCTCAGATCACCACAAAGTCCTGGTGTGTCAGGCTGGCGCGGTTGCTCAGAGTGGCAAACAGCACCTGGGCAGCTCCGCCCGCGCCATCTGCGTCGTAGTACAGATCGCCGGTGGTCTGGTCGTAGACCACACGGTGTGAAGCGCTCGTGGCCTCCTCTCCAACCTTGAAGGCGGATGCGTTCAAGTTGCCCCTTGACAACGCTTTAAACAGCCCTGTCCCGGAGTTTTCCAGATGAAAGACGTCGTTGTTGCCCTTGGCGTTGCTGAAGTCGGTGATGACGTCCACATTGCCGTTGCCCAGTGTGGTGTTGAAAACAAAGGTGTCGTTTCCCGCACCGCCCGTCAACACATCTGCGCCCAGACCACCATTGATCACATCGTTTCCTGCACCGCCATCAACGGTGTCGTTGCCCGCCATGCCGTTCAAGACATCGTTGCCGCCGAGACCGTTGATGGTCTCCGCGTTTGCGGTGCCGTTGATCTTGTTGGCGCTGTTGTTGCCATTGATGGTTTTGCTGGGCGCGATTGGAGACATCTCCTGCGCACCCACAAAGTCGGCGGCACTCAGGGTGTTGAACACAGCGCCCAGCGCAATCGAAAAGTCCGCGTTGGTGTTGCCGGTGGTGTTCGCCTCAATGACCGTCTGCCCACCGCTGGTGCTGTAACGCAGCTGGTTGGCACCCGTGAAAGCGGCCGTGCCGATGAAGCTGAAGTCGTTGCTGATGCCGGACATATCGATGCGGTCCTGACCACGCGTGAAATCGGTGATGAGGTCGCGCGTGCCTTCCGAGGCGCCGCTCTCTTCAATCGCGGTGTACACAAACACGTCATTCCCCGCTCCCCCCGTCAAGCGATCCGCACCCAACCCGCCCGTGAGTCGGTCGTTGCCGCCGCCACCGCTGAGCGTGTCGTTGCCCGCACCACCGCTGAGCACGTTCGCAGCGCCGTTGCCGGTGATGGTGTTGGCCTGACCGTTGCCCGTGCCGTTGATGTTGCCATTGCCCGTGAGGGTGAGGTTTTCAACAAAGTCGCCGAGGGTGTAGCTCACCGAAGCATTGACCGTGTCGGTGCCGGCGCCGTCCGCTTCCACCACCACGTCGCCGGCGTTGTCCACCGTGTAGCTGTCGTTGCCAGCGCCGCCCACCATGGTGTCGGCACCCGAGCCACCGTTCAATGTGTCGTTTCCAGTGCCACCATTGATCAGGTTGTCGAGGGCGTTGCCCGTGCCGTTGAAGTTGCCCAACCCGACGAAGCGCAGGTTCTCGATGTTCACCCGCGCATTGGGTGCCAGGCTGAAGCTGTTGAGCGTCGTCTCGATGGTGTCGTTGCCTTGCCGCGCCAGTTCGATGACCACGTCGCTGGCCGAGTCAACCCGGTACACGTCGTCTCCGAGGCCACCCACCATCGTGTCGTTGCCGGCGCCGCCGTCCAGCGTGTCGTTGCCCGCATGGCCCACCAGGCGGTCATTGCCCGCCAGCCCTTCGAGGTGGTCGTCCCAGACGCCGCCCGTCAACTCGTCCCTGCCCGAGGTGCCGGTCTGATGCACCACGCCGAGGGTCCTGAATTCGAAGGAAGCAGTGCCTTCGTAGTCGTTGCCCGACAAGTCCATGACGGCACCGACAGGGATCACCAGGACATAGGTTTGCCCCGGGTGAAGTTCGTCGGAAAGATCCAGCGTCAGCGTGTCGCCCGAGAAAAGCAGACGTGGGCTCAGCTCTGCATCAAAAGATTCCACCAGCGCACCCGTGACAGAGCCAAGGCGAAGCTCGATGAGTCCAATGCCGGCCATGACAGCCTCCGAGAAGCGCACACTCACGGGCGAGTCCACGGCAACGTCGACCGTGCCCAGGTCGGGCATGAAAGCGGCGACGGTTGGAGCGAGCTCGTCAATGGGTTCTTCCACCGGATCGATCGGGTCGGGCGAGACAGCAGGGGGCGGCTGCACCACCGTGAAAATGTTGTCCGTGTAAGCCATGCCCGTGGTGCGGGCAACGATGCCGGAGAAGCCGATGTCCTTGACTGCTTCGTAGAAATCGAAGTCCTTGACGCGATCAAAGTAGTAGAAGCGGTCGGCTTCCTGGAGCCGGTCGAGTTGCTCGTGAATGATCACCCAGAAGGTGCCGCCCACCACACCATCGTTGACATGGGACTCCGCAATGCCACCCACCCACAGGTCGAGCCGATCGATGCCCTGCACGGTGTTGCCGTTGACCAGTTGCACACCGGGGTTGTAGAGCTGGAACTCAGCCATCTGTTGCGCATCGGTGAGAACGAGGTCCGGGTAGGCCGCGCGGAACTTGGCGATCGTTGCATCGCTGAGGTTGTTGCGGGTCTGGAAGTCCTCCCACGAGGTGTAGGGCGACAGGTCCACGTCAGACCGTTTGATCGAGTCCACCACATACGGATCGCGTGAATCAAGCAACGACTGGCGCACCTGGTTCAGGGTACCCAGGCCAAGGTCTCTTCCGCGCGCCACGTTCAGCGAGAACAGGTCTGCACTGACACGCACCAGGTCGTTGCGAATGGCATCGACAATTTCAGCGTCGACTTCTTCTGCCGCCTGTGCAGCGATTCCCGCAACAATCGAGTTGGTGCCGATCTGCGCATATCCCGGCTGAGGCACATAGCCAAACGCTCGCAATTGCTCCAGCGAAAAAGGCGCAAATTCCCCCTCGTTGCCCGGATTGAGAAACGCGTCGAACAACTTGATGCTCTGCATCTGGTTGGCAGCGTCGAGGATTTGCACGGTCTGGCCCACCATGGAATGGCCAAAGCGGTATGCAGCGGCTGCGAATTCGTGCGAGATGCCCGCGTCGACCGCCGGGAAATACTCGTCGTGACCGTGGGAGCCGGAGCCTTGCATGCCGCCGAGCAACACGTCGGCAAAGTCCGTGTAGATGACCCGCTGGTACTCGGTCTCGTTGATGATCTTGGCGGCCTGGAAGATGGCCTCAGCCGACCCCTCAAAACCCGCCGCGCGCAGGCTGTCCACATGCATGTTGTGGTTGCGCGCCCAGATGGTGTGGATGGCGGTGAGCGTGATGTTCTCGTTGGCCCGGCCGTCGCCACCAACCGCGTGGTCCAGGGGGCTGATGTAAGGATTCAAATCAACGAGCAGTGGCTGACCGCTGCCCATGAAGTTTTTGTAGAGGTTGGTGGCCAGTGCCAGGTTGATCTGGCCCTGTTCATCGACCAATCCCACGTGGTAGTCGCGGAACGATACAGTACCTTCGCCCATGGCGAAGACAGTGTTGTTTTCCCAGTGCGCATGGATCAAGGCGCGCAAGGTGGGAATCTGGTCAAACGCGGGATTGGACGGGTCGCGCCCGCCCACCGCCAACTTGGCGCCCACACCGCCCTGCCCGTCGATTTCGCGAAGGAACGTGCCCACCAGCTGATTGGCGCCGTAGGCCTGGTTCTGATCGATGAAGGCGGAGGTGTTGTTGAGATGCAGGGGTACACCTGCGGCATCAAAGCCCACAACGGTGGTGCGGGTCAGGTCGGCCGGGTTGTCTGTGCCGGGAGCGCGCCCAGTACCCGGTGCGCCAATGAGGAGCGTGCCACTCCCGCCCTTCATGCTGGCTGTCAGTCCGTGGTCGAAGTACTGGCCAAAGGCCGAAAACAGCATGTTCGCACCAGCCGATTGCACGGGCGTCGTAGCGCCCTGCGCCCCCACCACATTGCTGATCATGCGGGGGTCCAGCCCGGCAAAGATAGGGTTGACGTCGAGCTGGGTCAGCGTCGAGACACCGTTGACGTCGGTGTAAATGGGGGCGCCGTATGACGGTGCGGTCAGCCTCAGAAAGGCTGTGTCCGCGGTGCCGAACGTTGGATTGGCCAGGTTGTTGTTGAGGCCACTGAGATCGCGGATGCCGGTGACGCTGCCCGCCAGTGGAGCGCCTGCGACCAATGCCTGCAACTGAAGAACGTCGCGAGATGTCAAGGTAATCATGGTGATAGGTCCTTAGATGAATGACGGGGTGCACTTACCCCGCCGTGCCTGGTTGATGTACCGGGCAAGCCAAGGGAGGGCTTGGGAATTCGGGGGCCCACACCCCGCGTGTCACGCGGGGTGTGGGCCTACGCGTCAAGACGCGTCTGGCATCAGATGACCACGAAGTCGTTGTTGGTCAGGTTGACGCGGTTGCTCAGGGTGGCAAACAGCACCTGGGCAGTACCACCGGTGCCGTCGGCGTCGTAGTACAGATCGCCGGTCTGGTTGTCGTAGACGATGCGGTGGGCCGCCGTGGTGGCCGCCGTGCCGACCCGGAACGCGGCTGTATTCAGGTTGCCGGTTCCCAGAGCGTTGAACAAGCCAGCACCCGTGTTCTCCAGACGGAACGTGTCGTTGTTGCGATTGGCGTTGCTGAAGTCGGTGATCACATCCACGTTGCCGTTACCCAGGGCGGTGTTGAAGAGGAAGAAGTCGTTGCCCGCTCCCCCCGTCAACACATCCGCGCCCAGACCACCGTTGATCACATCGTTGCCGGTACCACCGTCGATGGTGTCGTTGCCCGCCAGGCCGTTCAACACATCGTTCCCGCCAAAACCATTGATGGCGTCGGCATTCGCCGTACCGTTGCGGGTTTCGCTCCGGTTGCTGCCGTTGATGGGAGCCACCACTTGCGCACCAATGAAGTCGGACGCAGTCAGGGTGTTGAACACCGCGCCCAGCGCAATCGAGAAGTCGGCGTTGGTATTGCCGGTGGTGTTTGCCTCAATGATCGTCTGCCCACCGCTGGTGCTGTAGCGCAACTGGTTGGTGCCGGTGAAGGCGGCCGTGCCGATGAAGTTGAAGTTGTTGCTGATGCCGGAGACGTCGATCAGGTCCTGGCCGCGCGTGAAGTCGGTGATGAGGTCGCGCGTGTCCACGGAGGTACCGCTCTGGTCGATGGCCGTGTACACGAACACGTCACTACCGGTGCCGCCGGTGAGGCGGTCCGCCCCCAGCCCACCCGTGAGTCGATCGTTGCCCGTGCCACCGTCCAGCGTGTCGTCGCCGGTGCCACCGTCCAGCGTATCGTTTCCTGCACCACCGTTGAGCGTATCGATGCCGGCACCACCGCTGAGCACGTTCGCCGCGCCGTTGCCGGTGATGGTGTTGGCCTGACCGTTGCCCGTGCCGTTGATGTTGCCGTTGCCCGTGAGGGTGAGGTTTTCAACAAAGTCGCCGAGGGTGTAGCTCACTGACGCGTTGACCGTGTCGGTGCCTTCTCCGTCTGCCTCTACGACCACGTCGCCGGCGTTGTCCACCGTGTAGCTGTCGTTGCCCAGGCCGCCCACCATCGTGTCGGCACCCGCGCCACCGTTCAGGCTGTCGTTACCTTCGCCACCGGTGATCACGTTGTTCAACGCATTGCCGGTGCCGTTGAAGTTGCCGGCGCCGGCAAAACTCAGGTTCTCGATGTTCACCCGCGCGTTCGGTGCCAGGCTGTACGTGGTCAACGTCGTCTCTATGGTATCGGTGCCTTCGCCCACCAGCTCGGTCACCCCATCGTTGGCCGAATCCACCCGGTAAACGTCATCGCCCAGGCCGCCCACCATCACGTCGGTGCCTGCGCCGCCGTCCAGCGTGTCGTTGCCCAGGCCGCCGGCAAGCGCGTCGTTGCCCACACCACCCTGCAGAACGTCATCGCCCTCGCCACCGGTCACGGTGTCATTGCCGGCACCACCCACCAGTTCCATGTCCATGGCCACCAGGCTTTGTTGGCCATTGGGCAGGGTGATGACCAGAGGTTCTCCGAACACATCCTTGACCACAAAACCCTGGCTCAGGCCCGTGCTGGCCAACAGGTCGAGCGTGTTGGTGGGGTTGCCCTGGGCGTCCGTCAGGTACACGTTGACGATCAGCGCGCCGCCTTCGAGCGTGTCGTTGTAAGCGGTACCGATCACCTTTTCCACGTCGATGAACACATCGGTCGGGATCAAGGTGGCCGGCGCGAGGCTGAGGTTGACCCAGATACCCGTCTGCTGCTGCACACCGTTGACATCAAGCACCAGGTTCGGGTTGCTCGCGGAGTAGTCCACCGTGTCGAAACCGAGGCCACCGTCCATCACGTTGCCAAAGCCGGTGTCCGAGGCGTCCATCACGAAGAGGTCGTCGCCTGTCCAGCCGGTCATCGCGTCAAAGCCCGGGCCGCCGTAGAGCACGTCATCGCCTTCGCCGCCGTCCAGCGCATCGTCGCCCTGGCCACCGTACAAGGTGTCGTTGCCCTCACCGCCCGCCATGATGTCGGCGTCGTTGAGGCCGGCCACGTTGGTGCCGACCAGGTTGTCGCCGTACATCAGGTCATTGCCAGCACCACCGTCGAGAATGTCGGCACCGGCGCCACCAAAGATCGTGTCGTCGCCGTCGCCACCAAACACGTTGTCCAGCCCGTTGCCCGCATTGATCAGGTCGTTGCCCTCACCGCCCCAGATCCAGTCGTCGCCTTCTTCGTCGTTGATGGTGTCGTTGCCCTCATCGCCGTGCAGGAAGTCGTTGCCCAGACCACCTTCGATGGTGTCGTTGCCCGTCTTGCCCCAGACTGTGTCGTTGCCCCCACCAGCATGAATGCGGTCGTGGCCGCCCAAACCTTCTACAGCACGCGTACCGCCAATCACTTCACTGGCGTTGCCCGTGCCGTTGGCATTGAGCACGCCGCGCGCGTCGAGGTAGTCACCCTGGTTGCCGTAGAAGGTCCAGCCGGTGGTGGCGGAATACACCCAGCCAGCCGTGCCCAATTGCTTCTGGACGCCGTGGATATCCGTGCCGGTAACCCGTGCATTCTCCAGATCCATGCGGAACTGGAAAACCTTGTCGGTGGGTGCCGACATCTCGAGCGTGGCGTCGGCCACCGAGAAGATGTCCTTGTAGAGGTTCTCGACCCCTGTGCTGCGCATCACCAGGTCCGAGAACAGTTGCGCCTCGATCTCGGCCAGGAGGTTGGTGCCACCCAGGCGGTTCAGGTAATAGAAGCGGTCCGAGTTCTGCAGTTCAATCATCTGCATCGCGAAGATGAAATCGAAGGTGGAGCCAAGCATGCCGCCGGGCACCTTGGCTTCGGCCAGGCCGCCCAACCAGAAGTCGACTGCATTGATGCCCTGGTCGTACTCCATGAAGGCACCATCCTTGATGGCAGCTTCGCCCGCTGCTCGCAGGCCATCCGCATAGAGAACATGGTCGGCTGCATCAGAGCTGTCGCGAAGGGCATCCCACTGCGCAATCGTGAAGGCACCTGCGTCTCCCGTACCGGTCTTGCCTGCAGGAGTCTCTCCAAACATGGTCAACACGGTGTCGCGCGAGTAAGCCATCACGAAGTTGACAAGGGTCTCTTCATGAACCATCTTGGACTTGAAATCCAGCCAGCTGTCGTAGGGCTTCAGCCCGGTGTTTCCGGTCTGCGCAAACAGATCGGCGCGCACGCCGTTCAGGCTCAGCATGCCGGTGTCTCGACCACGAACGATGTTCAAGGTGGCCAGGTCGAGCGGCAAGCCCACGAGGTTGTTGCGCAGCGCATCGGTGACCCAGACGTCGATGCCGTTGCCCACCTGCTGTGAACCGCCAATGGCGAACTCGCCCGCCGTGGTTTCGGTGTAAACCGCTGGGTTCAGGAAGGCCTCGATCAGACCCATGCTGTTGTCATCGCCGTTCGCCAAGCCCGTGACGGGGTCAAAGCCTTTGAGGCCCACCGTTTCGTTAAGCATCGAGTGCCCAAAGCGGTAGACGGCGTGAGCAAACTCGGCGGTGATCGCCGGGTTCAGGGTGACGTCGTACACACCAAACGGTGTGATGTTGGGGCTGAGCTTGCGCACAAACTCACCGAACACCAGATGCTGGTATTCCATCTCGGTGACCAGCTTGGCCGCTTGGAAGAGGTACTCGCCCGACCAAACATTGCCATGCACATCGACGTACTCGCCATTGACCAAGGTCATCATGGATTGCATGTCGGCCAGCACACGGTTGTGCTCGGCATGGAACACATCGTGGATGGCGGTCAAGCCGATATTCTCATTGGTTCGGCCATCGCCCGCCACAAAGTGGGCGTCCAGCAGTTCGTTGTCGTAGGTGGTGACGACACCCATCTGGTTGCGCGCTTGCGGGTTGCCCACGTCTGAATCGGTGTCGGCGGTGATTTCGATCGATGGCGTGCCGGGATTGCGGTCGTCGTCCACCATGCCAGGCACCGCACTGTGGGCGATGTCGTCAAGGAAGGCATGACCGATGGTCTGAAGCACCAGGTTGGCATCGGTGATGTCGGTGTCCTGTACGAACTGCACCTCTCCGGTCACTGTGTGTCGGGCCACCAGCCAGGCTTCACCGTTGCCGTCAAAGTAGGTCGAGCCGTCGGCGTTGAGGCGCACCAGGGGAATGTCAAGCACGTCCTTGTCGTGCAGGGTGATACCGATCTTTTCCGCATTGAGCTTGATGTCTTTCCAAGTGGCCATGCCACCGTTCACACCACTCACCAGCGCACCGGTTACCTGGCCGTTGTCGTCGTACTCCCGCACAAAGACCGTGTGGCTGGCGTGGGAGCCGTATGACTGGCTCAAGTCGATGAAAGGAGACACCGTATTGATGCTTTCGCCGGCCAACGGGGTGAGCGTGAGCTGGCTGCCCACAAAAGCCGCACTCACACCGGTGAATTGGCTCTGGGCATTGATGTCATCCACCACGCCGGACAAGGCGCGGTTGTTGGCGATGGTGATAGCCACGTTGTTGATCATCAACACACCACCGTTGGCGCCAACGGCGGCGGCCGTCACGCTGACAGGGTCTTCAGAACGGCCTTCGGTGAGTCCCAGGCGGCCGAGCAGCGCGTCGGTGCTTTCAATGCCGATGTCGACATGGATGGTGTTGGTGCGCGAGGCAACGATGAAGTTGTTGTAGCCAACTGTCTGCCCCCCCACGACGATGGCGTTGTCGGGGTGGTTGTACAGCGGGTCGTTGGGCCGGAGGTTGATGCGGATAGACCCGTCTGCGCCCTTGTGCACAAAGTCAAGGCCGTGGTCAAAGAACTGGCCAAACATGGTGGTGAAGGTGCTGTACGGCAGCGGATTCAGGTCGCCGGTGAACGGGTTGACGCGACCACCACCCAGCGTGGTGGCCGGATCGTCCAGTAGAGCCATGGCTTGCTCGCCCGCTGTGACGTAACCGATGGCCGCCAGCGCCTCGGGGCTTTGATCCGCGACCAGGTTGCTGATGTCACGGGCGGAGGTGTCGACCACCCGCACGTTTCGGTCCGCGTAAAGCGCAGCGTCGGGCGGCAGCATGTTTACGGCGGGGAAGGAGGCGGGGGATACCGGCGTGGGAAAACTGACGAAGCCGGGAGGCGCAGACGTCACAGGGGGGGTGCCCGTGAGAGGCAGATTTGTCGGGACAGCAGGCGGCAACACGGCATCACCGGTCAGACGCTCAAAAGGCTGGTCGGCGGCACCCCAAGTGGGATTGGCGATGTTGTTGCCGATGCCTTGCACGTCGCGGATACCAGTGGGATCAAGCACGGTGCCCAAAGGCGCGTTGCGGGGATCGTTGCCCGGCAGGGTCAGCTGGGCGTAGATGAAATCGAGGTCAGACTGGATCAGCTTCATGGGATTTACTCATCAAAATTGGGGTGGATGCACGCGGCTTGATCGCCTGCATTGTTTCAATTTTAATATTTACGAAGCATTTTTACTATTTTTGACATCTTTCGAAATATTGAGCCTCTCGCACCAACAACGAGCGCTTTGGCTCGATTTTTCGAAGCTTATCAAGAGCTACACCGCACGCGGATGCCCTAAACGTGCGATCACGCACACCTTGCGCCCCCTCCACCGAGTTACCATAAAAGCCAGTTTTGTCATTTGTATTGACATTTAATCAACTCAGGGACCTGTCGGGTTCGCATTTCAGAGGCGCACATGAAAGAGTCAGAGAACAAAGTGGTCACCCCGTTTGTCAGCCAAGCCGAGTTGCGGTCCAAACAAGCGAAAGCCAGGCCATCGAGCGAAGACATCCACGTGGGCCCCAACACCCACCTCAGCGGCGGCTTCAGCACCAACGGCATGATGATCGTGGACGGCCGGGTAGACAGCGCCGATGTGGACGCCGAGCGCCTGGTGCTCAGCCATATCGGGGAACTGGAGGGTACGGTTTCGGTGCAGCGCGCCGAGATCAGCGGCAATTTCAACGGCAACCTGATCGCCAGCGATGAGGTGATCGTCCGCCCCACCGCTCGCATTGCAGGCAACGTGCGGTGCCAGAAGCTGGTGATCCATCGCGGCGCCCACATCGAGTGCACCTTTTCGTGCAGCCCGGATGGCATCACCGAAGTGACCCCGGGCAGCGAGGCCAAACCCTCAAGCGCTGGCAGACATTGGCTCGCCAACGTGCACCACAAGCGCGACCGCCGACTGTTCCTCACTGGCGCGGGGAGCGTGCTCGCCTTGATTGGCGCGGGCGCCCTGCTGATGAGCTTCAAGGCACTGATCAGCTGATGGCCATCGACATTATTATTTTTGACATTTAAAATGCCATCTTTGCGCACCCAACCGGTGCGCATCTCATCCGTACAGGCCACTCCTCAGGGTCGTGACGCCTTCTTCAGCACCCCACATCTCAGCGACTCATGAACAAAGAAGGCGATCAAAAGGGAAACATCCTCATCGGTGAGGGTGTCAAGGCCAGCGGCAGTTTCAATGTCCCCGGCAAAGCCATGGTGAACGGCTCACTGGATGGTGAGCTGATCGCCGACGAGCTCACCGTGGGGCCTCACGGCAAGCTGCTGGGCAAGGTGCAGGTGCGCAAGGCAGACGTACATGGCGAATCGCACGACAGCATCACGGCGTCCGAGTACCTCATCATTCGCAGCACAGGGCAGATCCACGGTGTGGCTGCTTACGGAAAGATCGAAATCGAACGGGGCGGCGTCATCACCGGCACCATTGCGCCTGTGAGCACCGCGGTGCCACCAGCCCACAAACCAGCGGAGCCCGAGAAGGTGCCCACCTTGTCGGACAAACTGCCGCTCGCCGACAACTGAAGATGCTCAAGGCAATGCAGCTGGCCCGCGCGTGGCGAACCCCATCCGCCATGGCGCACGGCCTTGTCGGGATATGGAACCGCGACTTTCACGATGTGCGCCTCATCCTTGAGCAACAGGGCGAGCTGCAGTACTTCTCGATCACGCGCGGCTGCCAGCGCTGGATTGCACGTGGCCTGATCGTCGCCAGCGGCTCTGCCCTGGTGGCACTGCTCGCCTTGGCGGTTTTCAGCATGCACCTTCATGTGGAGAGAAGTCGTCTGGAGGATTCGCACCGGCAAATCTTCCAGGCTTTGCTCGGGTCCACCGAAGCGAGCGGTGAGGCGGATCCTGTCCTGGACGAGAGCGAAATGCTGATGCTGGCCCAGTCGATCCGCGATCGTGATCTTGAGATACGGCGCTATGTGGAAGGCGCAACCACGGATCTGGCGAAGCAGAATGATGAGTTACACAAGAAGCTCAACACCTCGGGCCTGACC
Source organism: Hydrogenophaga sp. (assembly GCA_021154985.1). Lineage (GTDB taxonomy): Bacteria > Pseudomonadota > Gammaproteobacteria > Burkholderiales > Burkholderiaceae_C > Hydrogenophaga. Next base: position 45,710 of record JAJNQE010000152.1, read on the forward strand.
GAAAAGGCCATCAAGGTGATTCACGGCAGTAGCCCCATGGGAGGCTTCACCCGAGGAAGGGATGAAGAAATCGCACCGCTGCTGCGCAAGGAATTCGCCGAGCAAAGCGCGGCCAACCGCGAGCTCAGGGACGTGCTGTCGGCCCTCCCGTCGAGCATGCCGGTTCAGGATCACGTCATCACATCGCGCTTTGGTATCCGCAATCACCCGATTTCAGGCCGGCCGAAATTTCATGCCGGTATTGACCTGATCTCCAAGGGAGACGACAACATCTACCCAGCCCGCGCGGGCAAGGTCATTCTGGCGAGACCCTACAACGACTACGGACTCACCGTGATCGTCAACCACGGCCGCGGTGTGGAGACGCTCTACGCACACATGGCATCGATCAACGTCAAGGAAGGTCAGGACGTTGACCTTTCAACGGTGCTGGGCCAGATCGGCAACACCGGCGCATCCACAGGCAAACACCTGCATTTCGAAGTTTCGGTGGGCAGCTACCCCGTCGACCCCATCAAAGTCATAGACACAGCGCAATATGTTCAACAAGCGAAAATCCAGCCCTGAAGGTCTTGCAGGGCTCGAAGCTCCGCCCCTTCCAGACACACCCAGAACGCTGACGCCAGAGCCCGCGCTGACCCTGCGGCCTGCGCCAGCCAACGAGACACGCGGCAAACCGGCGCCCATTGCCGTGTTGCCGTCTGCGGACAAACCGTCCATCGTGAGTGAGGGTTTCACCATCACCGGCGACCTGCGCTCCAGCGGCGTGCTGCATGTCGAAGGCCGGGTCTCGGGGACCCTGGTGGCGCACAGCGTCAACATCAGCGTGACGGGCGAGATTCAGGGCGAGATCACCTGCACCACGCTCAACATCAAGGGTCATATGATGGGCAAGGCGGTTTGCGATGAACTGATTGTGGCGAGCACCGCTCAAGTACAAGGCAACATCAGCTACCGCTTTCTGAGCATTGGTTCTGGTGCCACCATCCAGGGCGACCTGGACCACATCGCAAACTGAGTTTCCGACCCGCTTCGGGCCCGAGGATAAAAGGGGGGCGTGAGACAGCAGTTTCACGCCCCCCTTGGCAATGACGCGGTAGCTCGACCTTTCAGGGCGCCGCGCCGTTGAGCCCAGCGGTGAAACGCTGCACCGCAAATGTCTGGGGATTGGGCATGGTGGCCGCACCCCACAGAGGCTCGCCCCACACCACCGCCACGGTGGGCTGATCAAAGCGCACGAAGAGGCCACCTTCAACCGCAGTGACGGCGCCGTGCTCGGTCCGGTACACCACGGGCAAGGAAGACTGGTAGTAGATCCCCTGGGCATCCGCAAACCGGGCGCGGTAGGGGGCTTCGGGCAATTCCACCTGCACGCCGGGCGACACCTCCGCTCGGCTCACATCCCGCAAAGTTACCCACGATCCGTGGGCTGCGTGCTTGGGATCCACCGGCAGCGGCCTCAAGCTGGAACACCCCGACACAACTGACAACGCGGCCAGCCCCGCCGCGAGCACGGCGCACGCAGGCCCAAGTCGGCGCTGCCGTGCTCGCTCAGGCGCCCATTCAACTGATCGATGCATACCGGACTCTCTTTCAACAAGCATATGGAAAGCCTTCATCAGTACCCCAGCGGAACTGTGCGCGCACCCGTGCCTGTGGTGGCCACGAGCAAGCCGGTGGGCAGCAGTGACACGGCCGATATGGTCAGCGGCCCACTGCCCGTGGTGACGCGACTGGCCGTGCGCGCTGTCAGCCGCGTGACCTGGATGCCACCGCTGGTGGATTGCGCGTCCACGGCGGTCCCGGCATCCAGCGTGCCGCCAAAAAGGCTGTAGCCGACACCGGTGCCCGACGTGAGCGCTCCGGCGGCTCTCAAGGTCAGTGCACCGAAGGATTTGAGCGCGGTGAAACGCATGCCGCCCGCCGTGCTCTGGGCATTCAGCGTGGACGCGCTGGAGGTCACGGTGCCCAGAATGCCCTGCCCGCCCATTGTCAGACCGATAGCCCCAGTGGCCGTTCCTCTGGTCAGGCTGAAGTCGGTGGCAGCGCTCAGGGTGGCGCCGCCGGCGGTCACGGTGAACGACGTCAGGGCCAGCGAACTTCCCGCCGATGCCGTTACCCCGGTGCGCGCCGACACGGTGGTCAGTGCCACCGAGCCGGTGAGCGACTCCACCTCCACCGAGCCGTTGCGGCTGATCAAGGCGCCTGTGCGCAGTGCACCGCTTGAGGACAACGACAGGTTGGCCGCCGCTGTGATGGCGCCCGTCGTCAGCGTGCCGCCCACGGCGTCCACGTCAACCCCGCCCACTGCGGCCGTCACAGCACCCAACACCACCGCGCCCGCAGCGGACTGCGCCGCCACGTTGCCCGTGGTGCTGGTGAGCGCGCCGGCCGTGAGGCCGGTGGCCGCTGTCAGCGACAGTGCATTTCTGGCTGTGACAGCGCCCGTGGTCAGCGCGCCCGTGCCGGCATCGAGCGTGACGCCACCGGTGGTGGCGCTCAGCGCGCCCATCGTGGCGCCCGCTGCGGCCTGCACAGAGATAGCGCTGGTTGTACTGGTCGAACGGCTGGTGATCGCACCGCCCAGAATCGACACGCTGGGCAGCGTGCCGGCCAACACACCCTCGGCCGCCAGCACCACACCCGCGCCACTCAGGGTTGTGTAGCGCAGGCCACCGGAGGCCTGTGCATCGAGCACGCCACCTGTGCTGGTCACTGTGCCCAGCGTCGCCTCGGTACCACTGCGAAGGGTGATGTTGCCCAGTGACGTACCCCTACCCAGCGTGAGCACACCCCGCGAGGTGATCGATGCCGCGCCCCGACTTGAGCTCCAGGTGGTCGCACTCAGCGCGCCCGCGCTGTCCAGTGTGAGGCCGGTGACCGCAGTTGCAGTGGTGAGGGTCAGCCCACCGGCGGTGGACGCGATGTCCAACGCGCCCGCGCTGCTGGTCGCACTCACGCCGGTCAACTGCCCGACCGATCGCATCGTCAGTCCCTGCGCGGCTCTTATCGTGCTGAAACTGAGAGTGCTACCAGCCGTCACCGACACCGCCCCGGTGGTGCTGGCGAGAGACGTGATGCTGGCTGCACCTCCCGCAACAGCCGTGAGGGCTGCGGTGGAGGTGGCGGTGGTCATGGTCAGGCCGCCCCCCACGTTCACGCCCAGCGTTCCCGCCCGGGCCGCCAACGACGCCAGCGTTGCATGCGCAGCTGCTCCCTGAGCACCGATGCTCAGGTTGCGCCCGGCTGAAAGCGACGTGGCGGAAATGCCCTGCCCGGATCCGGCAAGACCCAGACCGCTGCTGGACAAAGTGATGTCGCGCGGCGTGGTGAGGGACACCAATTCGATCTTTCCAGCTGCGTCGATCGTCACATCCTGGCCAGACGTGATGCTGGCCAGTTTGACGCCGCCGGTTGCGCTGGACACGGCCACATCGCTCAGCAGCGAAGCCACCCTGGTGCCCACCACCGAGCCTTGTGCCGCCAACTCTGCCTTTTTGCTCGCTGAGATCACGACTTCGCGGGTCGCGCGGGTCTGTGCCAGCGACACCGAATCGGTCTTGCTGGTGACCAGCAGCGAAGCCACGTCGGTCTCGATGGATCTGCCCTGCGCTGTGGCCGCCAGGGCAGTGTTGCCCACGCTGCCCTGCGCCGTCACCACGATGCCGCCGGCGGCACTGGTGACGGTCATGTCAGCAGTGCTGTCACCGCCGTCCAGCACGGAGCCCCCCGTGGTGGACACCACAATCGCACCCGACGAAGCGTTGTCGCTGCGGATTCCGGTCAGGGTGATGTCGCCTGTGGCTGACAGCACCACCGAACCCGCTCTGCCGTCAACCGACGCACCATCGGCGATGGTGATCGTCTTGCCCTGCAGCACCAGATTGCCCGACAGGTTCACCAGGTCGGCATCGGCCTCGAGCGACAGCGCCTGCGTGCCGGCGCTCAAGGTCAGGCCATTGGAGGTCCTGAGTTGACCGCCGATGGCCAACCCGGCCAGGCCACCGTTCAACGACACCTGCCCGGTGCCGGCGCTGACCGTGCGCACACGAAGCACGCCGCTGCTGCTGCCCAGGTGCACCGATCCCCCGGCCACCGCGCTGAGAACGGCACCATCCACCGCCGTCTTCACGGTCATGGGCACCGTCGCCTGACCCACGTCGCCGCCCGCGGCGAACGAGATGTTGGTGGCGTCCACCGCCTGGGCACGCGTGCCCCGGTCGTCAAGGATCGAATAGCCCGAACTGATCACAGCATTGCCCACGGCCGAGACTTGCCCGATCCGCAGCGATGAGGTGGCCGAACCCAGATAGGCGTTGCCGCCCGTGGTGGCCACCAGCTTGGTGCCCGTCTTGGCGAGAACGTCCACCGCCTTGGTCGTGGTACCAATGGAGCCAGCCACGCTCAGCGTCACACCGCGACCGGCCACGTTCACGTTTACCGCGTCGTCGCTGGTGTCGGAGAGGGCACCACGGGCCACCACCACCACACCACGCGACGCGTCCAGCTGGCTGAGGCCCACATCATCGGCGGCCACATAGATGTCGCCGGTGTGTGCCAGAAGCGTTGTGCCACTGGACATGGTGAAGTCACCCGTGCCCGACGCCTCGGCGTCAATGCGGCCCAGCGCCGTGACATCGTCCACCACGCGCAAGCCGCCTTGTGCTGCGTAAAGGTCGAGGTCCAGCCCCGACGACAGTTCGCCCACAGTCAGCCCGGTTTCAGCGCCGTGCAGATAAATGGAGTAGCCCAGCGCGCTGCTGGCGTTCACACCGCTGCTCAGGCTGGACTTGACCCGCATCGGATTGAGCTCGGTGCCCACCGAGCCGCCCAGAGCGGTCAGCGTGATGCCGTCGGCTTCGATCGAACGAGTGCGCTCCCCACGCGCATCGATGATGGAGCCCGATGCGGTCAACGACACCGAAGCCGGTGAGTACACATCGGCCACCCGCATGTCGCCGGTCTGGTTCAGCCAGATGCCGTCTTGCGCGCGGGCCACCAGGGTCGCCTGGCTCGGCGTTCCACCACCGGTCAAGGTGAGCGTCACCGGCTTGAGAGCGGTGCCGATGGATCCAGATGCTGCTTCCAAAATGGCCTTATGGCCCTGGATCACCGAGCCGCTGGTGTTGGCGGCATTCAGGATCGACCCACTCACCTTGATCCGAACTTCGCCGGCGCCGATCACCTGTTCCAGGTTGGCGTCGCCGCCCGTGGGGTAGGCGTCCGTGGTGTCCGCACCCAGGTACACAAACCCATTGGAGTTCACGTTCAGTCGGTTGGACAGCACGTTGAACGTGTCCTTCTTGACCACGGTGAGCAGCCAGTTCGTCTTGTCCAGGCTCATGTCGTCGGTCTCGGCCGACATGATGGTCAAGCGGTCGTCCACAGTCAGTCCACCTTCCTTGCGCAGATCGATCGTGACCGCCCCATCGTCCCGCCCGATCTTGCCGCCTGGGCGCAGCACGACCCGGTTGCCCACCACATTGGGCTCTTCAATCCGGGTCTGTGTGTCGGTGGACGACTTGGAGAAGATGGCGTTGGGCAACGGGCTGTGCAGCTCGGCATCACTCCAGGTCGACAGCGCGTCCACCGCCGGGCGGCCTGCCAGCAGGTTGGCCGCGTTCACCTCGGCAATCACGAGGTCGTCATTGAGCTGGTATCGCGTTGCACCGTAAAGTGCGTCGAGGTCTTTCACCTCTTGCGTGCGAGCGGCCTCCAGGCCTTCGATCTGCGCCAGAGACAAGCCCGACTGGGCAAGTTGTGTACGCTCAGCGTCAGAGTACGTGAACTCATAGGTGTCGGCGTTCAGGCTGTCGGCGGTGTAGCTGACGACACCGGTGGCCGGGTCCACCGAAGTTACGGTGGCATTGCGCAGCGCCCAGTACCGGCGGAACTGGCTGCGGGTGGTGCGCAGTGTCAGCTGGCGGCTGTCTTCAGCGCTGTTGCCCTGCAAGGCCGCAGCGTCCCACAGCGCGAGCAGCTCCTCTTCGGTGCGCACGTCGCGGGTTTCATTGCGGTTGTTGTCGATCAGATCACCGCCAGCCTCGATGTACACATCACCCCCGTTGGAGGCGACCTGGTTCACCCACAGGTTGCCCGTGGCCTGCTTCAGGGCAATACCGCGCGCCGCGGTGGCCGTGATGCCACCGCCCGACGAGTCCTGCGTCTGGATGTTGAGCGTGGACAGGACCGTGCCGTCGGCATTGAACACACCGATGCCGCCTCGGGGCGCCGAAAGCTGGATCCGGCTGCCGATCACATGCACCGTGTTCGGGTTGACACCCACGATGTCTTCATCACCCAGCAACCACACCTTGCCGGTGGTCGACACCTGGTTGATGCGCAGCGCACCCCCCAGGCTCTGGAACGAGATGTTGCCGCTGTCGGACTGGGCGGTGAACGAGCCGGTGCCCGTGATCACGTTGACCGGCGCACCCTCGGTCCCAATGCCGGTCTTGGCATAGAAACGCAGGTCGTTGCCGGAGACTGCTGTGCCTCCACTGAGTTGCTCGATGGATCCGTTGTTGGAACGGATGGACACCAGGCCGCTGTCGTTGGTGATGTTGCCCGACAGGCGAACGCCCGCATTGCTCTTCACATCGATGAGGCCCGTGCTGTAGCCGACCATCTCAATGGCGATCGGGTGATCAGCGCGCACACGCTGCGTGAACACGTCCTTCTTGCCCACTTCCGTGCGGTAGTCCACGTAGTAGGTCTTCTTGAAACACAGGGGTCCGCACTTCTTCCAGCTGCGGTAGTAGGTCTCCTCCTCTCCGTCGGTCACGAAGGTCTGCGTGCTCATCGTGAAGTTCTGGCTGGGCGCGCCCGACGTGGTCACGTAGATGCCCTCGGGCATCGCGGTGGCGTCCTTTGTGACGATGTCGATGCTGTTCCATTTGATGGAACCCAGGTTGATGGCGCCCCAGAGAGCCGAAGACTTCTGGTACCAGTAGCGCTTTTCCTGGTTGAACTCATAGCCCGCCGACCACACGTAGGTGCTGTTGGTCACCGGTGCGTAGCTGAAGGTTGCCAGGCGGTTGCCGCTGGGCGAAGCCAGCGTGGAACCGCTGGAACGCAGCACCGCGGCGCCGGCGCCTCGCCCAGCCGTGGTGGTGGATCGGAACGCACCCAGCGCATTGCGCTCGTAGGTGGTCACTTCATAGGCAGTGATTCGCCCATTGGTGTACACGGGGCGGTTCAGGTCTGTGATGCGCACCACTCCGGCGTCACCTCCGGTGTCCAGCCCCAGCAGATCCATGCCGTAGCTGGTCTGGTTGTCGATGTTGAAGCGGGCGTATCCGTCGAGCGCACGGATCACGCCGCCACCGGTGTTGATGATGGAGCCCACCACCTCGACCAGGCCGCCGGTGACCTCTGTTGAAGCCACCTTGAGACGGTTGTCTTCGGCGTCGTAATACACCACGGGTTCACCGCGGCGCGCGGCCAGGGCGGCCAGTTGCGTGTTTCGCTGTGACTGGGTGATGGTGCCGTTGGCAAACTGCTTGTTGATCTCCGATTCGTTGTCGGTGGAGCGGCGGCCCGACACCTGCACGAGGGAAGATCGACCCTGTGCCAGATAGCTGCCCCGGTTGGCGGTCCACTGGGCTTCCCAGTTGTTGATGGTCGTGCCCACGCTGGCCTGCGTGAGCGTCACGCCGTAGTCGGACTGGCCAGACTGCACCGTGCCGTTGATGTTCAGGTAGCGCGCACCCAGGAAAATGCCGCCACTGGCGTAGATGCCGCCAGTCCCATTCTTCAGGCAGCTGGCATTGAAGCTGGTGGCGTTGGGCTCGCCCGCACGGGCCGTTCCGCAGGCCACCACGCCCATGCTGTTGAGCTTCCTCTGCTGATCGTCGTTGTACGCCACGGCATAGATCGATTCGGGCGAACCACCCACAGACTGGCTCACCGACGGCGATGACAGCACGAAGTTCTTGCCGGCGTTGACCTGCACTTCCAGACCATCGAGGCGCGGCACGTAGTTCGCGTCCTCCTGCGTCACAGAGATGCTGCCCGCGGTGTTGTTCAGCAGGATCGGGCCCAGCTTGTTGTAGACCAGCCCGTTGACGCGAATCTCCGGTGCGCGCATCTGGTCCTGCCGCAGGTCGGCCCAGCTGCCGTCGGCTGCCGTGGCGATCACGGCCGAGTTCGACACGAGTCCCGTGGACACGTAGTTGTTCGTCACCTCGATCGTGGGCAGTTCTTCGCCCACGCCCCCGCCGGCCGCGGCCCGCGTGTCGATGCTGTCCACCGTGATGGCCAGTCCGGTCTTGGTGTCTCGGTTGAAACCGGCGATGTCGGCATCGGCCTTCAGGTAGGTCCCGTTGTATTTTGCGAAGCCCCCCGAGCTGTCGATGATCAGGTCCTTCACCCGCACGTTCATCGGGCTGTTGTTCTCGATCAGGATCTCGGAGTCGGCGCGCGCCGTGATGCTGGCATTGCCCGTGACGTTGTTGCCAAACAGTTCCACGTTGCCGCTGCCCGCGCGCACGTTCTGGAAGGTGATGAAGGTGCCCGGCACGTTCTCCTGGGCAATGATCCGGGTTTCACCCGTGTCCGGATCGGTTTCCAGCGCGGCAAAGCCCTCGCGCAGCAGCGACTCCATGTAGAAGGCGATTTCCGCCTCGACAAAAGCCCGTACTTCCGGAATCGAACCGTAGTTCTTGAGCTGGGCGTACAAGGTGTCGAGGTACGCCGCGCCGGTGGCGGCCAGGTCTTCGGTGCCGATGCTGTAGCGGATGTTGCCCTCGTTGACGGACAAACTGCCATTGGAGTTGATGACGATCCGCTGTTTGTTGCCAAAACCGGCTTCAATCACGCCGCTGAGCGCCACGTTGGCGTTCAGCGTCTTGGACGAGCTGCCATATTCGCTGCTCACGCCCACCAGCTCACCCACGTCGCGCGTCCAGTCGTTGACCTTGCCTTTGCCTTCCACCACATAGCTGCCGACAATGCCGCCGAGCTGGATGGTGCCGCCCGAGCGCACCGCGTCACCGTTCACGGTGACGTTGTTGTTCAGGTTCAGCGTGGCCTTCACATCGGGGTTGACCGACACCGGCACGGCCGCGTGGTTGAACAGGTCGGCGCGCGCGGTCACAAAACTCTTGTTGCGCCAGAAGTCCCGGTCCTGACCGGCCAGCATGGTGACCGCGCCCTCAGCCACCAGGTTGGTATCGACCCCCACCGTGACCTGGTTGGTCACATTGGCCAGCGCCAGCGCATCGCCCTGGGCGCCCGCGGCCGCGCCGTAGGTCTTGGTGATGGTGTTGGCTTCAATGTCGACGTACGACAGGGCATTGATGTAGACCTCGCCCGCCACATTGATCGCGTCGCGCGCACCGAGTCTGGCGTTGGCGTTGGCGTTGGAGCGGATCTGGGTGTCGACCAGGGCAATGGGGATGGCCCCGCCCAGATCCAGTCGGCCCACCGACGAGCCGCGCAGCTGGTTGTAGGCACGAAGCTCCAGCAGACCGGCGGTGTCGCCGCCCAGGTTCAGGGTGACGTCATCCCCGATTTCGGCCGTGGCCGTGCCGTTGATGACGGTGATGGCACTCGCACCCGCACCAGCGAGCACCCCGCCGCCACCGCCGCGCGCGCTCTCCGCCCCCAGGTCGGTTCGTTCCACATCGTTGTTGGCCAGCACCCGGAGTTGTGCGCCCGTCAGGGTCGAACCGTTGCCCAGTTTGGCGGTGGCCGATCCGTCGAGGGTCGCGGTCGTGACCGCGCCCGAGCCGCCAAAGGCCGACGCATTTGTCGTCTCGGTCTGACTGTCGTAACGCACCTTGCGGTCTGCACTGAGCGTGGTGGCGCCCACCACCGTGAGACCTGCCACGGCCGTGGAGGCGGTGGCGCTGACATCCTGCTCGTGCACAACGCGCGCATCGGCGCCTGCGCCCGCCACCACGCCTCCGCTGCCAGCCACGGCGTCTGCGGCCACGCTCTCGTCGCCGCGTCCGCTCACCGTCAGGTTGCCCGCCACGCGTCCGCCGAGCGCGCCCGCCGAAACGGTCACCGAGGTATCGCTTTCGGCCATGGCCACCGCCACGCCCGCGCCGATGAATCCCACGCCCACGCCGGTGGCGTCGGATGTGATCCGCATGGAGTCGTTGGCAGAAATGCCCACATCGCCACTGGCGCCCAGGGTGGCACCACCACCGAGGTTGACCGAGGCCAGGCCGGAGTTGCGGGAAGTCGCTGCGGCGCCCTGCAGACCCAGCAGCAGTCCACCGCCACCCGCCACGGCCTTCGAGGTCACCGACGAATCGCCCGCACCCAGCACCGCCGTGACGAGCACGTCCGCCCCGCGCAAAGTGACCGCACCCAGCGCCGTGACCTGCACAGACGTGTCAACGCTGGACTGCGCCACGGACACACCCAGGCCGGCGGTTCGCCCCACCGACACACCGGTGGCGTTGGTGCTGGCGCTGGGGTTGGCTTTGGCCGACAGCACCAGGTCACCGGCACCGGCGTCGAGCACGGTGCCGCTGGCCATGGTGAGCGACACCGTTGCGCTGTCGCTGGCGGACGCACCCGCACCCGAACCGGCATACACGCCGGCCGAGCCGCCCGTGGCCTGCGCAGAAGCCGAGGCGTTGCGCTCGGCGCTTGCCGACAAACCTTGCCCGCTGTGGGTGCCCGACAGCGTGGTGCCCACGCTGCCGGTCTGCGTGGCGGTGGCCGTGACCACCCCCACCGACAGCACACCCGCCGTGCTGCCCACGGCTTCGCTCAGCAGGGAAGCTTCATCCAGCGCCTTGACGCTCACCGCACCGCCGGCGCTGAGCTGGCCGGCCAGCGCCGCCGTGTTGGCGGTGGTGTTGGAGGCCACCGACACGGCAGCACCCACCCCCACAAAACCACCGGCGCCCGCAATCGCACGGCTTTCAATGGCCGGCTTGCCGCTGCCCGGCGTTCGCACACCGGACTCGATGTTCACGTCACCGGCCACCGCCAGGTCACCCACCGACACCCCGGCGTGGTTGGCGCCACCCAGCAGGGTCACGGCCACGCCTGCGCTCACACCCGCCAGACCGCCTGCTGCGATCGCGCCTGCGTTGTTGTCCACCGCCGTGCGGTCCAGGCTGGACACCGACACCGAGCCCGCCACGATGGACTGGGCGGCCACCGTGGCGCTGGTGCGGTGTTTGCCGGAGGCGCCCGAGAACGCCCCCTGTGTGTTGTAGCGACCGCCGTCGTTGAGGGCCGTGGTCTCCGACGACGACAATGCCGTTCCGGTGCCCTGCGCGCGGTCGGACTGCGTGGCCGTGTTGATCTGGCCCATGGTGCTGCTGTTGCCGGTCAGCTCGCTGTTGGCATTGCTGTCCGGCGCGCTGCCGAAGATCAGCACACCCACCGCACCGCTGACACCCACAAAGCCACCGCCACCGCCTGTGGCGGTGATCATGTCGATGTCGGCATCGCGCGCGGCCGACACCGTCAGCGCGTCGGACACGCGCACGCTCTCGGCGTCGACCGATGCATCGACCGCGCTGCGGCCGATCACCACGTTGGCCGACGCGCCCACGCCCGCCACGCCGCCCACCCCGATCTGCCCGGCGTTGCTGTTGAGCACGATGTGTTCGTTGGCCGTTACCGACAGCGAATCCGCGCCGGACGCTTTCGTCAAGGTCGTTCGCGACGTCTCGCCTGCGGTGGTGGTCACCAGCGCGGTGAGCACGCCGTCGCCCAGCGAGCGCACATCGGCGGTGTAGCTGCCGTCGGCTCCCAGCGTGGCCGTGACGCTGCGCGTGCCGTCGGACACCGTGACCACCACCGTGCTGTCGGCTGTGGGACCAGCGGCGCCCTTCAGCACGAAACGCACCGCGCCATGGTTGCGCGCATCCACCACGTCAAAACTCGACAGGGTAGAAATACGCGTGGCGGCAGCCGGCAAGCTGGCGGCCTCAGGCAGGTCGTCCAGGTCGTTGATGCCGGTCGACTTGAGCATGGTGGTGCTGGAGACCTTCTGGACCGAGTTCTCGGTCAACACCACCTGTGCCAGCAACACGCCGTCGGCCAGGCCGGACACATTGGCCGTGTAGGTCCCATCGGCCTGGCGCACCGCCGTCACTGTGGTTTCACCGTCCGTCACGGTCACCACGGCCGACGCCGGGTTCACCCGACCGCCGAGGTCGCTCAGGCTGAATCGCACGCTGGTCTGGTTCCCGGTTCCCACCAGGTCGCTATCGGATGCCAGGTTGATCGTCACCGGTGCGTCACCGGCGGATGCCACCAGCCCGGTGGCCAAGGTTCGGCGCCCCACCTTGGACGTTCCGGACACGGTGGCCAGAGTGGCCCCCTCCATCACCGTGACCGTGGCACCCACCGCCACACCGGCCACACCGCCAACGGCACCCGAAGCGCTGACCGACAGGGACTCGGTGCGGTTGTCGGCATCCACCACGACGGCGCCGTCGGCCAGAATAGTGGAGTCGTCCACCACCGCGCTAACGGTCGAGCCGGACACCGCCACCGTGAAACTCAAGCCCACGCCCACGGCACCGCCACCACCGATGGAGCCGGCAATCAGGTTGGCGCGGTTGGCGCCATCGGCCACCACCGAAATGCTGTCGGCACGCACGGTCGCGCTGTCGATCAGCGCAACCGTCTCGCCCCGGATCAGCACCACATCGCCACTGCCCGCCACACCCGCCGCGCCACCCCCGGCGGCGCCTGCAGAAATCTGGGCCACGGTGTTGGTCGAGACCGCCTCCACCGAAACAGCCCCCTGGGCGTTCACGATGGCCCCGTCGATCACTTCGGCCCGCGTGCTGCGCTCGATCGTTTCGGTCCCCAACGATCCGGAGACACCTGCGGTGCCCCCGATGGCCAGCGCGGTCACCGAGCTGGCCACCATGGCGTGGTTGGACGCCATCACATCGGCTGTCTGCGCGGCAGCCGCCCCGCTGCCATCGTTGATGAAGCGCGCACTGTCGATGTACGCGCGGGTGAAACCCCCGATCTGGTCCACGTTGATCGAGGCGCCTGCTGCGCCTGCGGCGCCGCCACCCGCCACCGCCGTGAGTGCGCCGATCTGCTGGATCGAAGTGGCCTGCACCGCCAGGCCACGCACCGTGCGGGTGTCGTAACTCGCTCCGCTCAGAACACTGTCCGACACAGCGTTGATGTTCATCAGGTCCGGGCTGCTGAGCAATGCCGAATCTTTCACCGTGAGGCCAGCGCCGAGCGCGAAGGCATTCACATGGGTATCGGCGCCGGTGATGCCGGCCGACGTGGTGCTGGTGACGATGTTCGTCTGCACGCCGCCCGCCGCCCCCACGCCCGCCGCACCCAGCGCGACCGCACCCGCCAGCCCGCGAATGCGGTCGCGGCTGTTGGCCGTCACGGCCACCGAATCAGTGGCGATCACATTGGTGACGAAGCCATCGGCACCCAGGGTGGCGCGGGTCAGGGAATCGATCACGCTGACCGCTACCGAGCCCTGCACACCCACGCTGCCAGCACTCATGCCCACAGCGATGGTGTTGATCTGGTTGTCGCTCTCGGCCGAGAGCACCAGATCGTCGGCGTTTTGGGTCCAGTAACCCATGCCGGAATTGAACTGGTCAAAGCCCACGCCCACCAGGCTGGCGTTGGTGTCGGTCCCGATGCGGTTGACCGCCACGGCGGCGCCCACGCTGGCGCCCAGGCTGCCCGACACATTGCCGGCCAGCGAATCGATCTCGGACGCCTGGCGCGCAGCCACCGTCAGCGTGCCGGTGCTGATCAGCTCCGACCCCGCCCACGACGCCGTGATGTCGTCTTCCAGCAGGTTGGTCGAGTTGGAGCCCGTGATGGCGGTCGTACCGCTCGCTCCCGCGGCCACACCCACCGACTCGATGGTCGAAGTGGAATAGGCATTCACACCGACCGGGCCGGTGGAGCGCACCACGCTGTCGACCACTTCGGCCTCCACCCGCTTGCTGCTGCCGGCATTCGTCGCCGTGCGGCCCAGGAAGTTCAGGGCCAGCGCCGCGCCTCCGCTGGCCGCGCCACCCCCGGCCACCGTGCCGGCAAACGACTGGATGGTCGAGGTGTCGCGCGCCAGCACCGCCAACGAAGCCGCGTTCACCACCAGGTCGACGGAGTCCACCTGGGCCAGCACCGTCGAGGTGATGCCGTTGGTCGAGTTCGAGCCTGCCAGCGCCAGCGAGCCGCCCCCGGACATGCCCGCAGCGACCGACTGGATGGTGCTTGAGGACGTGGCCTGCACGCTCACCGCGCCGGTGGAACGCAACGCGCTGTCCGCCAGGCGCGCTGTCACATCACCACCGATGTCGTTGACCGCCACCGCAGCGCCCACGGCAGCGCCGCCGGAGCCGCTCACCGTGCCTGCGATTGAAAAAATGTCGGCGTCGTTGTCTGCGCTCACCGCAAAGGTGCCGCCATTGGTGAACTGGATCACGTCCAGCGCCTGGGCCTTCACGCTGGCGTTGACCGCGTTGGTCGTGAAACTGCCGTTGACCGACGCCACGCCGTCGGCGGCGCCCGAAGCCGCCACCGACTTGATCTGTCCGCGCAGGTCCGCGTCCACCACCACAGCGGTGGCCTGGCCCAGGTCCATGTCGGACAAGGTCGCCTGCACCGTGCTGCCGATCTGGTTGACCGCAATCGCCGCGCCGAAGGCACCCGTGAGCCCGCCTGAAAAGTTGCCCGCCAGCGTGCGCACGGTGGCCGCATCGTCTGCCTGCACGGTCAGCGTGGTGGCGCTCCCGTTGAACGAACCACCCGACCAGGTGGCCGAGATTTCATCTTCAAGCAGGTTGGTGGTGTTGGAGCCGGTCACAGCGGCGTTACCGCTGGCGCCCACCGCCATACCCAGGGATTCGATGGTTGAGGTGGAGAGGGCCTTGACCTGCACCGTTCCGCCCGAATTGAGGGAGCTGTTGAGCACCTGAGCCTGGACGAGCTTGCTGCTGTCGGCGTTGAGCGCCGTGCGGCCCAGGAAGTTCAGCGCAAAGGCCGCACCACCGGCTGCCGTGCCGCCTCCAGCCACCGAGCCTGCAAAAGACTGGATGGTCGAGCTGTCCAGCGCCTGCACGCGCAGCGAGGTCGAAGCCGCAGCCTGCGTCACGGTGTCCACCTGCGCCAGCACCGTGGAGGTGATGGCATTGGTTGTGTTCGAGCCCGCCAGCGCCACCGAGCCGCCACCAGACATACCCGCGGCCACAGACTGGATGACTCCGGACGAGGTCGCCTGCACGTCGACCGCACCGCTGGCGCGCAGCGTGCTGCTGGCCACGCGGGAGGTCACATCACCGCCCACCTCATTGACCGCCACCGCAGCGCCCACGGCGGCACTGCCCGAGCCACTGACCGTGCCGGCGATCGAGAAAATGTCGGCGTCGTTGTCCGCGCTCACCGTGAACGCAGCACCGCTGGCGATCTGGGTCAGACCCGCCACCTGGGCCCTCACGCTGGCGTTGACTGCGTTGGTCGTGAAGCTGCCGTTGACCGATGCTCCGCCCGATGCCGCCCCCGAGGCCGCCACCGACTTGATCTGTCCTCGCAGGTCCGCGTCCACCACCACTGCAGTCGCCGCACCCAGCGTCATGTCCGAGAGGGTGGCGCCGACCGCACTGCCGATCTGGTTGACCGCAATCGCCGCGCCTACGGCGGCCGTGCCGCCGCCCGAGAAGTTACCCGCCAGCGTGCGCACGGTGGCTGCATCGTCAGCCTGCACCGTCAGCGTGGTGGCACTGCCGTTGAGCGAGCCACCCGACCAGGAGGCGACGATGTCGTCCTCCAGCAAGTTGGTGGTGTTCGATCCCGTCACGGCCGCGTTGCCGCTGCCTCCGACGGCCACGGCCATCGACTCGATGGTCGAAGTCGACAAGGCCTTCACCTGCACCGCGCCGCCCGAATTGAGCGTGCTGTTGAGTACCTGGGCCTTGACGAGCTTGCTGCTGTCGGCGTTGAGCGCCGTGCGGCCCAGAAAGTTCAGCGCAAAGGCCGCACCGCCGGCGGCCGTGCCGCCTCCAGCCACCGAGCCTGCAAAAGACTGGATGGTCGAGCTGTCCAGCGCCTGCACGCGCAGCGAGGCCGAAGCCACCGCCTGCGTCACCGTGTCCATTTGCGCCAGCACCGTGGAGGTGATGGCGTTGGTGGTGTTGGAGCCCGCCAGCGCCGCCGTGCCGCCACCGGACATACCGGCAGCCACCGACTGGATAGTGCCCGATGAGGAAGCGTCCACTTCAAGCGCGCCGGTGGCGCGCAACGTGCTGCTGGCCAGGCGGGCGGTCAGGTTGCCACCGATCTGGTTGACCGACACCGCCGCCCCCGCCGCGCCCGTGCCCGCGCCGCTGATGGTGCCGGCCAGGGCCGCGATGTCGGCATCGTTGTTGGCAGTGAGCTTGAAGGCGCCGCCACTGGCACTCTGGGTCACGCCCGTCACCTCGGTCAGCACGTCGGCTTCGATGGTGTTGACCGTGACGCTGCCATTGATGGCCACCGTGCCAGCGCCGCTGCCCGACGCGGCGATCGACTCGATCGAACCCGCGAGACTGGAGGCCACCGTGACGGCCACCGGGGCCGAGATCGTGGTGTCGGCCAGGCGGGTGCGAACGCGGAAGTTGTCCGCGCCTTCGCCCACCGAATTGATGGCCAGCGCACCACCGACGGCGCCGGTGCCGCCCGCCGACACCGCACCCGCCAGCGAGTCGATGGACGAAGCGCCCGTGGAGCGGACCGTCAGGCTGGTGGCGGTGCCCGTGAGGCTGCCACCCGAAAACTCGGCGGAAGTGTCCGAAATCATGAAGTTGCTGGACACCGAGCCTGAGCCGGCGTTGTCCTTGCCCGCCGACACGGCCACCGCCAGCGTCTCGATCGAGCCCTGCGCGCTGGATTCGACCGCCACCGACTCGGCCACCACCAGATCGCTGTCAGTGATGCTCGCACGGCGAACGGCGCTCATGGTGTTCCACGCCACCGCCAGCGAACCGGCATGGCCCTTGGACAAGGCCAGGCCACCCGCAACCGACAGGCTGCTGGCCGTGCGGCCATCGGCGGCCTCGCCCGCGGTCACGCTCACCGTGCCGGCCGTGAGGTCGGTGTTGTCGACCACGGCCGTGGTGACGCCGCCCACGTCGGTGAACGACATGGTCCCGGCAAATCCGACGTTGCCGTCGGCTGCTGCGCCCGAGGCGGCCACCGACTGCGTGTCGCTGGTGTGCTGGGCCGACACCACCACATCGCCCGTTCCCACATCGACCTCGGCGTCGCTGATCGACGCCTCATTGCCCGCCGAGCGTGTGCCGCTGGTGTCGCCACCCACGTTGTAGTCGCGCCCCGCCGACAGGGTGTAGGACACCGCCGCCCCGGCGGCTTTTCCGCTGCCCCCGCCAACCGCAATGCTGAGGTTGCCCGCCAGACCAAACTGGTTGCCCACGGTTTGCGACGTCACCTCCAGCCCGGCCGCCGTCACGGAGCCACCGGTCACCAGGGCGCGCGTGCGCTGCCCGATCAGGTTCACGCTGGCCGAGCCCATGCCCGAGAACTTGCCCTTGGTGGCACCCGCGCCCACCGAAATGCCCACAATGTCGGCCTTGCTCAGTGCCTGCACGCTGACCTCACCGCCTGCGGTGACGATGCCATCGAGCTCGGCGTCGTAGCTGGTCTGGATGCTGTTGTGGACGTAGGACAGGCCCAGGCTGGCGGCGTTGCTGCCCAGGGTCAGGCCCAGGGTACCGGCCACGCCGAGAATGCTCTCGCCGCCCACCGCGTTCTTGAGGTCGTCCGTGTAGCCATTGCTGGTGGACGCCATCTCGTAGTCGATCATGGTCGAGCTGCGAACCGCGCCCACCAGGGCGTCCAGCGTGCTGTCGGTGGGGGCACCGCCGGCCTGGATCGCCAGATCGCCCGTGAGGTTCACCGTGGCCGCGCCCTTCACACCGGCACCCACCGTGTTCCCGATCTGATTGAACACAAACGAGCCCATCATCTGGCCCTTGGAAGACGCATCCGTCTGCAGGCTGGCCACGGCCGCCATGCCCACGACCTTCTGCGATGACAACGCAGCCACCGCGAGGTCGTGCACGCGGGTCATGGTTCCGGCGTTGAGCACGGCCGAGGTGCTGCCTTTCATGTCCACGATGGAGATCGCCGCACCCGCGCTGGCCGATCCCTTGCCCGTGCTCACCGACAACGCGCCACCGCCCGCACCGATTCGGCTGCGGTCGTACGCCACCACCTGCACGCCCAGCGCAGACGGCGTGGTCGCATCGCCCGTGATGGTCGAGCCGTCAATGCCGGCGGCCGTGTCGTCACTGGTCTGCGTGGCAGACACCGCGCCCACCACCGACAGGCTCGTTTTGCTGCCTTTGGACAGGTTGAGAGAAATACCGGTGGCCACGGCGGTGCGTTCACCGCTCTTGAGCGCCTGCACCACCAGGGCGCCGGAACGGTCGGCTAGATCGCTCACCACCGTGTTGTTGCGGATGAGCGCCTCTGTATCGTCGTCCGAATCCTGAATGGCCACCGCGCCGGCCACCGCCGCGCTGAAGGTGGTGGACGCGTTCTTGGCCATGGACAGGGCACCGCCGCCGGCCACGCTCACCTGCGTCAGGTCGGACAGGGCCCGCACTCCCACCGCCGTGGTCGTGCTCTCGCCCACGTCCAGCGCCTGGACCACTGCACCGTCGAGCAAGGCGGTGGTGTCGATGTCGCTGTAGTTGGTGACGATGGCGCCCGCACCCGCGATGGAGAAGCTCGGTGGCTTGCTCGCTTCGGGTTCGTCGGCCGCGGCTTGGTCGGTGCCCTCGCCCTCGATGGGTGCACTCGCGTCCTCCAGCGGTGCCATGGTCGACTCGTTGCCGTCCAGCTGCGCCTGGGTGTCGGCCGACTTCGTGCCCGCCTTCGCCCCCAGGTTCTTGTTGGCGCTTTTGTCGGTTGGGCTTTCCTGACCGGCGGCCGCACCCGCCACACCCACGGCCACGATCATGCCGTCGCTTTGGGCCTGCACCGCCAGCTGGGAGGTCTTCACATACCCGGCCGCGCCTTCGGCTGTGTCGGCGCCGCCACCGTCGGTGTCGTTGTCGCCGATGTAGGCCTGCGTGTTGCCCACCATGTCGTTCATGGCCACGCCAATGCCCACGCCGGAGTTTTCGCTTTTTGTCACCGCTCCCGTCACGGCGATCACGCCCAACGACAGCTGGGCGTTCACGTTCACCGTATCGGCCGTGACCAGCGCCTCACGGCTGATGGAAGCGCGCGTGGTTTCGCTCAACTTGTTCAACGACGCAATGCCGTTGGCAGCCACACCAGCGCCCTGACCCGAGGTCGGCGACAGTGACAACACCCAGTCGGTGGTCTCGGCCGCCACGTCCAGCCGGTGGGTCTGAATCACGGCGCGGTCGGCAATGCCCGCCACCGCCGTGTTGTCCCGCGAGACCATGGAGAATGTTCCGCCCACCGAGCCGCCGCTGCCACCGGCTTCCGGTCCGGTGCCACCGGCCAGGTGCAGGGTCTGCACGTGGTTTTCGGCCCGCACGACCACGGCGCCGTCAAAGCTGCGGCTGAAGCTGATCTCTTCAACATCCGGACCGCTGGGCGCGTCACGGGTTTCGGAAACAAAGTCGCCCAGCACGCCCAGATCCTTGTCCAGCGTGTAGGTGTTGATGGGGGTCAGCATCGCCACCAGGTCGGACTCGAAGCCCACCTCGCGCACGTCGTAGCCCCATGCCACGCCATCGGCCACGGTGCTGGTGATCTGCGCGCCTGTGTCCACCCAGGCCCGGGTGTCGTTCGTCATGAAAGACAGGCTGACCGCACCCGCCGCCGCCAGGCTGGCGGCCGACGAGGTGGCGCCCACGCGGGTGTTGAACCCGTCGTAGAGCGGGTCCGTGCCTGCCATGAGCGTTTCGTAAGCCGCGGAGAACGTTCCCCATTCAACCGGCGCGCCGACCAGGTCGAGCGGCAAGCCGGCGGTGTAGAACTCTGGCACATCGGTCGACGCATTCACCGCCACATGGCCTGCGGTGATGGCCGCGTTGGCGCCCACCAGGGCCCGGGTGGTGAAGCTGTGGTCGGCGTAGTTGAACGCCACGCCCAGGCTGATCTTGCTGCCGTTTTTGCTGGTCTCGGAAGTGGCTTCGGCCAGGGCCACGCTTTGCAGTTGGCCCACCAGCGTCTGCGCGTCCACCACCGCATCACCGCCAGCGGTGATCACGCCGCCCGCGGCCAGTGTGGCCCGGGTGCTGTGGTTCGACTGAGACCAGGTCATGGCACCCGCCAGGCGCAGCGCCGGCGGTTTGGACTCCGACGGCGTGCCACCCGACGCTTCGTCCGACGTGGCAGAGAACTCCTCGGTCATGGCGGTGAAGCTGTCGAGCAGCGCGGCTTCAGCGGCTGCGCCGGCGTCGTCCTTGGAATACTCCAGCGACTCCGGCAAACCGTCGAGTGCGCTTTCTTCCTCTTCTTCCGAAGCGTTGGTCGCGCTGGCCGTGATGGCATTTTTGGCTGATGCGTTCATGGCCATCAGGCTCACATTGCCCATTGCGTTCACCGAGCCACCCACTGTGACCCCGGTTATGGACTTCTGCAAAGACAACGCACCCACCGCACCCGCCGTGCCACCGCCATACACCGTGACTTCGGCGGTGGTGTCGTACTGGCCCGCGTGAAACGCCTGCAGCAGGGTATCGCCATCGCTGGTCAGTGTGGCCCCCGCAGCCACGTTGACCGAGGTGGTCACGTCCGACATCGACCCCGCAAAGACGATGGAAGCCACATTGGCCGCACCCGATTCTTCGTCGGTCTCACCAGCGGCCGAACTGGCCATGGTGACGCTGGTCTTGGACGCTGCCACCAAGGCGAGGTCGGACCCGGCGTTGAGGCTCGCACCGCCTTTCACGTCAATGTCGGTGGTGCCCAACACGCGCGCAAAACCCGCGCTGAGGTTGGCCTTGGCCGAACCGGCGGCCTCCGTTTCAACACTGACCGACCGGTCCGCCAGTGCCGTGAGGCTGATCGCCTCGGTGGCGACCAGCACCGCCGTGCCCTGAAGCGTGATGTTGGCATCGCCCTTGGCCTCAACATAAGACAGGCTGGCCGCAAACGGCAGGCCCTCCTGCAGCAGGTCAACGGCTTGCTGCTGGATCGAGCCCGAGGTGCCGCCAAACGATGCCGAGGACTCGATCGACGCCTCCAGCGTGATGTTGCGCCCCGTCAGCGTGCCTGCCACATCGATGCTGGCATTCGCGTCCGCCAGGCTGATGAGCGTCTCCCAGGTGCTTGCCTGGGTGGCGGTGAGGGTGATGTCGCCAGCCTCGTAGGCCGACCCACTCGGGTTGATCACCGAAGCATCCAGCGTGGCGCCGGCCTTCACGCTGATCGAAGGCGCTGTGAGTTTGATGTTGCCGCTGCTGCCCAGCGAAGGGGTCAGGGCGTTCCCGGTGATGGCATCTGCGGCAGCCGCGACGCCATCTTTAGACGCTGCGTCGTTGGTCACGCGGCGCGTGTTCAGCGTCACTCCCGTGTTGACCTGCAGGTTCTTGCTGGCTTCGAGCAAGAGGTTGGCGCCGTTCGTGTACAGGCTGTCCGTGACCGTCAAATCTTCGGGGTCGATGTAGGCCAGACCGGCCTGGCCCTGATCGCTGCCGGCGTCCAGCGTCAATCCACCCACCTGTACCGATCGCGCAGCGGAAAACTCGATGAAGCCACCCGCACCAAGTCCGTCACCCCGTGCAGCCAGGGCCGCACCGGTGGCGTTGCTCGCGCTGCCATGGGCAAACAGGCTGACGGTGCCACCCTGTGCGCCGCTGCCCTCGCCAGCCGACGCCGACACCACGCTCGCGCCGCCCAGCTCGATGTTGCCGCCCGCCACCACGCGCACCGCACCGGCATCGCTCCAGTGCGCGCCGTCGGCCAGCAGCTTGCCGTTGAACACAATGTCGCCCGGTGTGGTGATGTCGATCACCCCGTCGCGCACCACCACCGGGGTCAGCGAACGCAGGTCGCCGAGGTTCACACCGCTGCCGGCCTGCCGGCCTGACACGCTCACCTGCCCCGAGATCGACACGGCCTGCGCAGAGCCCGCGCCCTGACCCGCCATGATCTGCACACCGTCGGTGGTCTCGATCACGCCATCGATGCGCACCGCACCGGTGTCGGAGCGCTCAAAAGCGCCACCCAGCACACCGCTCACGCGCGCACTGCCCAGACCCGGGCCGTCGGCCAGCAGGCCATCGACAAACGCCGACGACGGCGCGGCAAACACCAGCCGCCCGGCCTGCACCCGACCCTGCGGACCCACCGCAAAACCGTGGCGGTCGATGAACAGCAGGTTGCCGCCTACCGTGCCGTTGGCCAGCTGACCCTGCAGCAAACCGTCCACCTGGACGCGCGTATCGCGCACCACGTTCACCAGCCAGTTGGCCCCTTGCGGCACCACCAGCCCCACGCGGTCGCCCGCGCCCACCTGGAAGCTCGAGAAATTGTTGAACGCGTTGCCTTCGCGCAAGGTGCCGGTGGTCACCGTCACGCGGTCGGGCGTGCGGGTCACCAGGGTCTGGGTGGCGGCGGGGCCACTCAGCGGGGTGATCACCGTTTGCGCCGCCGCCCAGGGCACCGTCGCCCCCAGGGCCATGGCCGCAGCCATGGGCAGTGTTCCCACGCGCACCACCAGGGTCTGCAGGCGCTGGCGCTGCGGGGAGGTGGTGGTTCGTTGCGCTTTGGACGGGAGGCGGCTCATGGCGGACTTTCAGGGAAACAGCTGGCCCGACCGAGGTGGCTGGGCGCAGGCATAAACAAACGGGAACGGAAACGAATCGCGCAGCAGCGCCTGTCAGGCAGCGAACTCGGCCGCTTCTGTCTGGCGCTGGCTGGCGCGCGCCACCAGCGCGCGGAAGCGACGCATCGACAGCAGGTGCAAGTAAGCCAGCGACAGCGCACCCGAGGTGTGCAGGGCGTGCAACTGGTCTGCAGGCAGTTCGGCCAGCAAGGCTTCGTCCACGGTCAAGAAACCGTTGAGTTCGATGTCGCGGCCATCCGCCAGCACCGCCTGCAAAGTGCGCGCGTGCAGCAGGCCGGCCTGATCGAGCGCTTCGATCAGGCGCGAGGTGTCGGCCAGCGCCGCGTCGGTGGCCACCAGCGCGCGCAGGCGCTCGCTCAGCCAGGGCATTTCGATACCGGCTTCATCGAACAGCGCTTCGCCCTCGCTGGTGTTGAGCGAAGGGCTGTGCACCGCCACCAGAAAACGCCCGGCATCTCCGCCTTCGCGCACCAGCCGGAACGGCCAGCTCGCCAGGGTGGCGGGCAAGTAGTCGGCTTCCCAGTTGCCATGTTCGTCCACAAACAGGCTGTGACCCGGCTGCAGCCCGGTGATGGCCAGCAGGCTCCAGCCCCCCTCGGTCGAGCGCGCCATCACGCAGGGGAACACGGTGCAGGCGGCGGCGAGCTCGGACAAGCTGATCGCAGCGGTCACGGAACCGCGGGCAAAACCAAAGCGGTCGGCCTTGGCGTCCCAGCGCTGCTGGCCATGGGCTTCGCGGTGCAGCACCACCATGGAGGACTGCGCCGAGGCGGCGGGTGACGTGGAAGGTGAAGCTGCACGCGCCGTGGAAGAGGCAACAGAAAAATCGGCAGAAGTGGACATGGGGTGTAGGCCAGAAGGTTGGGTGAAAAGAAAAGGGGTCGGTCGATGCATCGGGACGGGAATCGACATCAAGGGCTGAAGCGGGCCAGCTCACGCCGCAAGGCCACCTCGTCTTCGCGCAGGCGGTTGAGTGCTGCGGTCTGATCGGCGCCGGAGGCGTGACCTGCTCGCTGCAGCTCGAGCTGCGCTGACTGGATGCGGGAGAGCTCGCTTCGCAGAATGGCCTGTGCGTCCTGATCGCGGGCGCGCTGTTGGTTGCTGGCCACCCGCATCGCCGCGGGCCCGGGCGCTCGCACCGCGGCCACAGCCGCCGGCCGGGTTGCCACCGGTGTCACCGCCGCCACCGGCGCCGGGCTCGCAGTCACAGGGGCCACGGTTGGGGCTACCGGGGCGGCAGTCGGCTCGCCCCCGGCCTGCGCCGCCACCGCTGCCGTCACCGGCGGGCCCACAGGCGTTGTGGTGACGATGGGCAGCACGGCGGCGGGCCGCGGGGAGGTATCTGCGGGCACCAGGCCCTGCGTGAGGCGGCCCGGCGCCACGCGCAAACAGCCCTGAAGCCGCGCTTGAGTCGCGTCCATCTGGTTGGTGAACAGGTTGCGCGGGCATTGGTAAAGGGCACCGTCGGCGCTGGCCTCGGCGAAACCCGGGAGCCAGAGCAGGCACACAACCAGCGCCAGGCCCATGGAACAAAGCGGTACGGGGCGAAGGGACAAAAACAAGTTCATGCTGGATTTTATGTTTTTTACCATTTTTATCGATATTAGAATTATCTTGCTATTTATACCGCTCGCCTTCGTGAGCTTCCGCCTGGTTTTTACCCATGCACCACCCCCATGCCACCATTGCCCCCACCCCTCTGCTCACCTGGGGCTGGGCCGCGCCGATGCTGCTGGTGTTCTGCTGGCCGTGGGTGCTCGGCCCTTCGCTCACGGTGGTGCCCTTTGTGGCGGGTCTGCTGGCTGCCGCACTCGCCGGCCTGGTGCTGCGGCCTGTGATGCCAGTGGCGCCGCTGGCCTGGTTTACGGCGGTGGTGGGGGTGGCCTGGCTCAGCGGCGGGAGTGACCGCCTGGCGCTGGTGGGCCTGCTGGCGGCCGCTGCGGCCTGCGCTGTGATGCTTGCCATCGGGCGCTTGGCAAGCACCCGCCGGGCCATCACCCAGGCGTTCATGGCCGCCCTGGTACTGGCCATGGTGTGGCATGTGGCGGTGGCCTGGCTGCAGTTGTTTGACCTGGAGCGCGCCTTCCACCCGCTGGCCAACCTGAACCCCACCGCCCGCCCCTACGGCAACCTTCGTCAGTCGAACCACCTGGCCAGCTTTGCCCTGCTGGGCCTGCTGGCGGTGTGGTGGCGGCACCGCCAGGGGCTGGATGCGCGCAGCGTCACGGCCGTGCTGGCGGCGCTGGCGTATTCAGGCGTTGCCTTGTCGGGTTCGCGCACCGGGTTGCTGTGCGCTGCGGCTGTCTCGGTGGGGCTGGTGCTTCTGGTTCGCCGACCGAGCCGGCTGGAATGGTGGATGTTCGTGGCGGGTCCGCTCTGGGTGACCCTGATCGCCCTCGTTCTGCCCTGGTTGTCTGTATTGGGCGGTCTGAGCGCAGAAACCAGCCTGACGCGGGGTGGCAGCTCCTTTTCAGCACGGCTGGCCTATTGGGCAGAGGCCTGGGAACTCGCCCTGCGCCACCCGCTGCTGGGCGTGGGCTGGGGCGAGTTGGGGCGCGCCCGTTTT
>JAJNQE010000011.1 GCA_021154985.1 Hydrogenophaga sp.
ACACCCGCGAACTTGATCGGCGCGCCGGTGATCTGCCGCACCGACAGCGCCGCACCGCCGCGCGAATCGCCGTCCAGCTTGGTCAGGATGATGCCGGTGAGCGGCAGCGCGTCCTTGAACGCCTTGGCGGTGTTGATCGCATCCTGGCCCTGCATGGCGTCCACCACGAACAGCGTCTCCACCGGCTTGAGCACGGTGTGCAGCTCCTGGATCTCGCGCATCAGCGCTTCGTCGATCGCCAGGCGGCCGGCGGTGTCGACCAGCAACACGTCGAAGTGGTAGCGGCGCGCGTGGTCGATCGCGGCGCGCGCGATATCCACCGGCTTCTGGTCCGGGGTGCTCGGGAACCACTCGGCGCCGGCCTGCCCGGTCACGGTCTTGAGCTGTTCGATGGCGGCCGGGCGGTACACGTCGCCCGACACCGTGAGCACCTTCTTCTTGCGCTTCTCGATCAGGTGTTTGGCCAGCTTGGCGGTGGTGGTCGTCTTGCCCGCGCCCTGCAGGCCCGCCATGAGGATCACCGCCGGCGGCTGTGCCGCGAGGTTGATGTCGGCCACACCTTCGCCCATGGTCGCGGCCAGCTCGCGGTTGACGATGGCCACCAACGCCTGCCCTGGCGTGAGCGAGCCCACGACCTCCTGGCCCAGCGCCTTGTCCTTCACACGCGCGATGAAGTCGCGCACCACCGGCAGCGCCACGTCGGCTTCCAGCAAGGCCATGCGCACCTCGCGCAGCATGTCGGTGACGTTGCTCTCGGTGATGCGGGCCTGGCCGCGCATTTCCTTGACGATGCGTGAGAGTCGATCTGAAAGGGCTGAGGCCATGGTGCGCTCGGGTAGGGAGAGAGGGGGAAGAAGAGACTGCCTCGAACGGGCGGTGAAGCCGGCGGAGCGGCGGCATCGCGCCGGGCAAGGCCGTTAAACTGTGCGGATGATTTTAGCTGCGCCCTTCCCTTCCACGCTTGGCGCGCTAACCCGCTGATGAGCCCACTGCCCGCTCTCATGTCCTCCAACCTCCCCGTCGCCGTGGTCTCCGTTGGCGCAGCCTTGGTCTATGCCCTGCTCGCCCTGGCCCACGCGCGCATGTCGGCGCCCCAGAGCCGCGGCTTGCTCGGCCTGGCCTGGCTGCTGCACCTGGTGGTGCTGGTGCTCGGGCTGTTCGACCAGCCCGCGCGCTTCGGTTTCGCGCCCGCCCTGTCCGTCACCGGCTGGCTGGTGCTCACCGTCTACCTGATCGAAAGCCGCCTGTACCCGCAGATGCGCGCGCGCTGGGCGCTCGCCATCCTGGGCATGTGGGTGGTGTTGCTGGCGCTGGCGTTTCCGGGAACGCCGTACCCGGCCCTGCATTCCGCGCTCATGCCGCTGCACTGGGCCCTGGGCATTGCCTCCTACGGCCTCATCGCCGCCGCGGTCGTGCACGCCTGGCTGATGCAGCGCGCGGAAAAGGCCATCCGGTTGGGCAACGCCAACGAGGCCTCCATGCCCCTGCTCACGCTCGAGCGCCTCACCTTCCGTTTCGTGGCCGCCGGTTTCGCGCTGCTCAGCGCCACGCTGCTGGCGGGCTGGTATTTCTCGGAAATGCTCAACAACCGCTGGGTCTGGGACCACAAGACCACCTTCTCGGTGCTCTCCTGGCTCACCATGGGTGTGTTGCTCTGGGGCCGTTGGCGCCTGGGCTGGCGCGGCCGCGTCGCGGTGCGCACGCTTTACGTCGCCGCCGGCTTCCTGCTGCTGGGCTACGCCGGCTCGCGTTTCGTCATTGAAGTCTTGCTGCAGCGCGGCTGACCCCCATGAAATACCTGCTCGTCCTGGCCGTGGTGATAGTGGCCTTCTATATATGGCGCAACAACCGCCTGGAGGACCACCGCTCCGACGCCGCCCGCAAGCCTCCTCCACCGAAAAGCCGCGCGCCCACCATCATGGTCGCGTGTCGGCAGTGCGGCACGCACCTGCCCGAGAACGAGGCGGTGCAAGGTGCCCAAGGCGTCTACTGCAGCGCCGAACACCGGCGCCTGCTTGAAGGCTGACATGTCCACCAGCGACATCCACTCGCAATTCGCCGCGTCCTGGTACGCCGGCTCCGATAGCAACAGCACCCAGGAGCGCGAACAACGCATGCGCGCTTTTGTGCGGCTGTGGCGGGCCTTCATGCGGGCGCGGGTGCTTATCGCGGTGGTGCTGCTGGCTTTGCAGCTGTTTGTGGTCGTCACCCGCTCGGGCGGTGCTCAGTGGCTGGTGGTGATCTGCGCGGTTCACCTGTGCGCCACGCTGCTGGCGCTGTATCTCTGGCGCCCGGTGGCACAAGGCAAGCCGTTGCACATCCAGTGGTTGCTGACCATCGGGGTAGACGTGGTCGTGTTCGCCCTGCTGCAGTCGTTCCAGACGGGAGGCATCAACTACACCGCACTGTTTGCCTTGCCGGTGCTGCTGGCGGCCATCCTCGGTCCGCTGACACTCGCGCTGGGCACGGCGGCCTGCGTCACGCTGTACCTCCTGGGCGAAGCAGCCCTGAATGGTCCCCTGTTCGGCGATGCGGCCACCGCGCGCTTTCTGCAGGCCAGTTTGACCGGCACGGGCTTTTTCCTGGTGGCCGTGCTGGCCAACCAACTGGCCATCCGCCTGGCGCGCGAAGAAGCCCTGGCCGCCAGCAGCCAGGCCGCCGCGCGCACACAAGCCCAGGTGAACGAACTGGTGATCGACAACCTGACCATCGGCGTGTTGGTGGTGGACCCGCACGGCGTGGTGCGCAACGCCAACCCGGCGGCCAAGACCATGCTGCTCGGCCATGCGCCGCCTCAGGCCACCAAGCTGCTGCTCTCGGCCCGCAGCAGCTGGCACAACCTGTCCCACCTGGTGCAGGAGACGTTCACGAGAGGTGAGGCTCTGGAGATGGAAACCACCATCGACAACGAAGACCGCCCCGTTCAACGTCTGCACACCCGCACCCGGCTGACCGCGCAAAACGGGCGGCGCGCTGGCCTGTGTGTGTTGTTCCTCGAAGACCTGCGCGAGGTCGAAGCGCGTGTGCGCACCGAAAAACTCGCCTCGATGGGCCGCATGTCGGCCGCGGTGGCGCACGAAATACGCAACCCGCTCTCGGCCATCTCGCAGGCCAACGCGCTGCTCGACGAAGAAGTGCAAGCGCCGGCCCAGAAACGCCTGACGCGCATGATCGACCAGAACACGCAACGGCTCTCCCGCATCGTCGACGACATCCTCAATGTGGCACGCGCCCAGCCCAGCCAGAGTCCAGGCGCCTCGTCCGCACTGCCGATCGACCAGACGGTGCGCCAGATCACCCGCGAATGGGCGCGCCAGAAACAGGCCGAGCGTGTCCTGGGCGTGCACGTACACGCGCCCGCCGCCCACATCGCGTTCGACCCGGAGCACCTGCGCCGCCTGCTGATCAATCTGCTGGACAACGCGTTGCGCCACGCCAGCGGGCAGGCCGCGTCGATCCGCATCATCACCCAGCCCAGTGGCGGCGAACATGTCCGTCTCTCGGTATGGAGCGACGGAGCGGCGCTCGAAGCCAGCGTGATGCGCCACCTGTTCGAGCCTTTCTTCTCCTCCGAAAGCCGCTCCAGTGGCCTGGGCCTCTACATCTGCCGTGAACTGTGCGAGCGCTATGGTGCGCAAATCGCCTACCGCCGCACGCGCCTGGACCAGCGCGAAGGCAACGAGTTCTATGCCCTGATCCCCGCCACCAACGCCGCACTGGCGCCCAGCCTGCCCATGCAGGAAAGCCTGCAGTACCCAGGCGACTCGATGGTCCCGCGAACCGGGTTTCCCGACCACCCTCTGTCGGGCGGCGCGCCGTTGACCACCCGCTGATCAT
>JAJNQE010000012.1 GCA_021154985.1 Hydrogenophaga sp.
AATCTCGCGTTGCGGGTTGAGCGACACCACCACTGGCTGCGAAACCGGCAGCGGCTGCAGGCGGTTGAGCAGGTAGTGCAGGCAGACTTGGGCCGACTCCACGCCCTGGCTGGGCGCACGTTCGTAGTTCCACGCCGCCCAAGCGAGCTCGTTTGTCGGCAGCACCGAAGCGTCGGTGTGCAACACCGCTCGGTTGGGCTGGTAGCGGATGGCGCCGAGCACCTCGCGCTCATTGGCCGAGGCTTCACCACCCAGCAGGCGCAGCGCCTGATCGCTGTGGCAGGCGAGCACGATGGCGTCGAACCGCTCGACCTGGCCATCGGTGACCACGCGCACACCCTGGTTGTCGCGCAGCACCTGCTGCACCGGGGTGTTCAGGCGCTTGTCGGCGATGTTCGCGGTGATCTTCTGCACGTACTGGCGCGCGCCGCCTTCCACCGTGTACCACTGGGGGCGGTTGGTCACCTGGATCAGGCCGTGGTTGTGGCAGAAGCGGACCATGGTGGCGACCGGGAAGGCCAGCATCTGGTCGGTCGGGCAGCTCCAGATGCAACCCATCATGGGCAGGAAGTACCAGTCGCGGAACTCGTCGGAGAAGCCCTGCGCTTTGAGAAACTCGCCCAGCGGCTGCAGCAGCGGGCTGTTGTCGCGCAAGTCTTCTCCCTGCTCCGCCAGCTTTGTGGTGATGCGGTTGAAACGCACGATGTCGGCCAGCATGCGCAGGAAGCGCGGATTGAACAGGTTGCGGCGCTGGGCGAACACGGTCGAGAGGTTGCTGCCGCTCCACTCCAGCACGCCGCCGCCGGGGGCCGCACCCGGTGCCTGCACCGAGAACGACATGTCGGACTTGGCGATCGGCACGCCCAGCTGCGCCAACAGCGCCAGCAGGTTGGGGTAGGTGCGCTCGTTGAGCACCAGGAAGCCGGTGTCCACGCCGAAGGTGGTGGGCACGCCTTGGGCGTTCGGCAAGGTCATGTCGACCGTGTGCGTGTGGCCACCAAAATAGTCGCCGGCTTCGAACAGCGTGATGTCGGCCAGGCCCTGCAGCGTGTGGGCGGCGGCCAGGCCCGAAATGCCGGAACCGACGATGGCCACGCGGGGTGGGCGTGCGCCGCTGGGTGCCGCGCGGCGGGGGGTGGGAGCGAGGTCCGTGAGCATGGTCGGACCTCAGAGGGAGCCAGCGGAGCTGGCCGGGATACAAAAGACTGCGAAGCGCCCCGAAACGAACAAGGGAGGGAGGGAGGAGGAGGAGAAGCGCCTCGGGATTTCAGTCCGGTCACGGGGACCGGACAGGCTTCGCAGTGCAAAACGGAATTCGGTGGCCGGTGCCAACACCGACCTGCACGCTGAGAGAAACGAGCGCTCAAAAAAGTTCCGGACGGGTGCGCGGGGGCGTTGGGTCCGGTCGAGCGGGAAGGCGTGCATGGTGGTCAAAGTGTTCAAAATAGACTGAGCAGTTTTATTGTGACTGGTCGGTCACGATTTGGTCGACAGAAATCGTTCGATGTCCTTCAAAAATGAAGGGTTTTTCGGGTCGAGCGAACTCGGGTAGCTGCGCACGGTCTGTCCGTCGCGCCCGATCACATATTTATGGAAGTTCCACTGCGGCGTCTCGCCGGTTTTCTGGGCCAGCTGTTTGTAAAACGGACTGGCCTCTCGGCCGACCACGCTGGTCTTGCTGAACATCGGGAATTTCACGCCGAAGGTGTTCTCGCAAAAATCGGCGATCGCCTGGTTGTTGCCCGGTTCCTGGCGGCCAAAGTCGTTGGCCGGGAAGCCCAGCACCACCAGGCCCTGCGCTTTGTATTTGGCGTAGAGCGCTTCCAGGCCTTCGTACTGGCTGGTGAACCCGCAGAAGCTGGCGGTGTTGACCACCAGCACCACCCGCCCGCTGTACTGGCACAACGATTGGGGTTTTTCGTCCTGCAGACGGTCAAAGCGGTGCTGCAGCAGCGCCGGGCAGGCGGTGGCTGTGGCCTCGGGCTTGCGCGCCTGGGCCTGGGCGGCCGGGCCCCACAGGACGCTGGCGGCGATCAGGCCAGACGAGGCCAGCCGGGCGAAGACACGGGGATTGACATGGACAAGCGCTGATTTCATGACGGGAACTCCATAATCTGACGAAACATTGGATCATTTGTCCATGACAAGCTCAAGCCCCGATACCCCTGGCGAACACAGCATCGCCGACGTCGAACGCGACACCGGTCTGTCCAAAGACACACTGCGGGTGTGGGAGCGGCGCTATGGTTTTCCCACACCCGCGCGCGACGCGCTGGGCGAGCGGCGGTACGACGATAACCAACTGATCCGCTTGCGCCACATCCGCCGCCTGATCGATGCCGGGCATCGGCCCGGCGGGGTGGTGGCCCTGCCGCTGGCAGACCTGGTTGCACTGGATACGCAGGGCGCGGGCAAGCGGATTCAGCCGCGTGCGTCCGCCGTCGGCGAGATGGCCTGCCCTGCGCTCGCGCAATGGTTGCCCTTGTTGCGCCGCCAGGACGCCCACGGCTTGCGCCAGGCCCTGGCCCAGGCGCTGACGGAGCGCGGCCTGGCGCGCCTGATCACCGAGTGCGTGGCGCCCATCAACGTGCAGGTGGGCCAGGCCTGGCTTGATGGCCAGCTGGCGGTCTATGAAGAGCACCTCTACACCGAGATCGTGCAGTCGGTGCTGCGCCAGGCCCTGGGTCAGCTCACCCAGGCACGGGCACCCACGCCGCCGCGCATCTTGCTCACCACGCTGCCGGGCGAGGTGCACGGCCTGGGCCTGCTCATGGCCGAGTGTTTCATGGTGATGGAGGGCTGCCACACCGTGCCGCTGGGGGTGCAGACGCCGTTGCCCGACATCGTGGCCGCCGCGTCCACCAGCGGAGCCGACATCGTGGCGCTGGGCCTCACCGCCGCACAAAATCCGCGCGATGTGCGCGCCGCGCTCGACCAGCTGCGCGAGCGCCTGCCCCCGCAGGTGGAGATCTGGGCCGGCGGCCAATCGCCGGTGCTGCTCAAGCCCCAGCGCGGCCGCCCCGCCAGCGCCGGCCCGGTGTTCTGGCCCATGACGCAGCTGCAAGACATTGTGTTGGGTGTGGCCCGCTGGCGCGCACAGGCCCAGGCCCTGGCGGACGCCGCATGAGCACAGCGCAGGAAAAAGGCATCAAGTGAGCGGCTTCAAAGGCAACAAGTCGGCGCTGCCGCAAAAGCCCTGCGCTGCCTGCGGACGACCCATGAGCTGGCGCAAGAAGTGGGCGCGCACCTGGGAGCAGGTGAAGTACTGCAGCGAGCGCTGCCGCAACGAATCGCCCAAAAATCCGTCATGAATCAAGCCACCCCTTTGCCCCGGCCCTTGCGCCGGCTGGTGCTGGTGCTGGGCGACCAGCTCTGGCTGGACAATCCGGCCCTCGCCGGCTTCGACCCCGCGCAGGACGCGGTGCTCATGATCGAAGCGCCCGGCGAAGCCAGCCATGTCTGGAGCCACAAGGCCCGCATCGCGCTGTTCCTGTCGGCCATGCGCCACTTTCGGCAGACGCTGGTGCGCAAGGGCCTGCCGTTGCGCTACGTGGCGATGGATGACGCCACGCTGGACCAGCCCGCCACTGCGTCGCTGAGCGCGCGCCTGCACGCGGTGTTGACCGAACTCCAGCCGCAAGCGCTGTGGCTGTGCGAGGCCGGCGAATGGCGATTGCAGCAAGACATTGAAGCCACCGCCGCTGCGGCCGGTGTGCCGCTGCGCCGCTTCGACGACACGCATTTCTTTTGCAGCCGCCAGCGCTTCGCGCGCTGGACACAGGGCCGCAAGGAATGGCGCATGGAGTTCTTCTACCGCGAGATGCGCCGCGAGCACGGCGTGCTCATGGACGGTGGCGAGCCCGTGGGCGGGCAGTGGAACTTTGACGCCGACAACCGCAAGAGCTACCCCAAGCAGGGACCGGGGCTGATCACGCCGCCGGCGCAGTTCGAGCCCGATGCCATCACCCGCGAGGTGATCGGACTCGTGCAGACGCGCTTTGCCGACCACCCGGGCGAGCTCAAGAGCTTTGCCTGGCCCGTCACGCCCGAGCAGGCACGTGAAGCCCTGCGGCATTTTGTGGACCAGCGCCTGGAGATGTTCGGCGCCTACCAGGACGCCATGTG
Organism: Hydrogenophaga sp.; assembly: GCA_021154985.1. Classification (GTDB taxonomy): domain Bacteria; phylum Pseudomonadota; class Gammaproteobacteria; order Burkholderiales; family Burkholderiaceae_C; genus Hydrogenophaga. Next base: position 4,126 of record JAJNQE010000012.1, read on the forward strand.
GACCAGGACACCGTTCGGCTGGCACTCGCTGCTGTCGGTGGCGCTCAACCTGCACCTGATCGACCCGCGCGAGGTGGTGGCCGCCGCCGAGGCCGCACACCGCGACCGGGGTGTGCCGCTGGCCAGCGTGGAGGGCTTCATCCGCCAGGTACTCGGCTGGCGCGAGTTCATCCGCGGCGTGTACTGGATGGACATGCCGGGCATGAAGCACGCCAATCACTTAGGTAACAAGCGCGACCTGCCCGCCTGGTACTGGACCGCACAGACCCACATGGCCTGCATGAAGGACGCGGTGGGCCAGACGCTCGAGCACGGCTATGCGCACCACATCCAGCGCCTCATGCTCACCGGCCAGTTCGCGCTGCTCGCCGAGGTCGACCCGCAACAGGTGGCCGACTGGTACCTCGCGGTCTACGTGGACGCCATCGAGTGGGTCGAGTTGCCCAATGTGGCCGGCATGGCGCTCTACGCCGACGGCGGGCGTTTCACCAGCAAGCCGTATGCGGCCAGCGGCCAGTACATCGACCGCATGAGCGACCATTGCAAGGGCTGCCGCTACCAGCCCAAGCTGCGCGTGGGCGCGCAGGCCTGCCCGGTAACCACGCTCTACTGGAACTTTCTGGACCGCCACGAGACCGAACTGGCCGCCAGCCCCCGCACCGCGCTGATGGTGAAAAACCTGCAGCGCATGGAGCCCACCGAGCGCCAGGCCGTGCGGGACCAGGCCGTGCTGACCCTGGCCCGCCTCGGCGATTTGTAAGCGCAAGCGCGCTCCCCCCGCATAAAATGCGCCCGTACCGAAAGGCCCACCATGCTCTACCCCGAACTTTTCAAACAACTCGAATCTGTGCGCTGGGACATGGACAAGGACATTCCTTGGGACCAGTTCGACGCCAGCGCGCTCACCGATGAGCAGGCGCAGACGATCAAGATGAACGCCATCACGGAATGGGCGGCGCTGCCGGCCACCGAGATGTTCCTGCGCGACAACCGCGACGACTCCGACTTCTCGGCCTTCATGTCGATCTGGTTCTTTGAAGAACAGAAGCACTCGCTGGTGCTCATGGAGTACCTGCGCCGCTTCCGCCCCGACCTCGTGCCCACCGAACAGGAGCTGCACGACATCCGATTCGAGTTCGACCCCGCCCCTCCGCTGGAAACGCTGATGCTGCACTTCTGCGGCGAGATCCGCCTCAACCACTGGTACCGCCGCGCCAGCGAATGGCATTCGGAGCCGGTGATCAAGAAGATATACGCCACGCTCAGCCAGGACGAAGCCCGCCACGGTGGCGCCTACCTGCGCTACATGAAGCGCGCCATCGGCAAGTTCGGTGACGAAGCGCGGGTGGCCTTCGCCAAGGTGGGCGTGCTCATGGCGAGCGCGCGCCGCACCGCACAGGCCCTGCACCCGACCAACCTGCACGTCAACAAGGACCTGTTCCCCAACGACACGATCCAGAGCCGCCTGCCCAACCCCGAGTGGCTCGAACACTGGCTGGACAAGCAGATCGACTTTGACGCCGTGTGGGAGAACCGCGTGGTCGAGCGCATCCTGCACAACATGAGCTTGCTCATGGAACAGAGCTTCAAGACCGTGCAGGAGCTCAACCGCTTCCGCAAGTCGCTCGCGCCGCCGGCCGTGATCGCACCGGCCTGAGCCGGCAGACCCGCAGGAACCCGCCCCCGTGGCGGGTTTTTTGTGGGCGGCTCAGTCGACGTGATGGCTTGCGTTGGCAGGCCACCATGCGGTCAAGAGGCCGAGCACCACGCCCCAGCTCACGCCGGCCAGGTGCGCGACCTGCACCACGAAGAGTTCGTGGGTGCCGTCCCACACCACGGGCCGCTGCCAGGCTTCTTCGAGCGCCACCTTGGACAGCACCGCCACGCCGAGCAGCACACCCCAGAAGCGAGCGCGACCGATCGGCAGGCGCGCCAACGCCAGATGCACCGCCACCACCAGCGCGCCGGCGTGCAGCAGGCCCGAGAGCCCGACCACCGTTTCCACGCCAGGCCACAGCAACAGGGACAGCTGCACCAGCGGCCAGGCCAGCAGCCAGGCCAGTGTGCAACGGCTGTCGGGCCGCACAACCCAGCCGATGGTGATGTAGGCGGCCAGGGTCAGCAGGTTGCCGATCAGGTGGGGTGTGCTCAGGTGCACCCAGGCGCTGGTCCACAGCGTCCACGGTTGCTGAACCCATGTGTCGGCGCGCCAGACGAGCACGTCTGTCCAGCGGCCGCCCCACCCCCACAGCACCACGCTGACCGCACCGTGCAAGCCGCACAGCGCCAGCCAGCTCAGCGGACGTGTCATGCCGTGCGCGATGCGCCGGTGTGCGGACCCAGCACGTGCTGCCACAAGGCCCGCACGGCGTCGGCCGATGCCTGCACCGTTGCGGCGTCGACTTGCGTCGGGGCTTCGTCCAGGCGCGCGCGGTGCTGGATCTGGCGCAGCTCGCGGTAGGCCTGCGCGGCCGCTTCACCCATGCCGGGCTTCAGCAGGCCGGCGGCTTCAGCCCGGCGCAGCAGGTTGATGTTGCCGGTGTTGGCACGCAGCTCGGGCTGGGTGCGCGAATGCAGCAACACGAGGTACTGCATGACGAATTCCACGTCGACCATGCCGCCGGGGCTGTGCTTCACATCGAACATGGTGCCGCGCACCGGGTGCGCCTGGCGCACCTTCTCGCGCATGGCCACGATCTCGCGTGCCAGCGAGTCGCCGTCGCGCAGCGCGGTGATCACGTCCTCGCGCACCGCGTCGAACCGACCGGCCAGCGACACGCCGCCGAGCACGAAGCGCGCGCGTGTCATGGCCTGGTGCTCCCAGGTCCAGGCGGTGTTGCTGCCGCGCTGCTGCTGGTAGTTGGTGTAGGCCTGGAAGCTGGTGACGAGCAGACCCGAGTTGCCGTTGGGCCGCAGTGCGGTGTCGATCTCGAACAGGTCGCCCTCGCCGGTTTTCACCGTGAGCCAGTTGATCATCTTGCGCACAAAGGCGGCGTAGATCTCGCCGGCGTTTTCATGCTCGTCTTCGTAGACGAACACGATGTCCAGGTCGCTGCCGTAGCCCAGCTCTTTGCCGCCGAGCTTGCCGTAACCAATGATGGCGAACGCCGGCTCGTCGCGGTGGCGGTTCTTCAGGCGCGCCCAGCACCAGCGCGCGGTCAGGCGCAGCACCGAGTCGGCCAGGGCCGAGAGGTCGTCGGCCACCTGCTCGACCGTGAGCACTTTTTCCAGATCGCGCGCCAGCGTGCGGAACACCTCGGCGTGGTGGGCACGGCGCAACAGATTCAGCAGCGCCTCTTCGTCGTCTTCGCCGGTGGATCGCAGCGCGGCACGCCGCGACTCGAGCTCGACCTCGAACTGCGCCGCGTCAAACCGGTCGGTGAGCAGCTGCTGGCTGGCCAGTTCGTCGATCACCCCCGGGTGTTGCAGCAGGTAGCGCGCAGGCCATTTGGCCGCACCCAGCAAACGCAGCAGGCGCTCGTGCACCGAGGGGCGCTCCTGCAGCAGGGCGAGATAGCTGTCGCGGCGCAGCATGGGCTCGATCCAGTCGGCCATGCGCAGCGCGGCCTCTTCGCTCACTCGGCCTTCGTCGAGCCAGGCGCCGGTGCGCTGCACCAGACGCACCAGGCGCTGGCGGCTGTCTTCCTTGAGGGCGAGCACGCGCGGGTGTTCCCGCCATTGCGCCACCTTGGCGGCAAACGCATCGGGCAGCTGCGCCAGCACGCTTTGCATGTCGTCCGCCGCGCTGCCGCTCTTGCCGTTGCAACCCTTGCCGTTGCAGCCGCCGTTGGTGGGGCCGCCCAGCAGCGTGTCGAATTCTTGCGCCACCAGCTCGCGGTGCGCGTCCAGCGTGTGCAGGAACTCGCACACGTTCGCACAACCCATGGTCGCGGCCATCCAGGTCAGGTCGTCGTCGCGGGTGGGCATCACATGCGTTTGCTGGTCGTCCAGGTACTGGATGCGGTGCTCCACCCGGCGCAGAAACCGGTAGGCCTCGGCCAGCGCGTCGGCCGAGGCCTGCGGCATGAGGCCGGCGCGGCACAGGCGCGGCAAGGCGTCGAGCGTGGGCCGCGTGCGCAACTCGGGAAACTGCCCGCCGCGCACCACCTGCAGCAGCTGCACGGTGAACTCCACTTCGCGGATGCCGCCGCGCGAGAGCTTCACGTCGTTGGCCCGGCCCGGGTTGCCCGCCGCGCGCTTGGAGGCGTGGTCGCGGATCTGGCGGTGCAAGGTGCGCAGCGCCTCGAACACGCCGTAGTCGAGGTAGCGGCGGAACACAAACGGCAGCACCGCGCCGCGCAAGGCGTTGGCACCACCCGCGGCCACGCAGGCCGCCGGCGCGATCACGCGGCTCTTGAGCCAGGCAAAGCGCTCCCACTCGCGGCCCTGCACCAGGAAATACTCCTCGAGCGCGCCCAGCGACACCGCGCTCGGCCCCGAGTTGCCGTTGGGCCGCAGCGCGAGGTCCACGCGGAACACGTTGCCGTGCTCGGTGGTTTCCCCCACCGTGTTGTAGATGTGTTTGACCGCCTTGCCGAAATACTCGTGGTTGCTGATGCGGTTGCGGCCCTGGGCGTTGCCGGCGGTTTCACCATCGTGGTCGTAGACGTAGATCAGGTCGATGTCGCTGGACACGTTGAGCTCGCGCGCACCCAGCTTGCCCATGCCCACCACCCACAGCTGCGCCCGTGCGGCGCGGCCTTGCGCGTCGGTGTACAGCGGTGCGCCAAACAGGTCGTCGAGTTCGGCAAAGGCCAATTCGCAGGCCACGTCCAGCGCGATTTCGGCCAGCTCGGTCACGGCGCGGGTGATGGCCTGCAGCGGCGCGCCCTGTTCGCAGTCGAGCACCACCAGGCGCTCCAGCACCAGCTGGCGCAGCACGCGCAAGGCGGCCGGCATGGGCAGGCCGCGCTGCTCCAGCGTGTTCAGGCAGGCCTGCATGGAGGCGCGCACCGGTTCGCCGGGCGGCAGGCTGGCGAGTTCGTCGGGGTAGCGCCGGCGCACACGCTGCACAAAACGGGAGTGATCGGCGCGGCGATCGGCCATCGACAACTCGGGCAAGGCGGTCACATTTGATGACAAAGGGGCAACGTCCGTGGAGGAAACCGTGAGATGACTGGCCGGCATAATTTGCGGTGGACATGAACCATCAACAAGCAGCTTTTGCTGAGCCCTCTGCACAACATGCAACCGCCTCGAGATCCCTCAAGACATTTGCGGTGGCCAGTCGCCTGTTGTTGTGGCTGTTGCTGGCGGTCTGGGGGCTCTTTGCGCTGACCTGGGCCGGCTTGAATGGCGCGATTGTGCCCCGAATCGGCGAATGGCGTCCTGAGCTGGAAAGGTGGGCGACCCAGGCGGTCGGGGTACCGGTTCGCATCGGTGACATCCGCGCCGAATCGGGCAGCAACAGCGCCAGTTTCCTGCCTGCGCTCATGCCGGCTTTCGAGTTGCGCGATGTTCAACTGATCGACGCAAAAGGCCGTGTTGCGCTGCAGTTGCCGCTGGTGCGCACCGCCATCTCGGTGCAGTCGCTGTGGCGCGGCGGTTTCGAGCAGGTGGTGATCGAAGCCCCGGTGCTCGACGTGCGCCGCACGGCCCAGGGCCGCATCGAGGTGGCCGGTCTCGACATGTCCGGCCCCAGCCACGACAGCCGGGCGGCCGACTGGTTTTTCGCGCAGCGCGAATTCGTGATCCGCCGCGGCACCGTGCGCTGGACCGACGACCAGCGCCGCCAGCCCACGTTGGCCCTGGGCGACCTCGACTTCGTGAGCCGCAACACCGCGCGCACGCACCACTGGCGCATCGACGCCACGCCCCCGGTCGAGTGGGGCGACCGTTTCAGCCTGCGCAGCCAGTTGCGCGAACCGCTGCTCTCACTCGGCCAACGCGCCAGTGGTGAGCCGGTCTGGCACGACTGGACGGGTGAGGTCTTTGCCGACTTCACCCGGGTCGACGTGACCCGGCTTCGGGCCTATGTGGACCTGTCCGACCGCGGCGTGGACGTGCGCACCGGCCAGGGCGCGCTGCGCGCCTGGGCGCAGGTGGAGCGCGGGCAGGTGGCCGGTGTGACGACCGACCTCGCGCTGCAGAACGTCGAAGCGCAGCTCGGGCCGCAACTGCCCGCGCTGGCGCTGGACGATGTGCAGGGTCGGCTGGCGGTGCAGTGGAACGCCGAGGGATTCGGCGTGACCACGGAGGACTTGCGCTTTCGCACCCGCGAAGGCGAGGTCTGGCCCGCAGGGCGTCTGCAGCTGCAGCACGTGGCGCGCAGCGCCAACCAGGCGCCCAGCGTCGCGGTGAGCGCCGAGCAACTCGACCTTGCGGCGCTGGCCGACATCGCCGAACGGGTGCCGCTGCCCGAGGCGGTGCGCGACTGGCTGCAGCGGCTGCAGCCCGCCGGCCGCATGGACGGTTTCACCGCCCGCTGGCAAGGCCCTGCCACCGCCACCGGCGATGCGGCGGACGGTGCCATCGACTGGACGCAGGGCACTTACCAGGCGCGTGGCCGTGTGCAAGACCTCGCGCTGGCGGGCGAACCCAGCGGCCGGATGTCGCAGAGCGGCCGCTTTCCCTTGCCGGGCCGACCCGGCATCACCGGTGCCTCGGTCGACTTCGACCTCGACCAGGACGGTGGACGTGCCCGCATCACGGTGACCGACGGCTCGATCGAGCTGCCCGACATTTTTGAAGAGGCGCGCATTCCACTGCAGCGGCTGGCGACCGATGCGTCGTGGCGCCTGCAAGGCGAGCGCATCGAAGCCCAGCTGGACAACCTGAGCCTGGCCAACGCCGATGCCGAGGGCACGGCCCAGGTGAAGTGGCACACCAGCGACCCGGCCGCCAGCCAGTCGAAGTCGCGCTTCCCCGGCGTGCTCGACCTGACCGCCCAGCTGACGCGCGCCGACGGCACCCGGGTGCACCGCTACCTGCCGCTCACCGTGGATGCCCAAGCGCGGCGCTACGTGCGCGAAGCGGTGCTCGCGGGCAGCGCCAGCACGGTGGATTTCCGCATCCAGGGCGACATGGACCGCCTGCCTTTCAAGCACGCGGAGTCGCCGAGCGAGTTCCGCATCTCGGCACAGCTCAACGGGGTCGACTTCGACTACCTGCCCGTCAGTTTCCAGCCCGCCAACGAGACACGCTGGCCAGGTCTGCGCGGCGTGTCGGGCCAGTTGGTGCTGGACCACCTGAAGCTGGGCATCACCGACGGCACATCGGCGGTGGTGGGCGCCGGTGGTGTGCGCTTGAGCGAAGGGGTGGTGGAGCTCGACGACCTGGCGGGCAAGACCACGCTGACCGTGAAAACCCGTGCCCAGGGCCCGGCCACCGGCATGCTGGACTTTGTGCGGGGTTCGCCGCTCAAGACGCTGATCGGTGACGCCCTGGCACAAAGCACGGTGGGCGGCGAAGCCGACCTGGGCGTGGCGCTCAAGCTGCCGCTGTTCGACCTGAACGCTTTCACAGTGGCGGGCACGGTGAAGTTCGACGGCAACGACCTCAAGGTCCACCCCGCAGCGCCGCTGCTGGCGCGCACACGCGGCACGCTGGCGTTCACCGAACAGGGCTTCGTGGTGCTGGGTGGCAACGCGCGCGTGTTCGGCGGCGATCTGAAGTTTGAAGGGGGCTTCCGGCCCAACCCGCAGGGCACGGGCCGCCTGCAGTTTCGCGGCCAGGGCGTGGCCAGCGCCGAGGGACTGCGCGATGGGGGGCTGGGTGCGGCGTCCAGCCTGCTGCAGAATGCGTCCGGCTCGGCCGCGTACACCGCACAGCTGGGCTTTCGTGGTGGGGTGCCCGAGCTGCAGGTGGTCAGCAACCTGCAGGGCATGGCGCTGAACCTGCCCGCGCCGCTGGGCAAAACGGGCGAGGCGGCGCTGCCGTTGCGCGTGGACACCGCCGTGCTGGGCGTCAATGGCGACGTGGCCACCACCGACCGCGTGGCCCTGCAGTTGGGGTCGGCGCTGGCGCCGCTGGTGTCCCTGCAGTACGAGCGCGACATCACCGCCGCGGTGCCGCGCGTGTTGCGCGGCAGCGTGGCCGTGGGCCTTGACGAAGGGGATACGGCCCCGTTGCCGGCCACCGGCGTGGTCGGCAACCTGCGCTTTGACCAGCTCGACCTGGACGCCTGGTCCCAGCTGGCCAGCCGCTCGGGCGTGCGCATGCCCACGCCCGCCGCGCTGAGCGCCATCGACCAGGACGCCGAACTCGCCTACCTGCCCACCACGCTGGCCCTGCGCGCCAACCGCCTGATGCTGGAAGGCCGCAGCTTCAACCGGGTGGTGGTGGGCGGGTCGCGCGAGGGCACGCAGTGGCGCGCCAACGTGACCGCCGACGAACTCAATGGCTATGTGGAAGTGCGCCAGGCCGGCCCCAACACCGCGGGCAGCGTGTTCGCCCGGCTCGCGCGCCTGAAGCTGGAGCCCACAGCCGCCACCGAGGTGGAGCAGTTGCTGAGCCAGCCCACCAGCGTGCCCGCGCTCGACATCGCAGTGGAAGACCTGGAGTTCGGCGGGCGCCGCCTGGGCCGTGTGGAGGTGGAAGCGGTCAACCGCGGGGGCCCCACGCGCGCGGGGGAATGGAGGCTCACCAAGCTCAAGCTGACCGTGCCCGAGGCGCGCTTCAGGGCCACCGGCAACTGGGCGCCGTTGTCCGGCAACCCAGGTGCGCTGCCGGGTGAGCAGCGGCGCACCGCCTTGAGCTTTCGCCTCGATGTGGACGATTCCGGCGCCCTGCTCACACGCTTCAACCGCCCGGGCCTGGTGCGCGGCGGCAAGGGCCGCATCGAGGGCAGCGTGGGCTGGATCGGCTCGCCGCTGGCACCCGACTACCCTTCGCTTTCGGGTCAGTTGCAGGCCGACTTCGAGCGCGGGCAGTTCCTCCAGGTGGAGCCGGGTGCCGGGCGCCTGCTGGGCGTGCTCAGCCTGCAGGCCCTGCCGCGCCGCCTGGTGCTGGATTTCCGCGACGTGTTCTCCGAAGGCTTCGCATTCGATTTCGTGCGAGGCGATGCGCGCATCGAACAAGGGGTGCTGTTCACCAACAACCTGCAGATGAAGGGCGTGAACGCGGCTGTGCTGATGGAGGGCACAGCCGATCTCGCGCGCGAGCAGCAAGACCTGAAGGTGGTGGTGGTGCCCGAGATCAACGCGGGCACGGCGTCGCTGATCGCCACCGCCATCAACCCGGCCGTCGGGCTGGGCAGTTTTCTCGCGCAGTTCCTGTTGCGCCAGCCGCTGCAAAGCGCGGGCACGCAGGAGTTCCGCGTCAGCGGCAGCTGGGCCGATCCGCAGGTGACCAAGGTCGAGCGCGCCCCCCCCGCCACGCCCGCCCGGCCACTGCAGTAAGCTGTTCGACCCGAGCGCCGCGCTCGCTGCAGCCCACCGAAAGACACCCCATGACACTGCCCCACCCAGCCCCCGTGCCCGGCCGCCTGAAGGTCGCTGCAATCCAGATGGTCTCGGGCATCGGCCTGGACGCCAACCTCAGCGAGGCGCTGCGCCTGCTGCGCCAGGCCGCCAGCGCGGGCGCCGAACTCGCCGTGCTGCCCGAGTACTTCTGCTTCATGGGCGCGCGCGATGAAGACAAGCTGGTGCTGGCCGAAACCCCAGGCCTGGGCAAGGTGCAGGACTTTCTCTCGGATTGCGCGCGCGACCTCAAGATGTGGATCGTGGGCGGCACGCTGCCCATGGCCACCGACGACCCCGCGCACGCGGCCAACACCTCGCTGGCCTACAACCCGCGCGGCGAATGCGCCAGCCGCTACGACAAGATCCACCTCTTCCGCTACGACAACGGCCGCGAGCGCTACGACGAAGCCGCCGTGCTGCGCGCGGGCGATACCCCCACCGCGTTCGAGTGCCGCGACGCCGGCGGGCATGCGTGGCGCGTGGGCCAGAGCGTGTGCTACGACCTGCGGTTCGGCGAGCTCTACCGCATGCTCGCCGCCGACGTGCTGCTGGTGCCCTCGGCCTTCACCCACACCACCGGACAGGCCCACTGGGAAGTGTTGCTGCGCGCGCGGGCGATCGAGAACCAGGCTTTCGTGATCGCCAGCGCACAGGGCGGTGTGCACGAAAACGGCCGGCGCACCTGGGGCCACAGCATGGTCATCGACCCCTGGGGCGGCGTCATGGCCCTGCAGGCTGAAGGCCCGGGCGTGGTCATGGCCGAGCTGGACTTCGAGCAGCTGCGCAGCGTGCGCGAGCAGCTGCCTTCGCTGCAACACCGCCGCCTTTGAACCTCGAAGATACGCTCTTGAGCGAAGACCCGGGCGCCGAGCGCAACGATCCCGGCTCGCGCCGCTGGGGCCTGTGGGCCACCTTGCTGCTGCTGGTGGTGGCCTTGCTGGTGGTGCTGGTGTTTCTGGCACGCGAGTACGAAGAAGCGCGCGACCAGCAGGCGCTGGAGCAGGAAGCCGCCGCGGTGGTGAGCGACATCCGCAACGAGCTGGTGCGCAATGTGCAGACACTGCAGTCGCTCAACAGCGTGTCCCCCACCGCCGACAGCTGGAGCGCGCCCGCCGCCGAGCTGCTGGCGCAGCACCGCGAGCTGGTGCGCCTGGAATGGCGCGACAACGCACAGCGCCTCATCAGCCACCGCGACACGCCTTACCTGAGCGACGTGTTTGCCTACCTGGACCGCACACGCGCCGTGGCCGACGTGAAGCTGGCCTGCGACAACGCGCAGCGCCAGTCCGGTCCGGCTTATTCGGCCAGCTATTTCTGGCCCATGCGCGATGGCCTGGGCATGGAGCTCATGGAGATGTGCATGCCGGTGGTGCGCGCGGGTGTGGCCAACGGTTTTCTGGTGGCCACCTACTCGCTGCCCGGCATGCTGTCCGAGCTCACCAATGGCGATGAGTTGCGCAGCCGAGGCCTGTCGTTCAACGATGCCGACGGCACCCGCCTGGCGCTGCACCGCCTGGTGCCCGGCACGCGGCGCACGCTGAGTGCCAACGCCGTGCTCGAGCTGCCGGGGCACACGCTGATCTTGCAGATGCAGAGCCCGCGCCTGGTGGGCGGGCTGTTTCCCAACGTGCTCACCGCCGTGGTGAGCGCGCTCTCGCTGGCCTTGCTCGCGGTGCTCGCCCTGCTGGCGCGCGACACGCGCCTGCGCCAGCGCGCCGAGCTCGGCGTGGCCGACGCGCTGGCGTTCCGCAAGGCCATGGAAGACTCGCTGGTGACCGGACTGCGCGCGCGCGACATGACCGGGCGCATCACCTATGTGAACCCGGCGTTTTGCGACATGGTGGGGCTGAGCGCCGAGCAACTCATCGGCACCGGCCTGCCGGCACCCTGGTGGCCGCCCGAGCTGGTGGACGAGTACCAGCAGCGCCAGCTGGTGCGCCTGGCCGGGCAGACGCTGCCGCGCGAAGGCTACGAGTCGGTGTTCCAGCGCAGCGACGGCACGCGCTTTCCGGTGCTCATCATCGAAGCGCCGTTGATCGACGCGCAGGGCAAACAGACCGGCTTCATGAGCGCCATCCTCGACCTCACCGAGCAGCGCCGGGTGGAAGACCTCAACCGCACCTCACAAGAACGCCTGCAGGCCACCGCCCGCCTGGCCACGGTGGGCGAGATGGCCTCGCTGCTCAGCCACGAACTCAACCAGCCACTGGCCGCAATCTCCAGCTACGCCAGCGGCGCCATGAACCTGCTGGAGGCACCCGCAGCATCGGTGCCGCAGGCCGACCTGTCGCAAGCCATGAAGCGCATCAGCGAACAGGCCGAGCGCGCCGGACGCGTCATCAAGAGCGTGGCCGACTTTGTGCGGCGGCGCGAGCAGGTGCGCGAAGCCGTGAGCCCGCAAGACCTCATCGACGCCATCCAGCCGCTGCTGGTGTTGCAGGCCAAAAAGCAGGGCATCCAGCTGCAGATCGGGATCGCGCCGGGCTGCCCCGCCGTGCATTGCGACCGCACCATGGTCGAGCAGGTGCTGCTCAACCTGGCGCGCAACGGCATGCAGGCCATGCCGCAGGGCGACCCGGCGCTGGGTCAGGGGCTTCGGGTGTTGCGCATCGCCGTGCACCAGACACGGCTGCATTCCGGTTTGCGCCCGGGCGGTGACCAACACAAGACCTGGATCACCTTCGAGGTGAGCGATCACGGGCTGGGCCTGAGCCCCGAGGTGCAGGCCAAACTCTTCACACCTTTTTTCACCACCCGCGCCGAGGGCATGGGCCTGGGCCTGAGCCTGTGCCGCACGGTGGTGGAGCAGCACGGCGGTGCACTGACCTTCGAGTCGAACCAGCCGCGTGGCACGGTGTTCCGGTTCACACTGCCAGCCCACCTATCATCACGGCCATGACCCCGCACCTGGACGCCAAGATCTACCTGGTTGATGACGATGCGGGCGTGCGCGAGGCGCTGGCCTGGCTGCTGCGCACGCGTCGCCTGGTGAGCGATGGCTACGACAGCGCCGAAGCCTTCCTGGCCGACGCCAGCGTCTTGCAGCACGAGCCCACCGCGCCGTGCTGCGTGCTGCTGGATGTGCGCATGCCCGGCATGAGCGGGCTGGCCGCCTTCGAGCTGTTGCAAGCCCTGCCCTGGCAAGCCTGCTTGCCGGTGATCTTTCTCTCCGGTCATGCCGACGTGGCCACGGCGGTGGACGCGGTCAAGCGGGGGGCCTTCGATTTCTGCGAGAAGCCTTTTTCCGACAACGCGCTGGTCGACCGCGTGGAGCGTGCGCTGGAACAGTCGGCCCAGGTGCTGGCCCAGCGCCGCGTGCAACGCGAGCTGCAGCAGCGCCTGGAAAGCCTCACCGAGCGCGAGCGGGCGGTGATGGACCTGGTGGTCGCCGGCCTGCCCAACAAGCTGGTGGCCGACCAGCTCAACATCAGCGTGCGCACGGTGGAGGTTCACCGCTCGCGCGTGTTCGACAAGATGGGCGTGAAGTCGGCCGTGGAGCTGGCCAATGCCCTGCGGCCTTGACGGTCCCCGGTGGCTTCAGGGCTCACCCGTCTTGTCTTTTCCTTTGAGCGCGTCGAGCTTCTGGCGCTCCACCTCCTCGGGCAGCTCGCCACCCTTGCGCCCTGAAAACATGGTCCACCACACGATGAACACCAACAACACCAGCGCGCCAAGCGCTTCAAGCAACAACAAGGTCATGGGTCTCTTCAGTCGGGTTTCTCGGTCGATCGTCAGGGTGGGCGCAAGCGGGGTGATTGTAGGAAGCCTGGTCTCCTGCGCCATCGGCCCGGTGCAGAGCCCCGCACCCGGCACCCGGCCCGGCCCCGCCGTGGTCACGGCGCCGGCAGACGCGGGCACGCTGCCGCCCGCGATTCAACGGGGCAAGAGCCGCTGGACGCCGGTGCCCTGGAGCGAGCTGCCGGGCTGGGGACAGGACAGCCTGCACGAGGCCTGGAACGCCTGGGTGCGGGGCTGCGAGCGCCCCGCGCCCGGCCAAGCCGGCCCCTGCGCCGAGTTGCGCCAGCTCGCCATCGGCACGCCCGCCGAGCAGCAGGCCTGGGTGATGCGCCGTTTTCAGCCTTACCGTGTGACCGAGCCCGATGGCAGCCTGCCCGATGGCCTGCTCACCGGCTACTACGAACCCATCATGGCCGCCAGCCGCGTGCCCACCGCCACGCACCGCACGCCGCTTTATTCACCACCCGCCGGCCTGCCGTCCGGGCAACCCTGGTACAGCCGCCAGGAGATCGACACCCTGCCTGCTGCGCAAGCCGCGTTGCAGGGCCGCGCCGTGGCCTGGCTGGCCGACCCGATCGACGCGCTGATCCTGCAGATCCAGGGCTCGGGGCGGCTCAACGTGGTGGAGGCCGACGGCCGGACACGCCAGGTGCGCGTGGCGTTTGCCGCGCACAACGGTCAGCCCTACCAGAGTGTGGGCCGCTGGCTGCTCGACCAGGGCGCGATCCGCGAAGCGTCCTGGGCGTCCATCAAGGCCTGGGCCGCGCAGAACCCGCAGCGCCTGAACGAAATGCTGTGGAGCAACCCACGCACGGTGTTCTTTCGCGAAGAAGCCTTGTCCGAATTTGACGCCCGCTTCGGCCCACGCGGTGCGCAAGGTGTGCCGCTCACACCGGGCCGCTCGATCGCGGTCGACCCGCAAAGCATTCCCTACGGCACCCCCGTCTGGCTGGCTTCACAGGGGGCGACCCTGAACGTGCAGAAACTCGTGATGGCGCAAGACACGGGCGGCGCCATCGTGGGCGCGGTGCGCGCCGACCTGTTCACCGGCTGGGGCGGCTGGAGCGACGAGGCCTACCTCACGGCGGCGGCGCTCAAGCAGCCGCTGCAGATGTGGGTCTTGGTGCCAAGGTAGTGCGCAGCGGCGGAGCGTGGGGGTACGGTTTTGCCGCCGGGCCGCCCCAAGGCAAAACAGCCCCCGTGGGGGGCAGCGACCCGCGCAGCGGCGGAGCGTGGGGGCGTTCTCAGAGCGCTGTGATGTCGGTCTGCACGGGCCAACGCAGCGACTGCATGCTGCTGTTGCTGGTGGCCTCGAACTCGTGCAGCAGCAGCAGCGTGTAGCGGCCTGGGCGCGGTGTGCAGAGCCGGTAACCGTCACTCACCGGGCTGAGCGTGATGCCGCCGGTTTGCTCGGTCTGCAGGCGCCACGCTTCCACGTCAGCGGTGTTCATGCGCAGCGTGACGCAAAAGCCGCGCTTCATGTTGGAGAGCACCACCAGCCGCTGCTCGGCGCTCCAGTCACCGCCGACGATGGGGGTCAGCTGCGAAGGGTGGCTGTTCTCCAGCACCCGCATCACGGCCGGAACGGTGATGCTGATGCGCAGCGAGGCGCTGGCGCCGCCGGGACCCGCCACGACGGATTCACCCACGCTGGTGGCCGGTGCCGTGAGCAGGGCAGCCGTCGTGAGGCAGGCGATGAGCGGGCGCAATGAGCGGGACATGTCCCACTATCGGCCCGCCGGGCGAGAACTTGAGTCGCCGCGCGCAGGCTCAAACGGGTCGGGCCGCAGCGATCATTCGCTGCGCTGCACCGGAATGGTCAGCGAGACGTTCTCGCGCAGGCGCACATCCACCCGGGTCTGTCCTTCGCCCACCACGTTCCAGGGCAGGGGCAGCGTGTCCGAGCGCACGCTCACCGTGCGCGGCCCGCTGGCCACGAAGGGAAACTCGAACCGACCCTGGTTGTCGGTGCGCACCACGTAGCGGTTGTCGAGGAACACGGAGACGTTGGGCACGCCGGTCTCGCTGGCTTCCTGGGTGCCGCTGCGGTTGTTGTCGAAATACACGACACCTTCGATGCGGCCGCCGCCGTCGGCCGCCTTGCCACCCAGGGGCACGTTGCGGCTGCCGGCTTCGAGCTCGTAGCGCAGCACCGCGTAGACCGAGCGGTCCGAGTCGGCGAGGACCAGTGGCAGCGGCGCCAGCGGGTCCAGTGGGTTGTTGAGGCGGCTGCGTCCGATGGAGCGGTTGTAGTTGCCCTCCAGGCTCCAGCGTGTGTCGATGCGCCACTGGGCGCCCAGGTTGAGGTTGTGGCGCACCTGTCCGGTGTTGCTGCGCTCGGTGTTGAAAATGCCGCGCAGGCTGGCTTTGCCACTCAGGGGCATGGCCATGCTCATGGCACCGCGCAAGGTGGTCTCGGCGGTCTGAAACTCGGTGGCGTCGTACACGGTGGAGCCCAGGCTGGTGGAGAGGGCCCAGCCTTGCGGCACGCCCCATTCCTGGTCCCAGGTGATGCCCCGCGAGTCGGCCTGGCTGTCGTCGCCAGTGACTTCCAGGCGCAGGCCGCTGGCGCCCCAGCCGTTCTGGAAACGCCAGTCGGCGTAGGTGCTCCAGGCGTTCCCGTTGAAGCGGCGAATGGCCGTGCCCACACCCAGGGCGTTGTCGCGGTTGAGCCGCCAGCGCGCCGACCCGGTGGCAAAAAAGCCACTGCCGCGGGTGCCCGAGATCGTGTCCAGCCAGTCGACCGAGCCCTCGGCAGACCACTGTCGAGTGCGCCAGCTCGATCGCAGGTAGGCCCCCACGATGTTGTTGGCCATGGGCAGGTTCGCCCAACTCAGGTCGGGCTCCAGCCGGTAAGCGCCTGCGCCGTGGCGGCGCGGACCATCGTCCCATTCACCGTCGATCCAGTAACCGTTGCGGCCACCGCGCAGGTTGCTGGCCTGCGTGTTCATGACCTGGCCCTGGATGCGGTGCTCCGCGCCCTGGTGCCTGAGCGCCAGCAAGGTGGAGTTGGCATCGACGAGGTCACCGGGCTGCTGGGGCGTGTCGAACGTGGACACGCCGCGCGCGTCTTCGTGCCGTACGGCGCCGGTCCAGCCCTGGCTGGACAACGCGCCGGTCTCTGCCGCGCCGACCTGCCACTGCCCGCCCAGGGTGGTGCGCCGTCCCGGCAAGCCTCGAAAGCCGCTCGCGGGCAGGAACGTCAGTTGACCCGGCTCGCCGGTGGCGGCCTGCAACTGCACACCCCGGCCCGGGTTGCCCCACTCGGTGCTCAGCCCTTGCAGGATGCTCGAGGGCAGGTACACGCGCGACGGCAGACGCGTGAGATCGGGCGCGGGCGAATTGATCACACCCACTTCGTTGCTCACCAGCCAGCCGCCTTCGAGCGGCATGGCGCGCTGGCGCAGCGTGAGGGTGCCGTTGCTGCCGCGGGGCGCGTAGGTGCCATCGATCGACAGCGCGCCGTGGTTGGGCGTTTCGACAAGACCGTAGATGCCGTAGCCAATCCGGACGGCGTGCGTCTGGTCAAAGGGTTCGGTGCCCAGCCGCGTCTCAAGCCGCAGAAAGCGTGGCGGGCCTTCGGGGTTGTACGTGTAGGCCTCGGCCTCGGTGGCGGGCTCGGGCGTCAGGTTCTCGATCACCCGGTCCACGTAGGCGGTGGCGGGGGTGCTCGCGTTGGGCGCGGCGTTTTGCGCCCAGGCACCGGGCAGCGGGGTCGCGAACGCCAGGAGGGCCAGCAGGCAGCGAGATGGGTGCGTCACCCCGCCCCTCATGGGGTCAAGCTGGCGTCCAGCGGCAGGCGGTTCGTGCCCCACTCGAGGTTGCCTTTGATGGTGAGCGGGAAACGGATCTCGCGGGCGGGCTTGCCTTCTTCGGCCACCGGGTTGATCGTCACGGCACGCACTTCGCCCGCCAGGATGGGCAGGTCGGCGGGCGCCATTTCAAAGCGCTCTCCGGTGGCATCGGTGCCGTTCAAAAAACCTTCGAGCCGGCCGTGGGCGTTGCCGCGGTTGCGCACTTCAACCACCGGCGTTGGCTTGCCATCGACCATGGACACCTTCGTGCCCACCAGTTCCAGCCGAGGTGCCGCGCCGCCGATGGCCGCGTACACCACCACGCCAATGCGCCCGCTCACCGGCATGTTCAGGTTGCCCCGTGCCTGTGCGGCGTCCAGGCCCTCCACCATGATCGCGAAACGGCATTCCCGGGCCGTCGTGCCGGGTGGGGGGGTGATCTCGAAACGGTAGCGGTAGCGCGCGCCGGGCTCGATCACCAGATCTCGCCGCTCGATCGCCACCCAGGGGCGGCAGCTGTCGGCAGCGAGTGCTTCGCTGAAGGTCACCGAGTTGTCGGCGTTCAGCGTCCAGTCACTGGTGTAGATGCGGAAGTTGCCTTTTTGCTGGCCAACGTGCTGGATTTCGATGACCTGACGCAGCGACTGACCGGCCGTGACCTGCACTTCAAAACGCGGCGGTGTGATGTAGGCCGCGAAACCTTGGGCCTGCCCGGTCAGCGGGGCGATGGCCAGCAGGCCTGCGCAGGCCCAACCCGGCAGCGTATGTGGTGCACGAAGCAGGAATCTTGGGATCGCACAAGGCATGGCGGAGTCAGTCGACGTCGAGTTCGAAGTGGAAGTTCAGGCGCCGGCTGTTGGAAGTCCAGTCGGCGTTGGAGCGCAGGCGCACCTGCATCTGGTCTTCGAGCGTGGCGCCGGGGATGGTACCGGCGAAGACCAGGGTGCGCTCGCCGGACACCAGTCGGCCGGGTTGAAGCCGTCCCTGTGTGGTCCAGACCGCTTCGATGGTCGATGCCTCGTCGCGCGGCAGCACCATGTAGATGCGCCCGCTGCGGCCCATCCAGTCGCGGGTGTTGATGCGGATGTTGACGCGCACCCAGGCTTCCATGCCGCCCGCGTACGACTGGCCCGGCGTCAGCGGCAGCCACTGCATCTGCACGTTGGGCGGCACAGTGTGGCTCAACGAATCGTCCAGCCGGTGTGGATTGGCCCACGCCGTGGCGGTCATCAGCCCGCAGGCCAGCGCCGCGAGAAGGTGCTTGAGCGGCGTCATGGGCTGCTGAGGGTGTAGGTCACCTGGCCGGTGTAGGTGCCCGCCGCGCGCAGCGCGCTGTTGGCGTAGCTGAAGGTGTGGCAGTTCTCGATGTACGTGTTGCCCGGTACCGTGGCCAGGGTCTGGGTGCCGCCATTGAAGGTGCCGGGTGGAATGATGTTGGCAATGCCGCCGTTGGGTGCCGAGGTGGTCCAGCTGATCTGGCTGATCGGAATCACTTCGCCGGTGGCGGTGTCGGTGAGGTTGGTGGGCGACGAGACCGTGAGCGTGGCGTTGTTCGGACCGTTGTTGCGGCGGAAGCCCGCGCCGATCATGAGCTGGCTGGCGGGTGTGGGGCAGGTGTTGTTGCCATCACCGTACAGGCTGATGTTCTGCGTGCTGTTGCTGGTCATGGCCAGGGCCGCGCCGCTGAGCAGCTGGGCCACGGTGGGCGCCACCGACACCGTGTTGACGATGCCGCTGGTGCCGGCCGAGCCATTGAGCGTTCCGCTGGAGCCGCTCACAGCCCCATTGCCCACGTGCAGGAACAGCCGCCGCGAGCCCGACGAGATGCTCAACGACCACGCGTGGGCCGCAGCCACTTCCCCCACGCACAGCAAGACCACGCAGGCGCGTGCGAGGCGTTGCGGTGTGCTGGGGCGGGATACGCGCTTCATGGCGTGATTGTGACCAATGTGTGTGCAGGCGATGCCCGGTCAGGCTGGCTGGAGCCACCAAATGCAAACGGAGGGATGCGAATCGCAGGCCCTCCGTGGTGCGCGACCAGCGCGCAGGCTGGCCTGTCGGTGTTCACCGATGGATCAGGGCGCCACAGCGGTGTAGGTCACTTGCGTCGTGTAGGTGCCCGCGCCCACGGGAGCGGTTTGACCCTGGTGGTTGTAGCTGAACGTCCAGTCGCCGCTGCGGTTGATGATGCGGCCCGCCGTGGGAGTCACGGTGGTGGCCGCCGCGCCGAAGGCCGGGTGGGTCAGGGTGCCGGAGGTGGCCACTGCGATCCGCGAGAGCGGGATGGAGTCGGGGCCGGAGGTGAGTGCTGCGCCGGCCGACGAGAGGTTCACGTTGCCGATGTTGGACTGAAGCGCCACTTGAACCACGCCGCCCGTGGTGGCGGCGATGTTTGCGTCCGCGCCGGCTTGCACGTCGGTCAGCACGAAGTTCACCAGGTCCACGGTGTTGGTGTTCGACAGGATGGCACCGGTGCCGACCTTCAGGGCGATGAAACCGGGGATCACGACCTGAAGGTTCAGGCGGGCGTTTGCCGTACCCGTGCCGGTGACCAACTGCGACTCGGCCGAAGCGAGCAAGGGGGTGGCCAGGGCCAGTGCGAGGGCGGATTTCAGGAGCAGGGCTTTTTTCACGACATTTCCTTCGGTTGAAGTGAGGGGGTGTGGGCTGAGCACTTTCTGGTACCTGCTCCACGTGAGGTGTTGGGGCAATGTTACGAAATGGCACAGGCGCTGGGAAGCCCGCAATGGGAAAAAATTCACATTTCTCAATGACTTACGGCGACTTTGTTACCCAACGGTCGAAAATCTTCGACGAATGGACACAAAAATGTTCAAGTTTTTGAGTGGCTTGCCGTGCTCGTACTTTTTGCCAACAGGTGCGACAACGGAAGTGCACTGGCCGACTTCACTTCGCCCAGGGAAAAACTGGTGTGCAGGTCTTTCACGTTGGGCAGGTTGATCAGCACTTCTCGGGCGAACTGGCTGAAATGGTTCAGGTCGCGGCTGACCACCTGCAGTTCGAAGGTGCCGGAGCCGCTGATGTAGTGGCAGGAAACCACCTCGGGCAGGTTGCGGATCGCGTTCTCCAGGCTTCGGGTGACGTCGCCGCTGTTGCGGTCGGCGTCCAGGCGCACGAAGGCCAGCACGCCCAGGCCGATCTTGTCGCGGTCGATCTCGGCGCGGTAGCCGCGGATGTAGCCGGCTTCTTCGAGGGCGCGCACGCGACGCCAGCAGGGGGCGGCCGAGAGGCCCACGCGCTGGGCCAGCTCGGCATTGGTGAGGCGGCCGTCGTTTTGCAGTTCTTGCAGGATGGTGATGTCGAACTTGTCGAGTGTTTCCACAGGAGCCTCCGAAGAGAAAGAATGTTGCTCGATCATCGAGAAATCGGGCATGAAACGCAAACACCTGTCGCGCAGCGGGGCATACACTGTGCGCCACACTGGAGTCGTGTGCCCACGAGGCGAGCGGCTTCGGTCTTTGAGACGCCCACGACGCGACCCTGCCCATCACGGAGACAACAACGATGAACGCCCCCCTGCCCGACCACATTCGCCGCGCGCTGGAAACCGTGACGCTGGACGACAAATACGCGCTCGATCAGGGTCGGGCGTTCATGAGTGGCGTGCAGGCGCTGGTCAAGCTGCCCATGCTGCAGCGCCAGCGCGACGCCCTGGTGGGCAAGAACACGGCAGGTTTCATCAGCGGGTACCGCGGTTCGCCACTGGGCGGCTACGACCAGGCCTTGCAGAAAGCAGCACCCCACCTCAAGGCGCAGAACATCGTGTTCCAGCCGGGCGTGAACGAGGAACTGGCCGCCACCGCGCTGTGGGGCACGCAGCAGCTGGGCTTTGCGCCGCCCGGCACCAACAAGTTCGACGGCGTGTTCGGTATCTGGTACGGCAAGGGCCCGGGGGTGGACCGCTGCTCCGACGTGTTCAAACACGCCAACATGGCCGGCACCACGCCTTGGGGCGGTGTGATCGCGGTGGCCGGCGACGACCACGTCGCCAAGAGCTCGACCGCCGCGCACCAGAGCGACCACATCTTCAAGGCCTGCGGCCTGCCGGTGTTCTTTCCCACGTCGGTGCAGGACATCCTGGACCTCGGTCTGCACGCCATCGCCATGAGCCGTTTCAGCGGTGTGTGGGCCGGCATGAAAACGATCCAGGAGATCGTGGAATCGAGCGCCACCGCCGTGATCGATCCGGACCGCGTGAACATCGTGGTGCCCGACTTCGTCATGCCCCCGGGCGGCGTGCACATCCGTTGGCCCGACCACGCGCTCGACCAGGAGGCGCGCCTGTTCGACTACAAGTGGTATGCCGCACTCGCCTACATCCGCGCCAACCAGCTCAACCACAACGTGATCGCCGGAGCGAACGACCGCTTCGGCCTGATCGCCAGCGGCAAGGCCTACAACGACACGCGCCAGGCCCTGCTGGATCTGGGGCTGGACGACGACACCTGCCGCCGCATCGGCCTGCGCCTGCACAAGGTGGCCGTGGTGTGGCCGCTGGAGGCGCAGACCACCCGCGAATTCGCCACCGGCCTGCGCGAGATCCTGGTGGTGGAAGAGAAGCGCCAGGTCATCGAGTACCAGTTGAAGGAAGAGCTCTACAACTGGCGCCCCGACGTGCGCCCGAACGTGCTGGGCAAGTTCGAAGAGGCGGAGGGTGATTTCAGCGGCGGCGAATGGAGCATGCCCAACCCGAGCGAGCGCACCCTGCTGCGCGCCAACGCCGACCTGTCGCCCGCGATCATCGCGCGCGCCATTGCCAAGCGCCTGAAGAAGATGGGTGGTGTGCCTGAAGATGTGATGGCGCGCATCGACGCGCAGCTCGCCATCCTGACCGCGCAGGAGCAGTCGATGCAGACCCTGCTCACGCAAGGCGTGGCGGGTGCCGAGCGCCAGCCCTGGTTCTGCTCGGGCTGTCCGCACAACACCTCTACCCGCGTGCCCGAAGGTTCGCGCGCCATGGCCGGCATCGGCTGCCACTTCATGAGCATCTGGATGGACCGCGCCACCGTGGGCTTCACCCAGATGGGTGGCGAAGGCGTGCCGTGGGTCGGCCAGCAGCCGTTCAGCAAAGACCAGCACATGTTCGCCAACCTGGGCGACGGCACCTATTTCCACAGCGGCCTGCTGGCGGTGCGCCAGAGCATCGCCGCCGGGGTGAACATCACCTACAAGATCCTCTACAACGACGCGGTGGCCATGACCGGCGGGCAGCAGGTGGGCGAGCGCCCCGAGGGCCACAGCGTGGTGCAGATCGCGCAGAGCATGCGCGCCGAGGGCGCGGTCAAGATCACCATCGTGACCGACGAGCCCGAGAAGTACGACGGCGTGAAGGGCCTGCCCGAGGGCATTGCCATCCAGCACCGGGATCTGCTCGACGCGGTGCAGCGGGAGTTCCGCGAGATCCAGGGCACCACGGTCATCATTTACGACCAGACTTGCGCCACCGAAAAGCGCCGCCGTCGCAAGCGCGGCACGCTGGTGGACCCGGCCAAGCGCGTGGTGATCAACGAGCTGGTGTGCGAAGGCTGTGGCGACTGCGGCGTGCAGTCCAACTGCCTGTCGGTGGAGCCGCTGGACACCGAGTTCGGCCGCAAGCGCACCATCAACCAGAGCACCTGCAACAAGGACTACTCGTGCACCAAGGGCTTTTGCCCGAGCTTCATCACGGTTGAAGGCGGCCAGCTGCGCAAGAAGGACAAAAAGGGAGCCGGGGCCGAGTGGACCGGTGGTGCCTTGCCCGAGCCGGCATTGCCGATGCTGGGCGCGGAAGCCTGGGGCGTGATCGTGGCCGGTGTCGGTGGCACGGGCGTCATCACCATCGGCCAGTTGCTCGGCGTGGCCGCGCACCTCGAAGGCAAGGGCATCGTCACGCAGGACGCGGCGGGCCTGGCGCAAAAGGGCGGCGCCACCTGGAGCCATGTGCTCATCGGAGCCCGGCAGGACGACATCCGCACCACGCGCGTCTCGGCCGCATCGGCCGACCTGATCATTGGCTGCGACCCGATCGTGAGCGCCAACAAGGAAACCTGGGCCCGTCTGCGGGCCGGCCGCACCCACGTGGCCCTGAACGTGAGCGCTACGCCCACCGCGGCCTTCGTGAAAAACCCCGACTGGCAGAACCCGGCTCAAGCCTGTGTGGACGCGCTGGTGCACAGCCTGGGCAGCGACTCGGTGGGCACGTTCGACGCCGAGACGGCTGCCACGCACCTCATGGGCGACAGCCTGTACACCAACCCCATGATGCTGGGCTACGCCTGGCAAAAGGGCTGGCTGCCGCTGGAGCTGGTCTCGCTGATGCGCGCGATCGAGCTCAACGCGGTGCAGGTGGAGAAAAACAAGGCGGCCTTTGAATGGGGCCGCCGCGCCGCGCACAGCCCGCAGGCCGTGGCCGCGCTCTGGCAGAAAACCGGCGAGCAGGTGATCCAGTTCAAAAAGCGGGACTCGCTCGACGAACTGATCGCGCGCCGGGTCGAGTTCCTCACCGGCTACCAGAACGCGGCGTATGCCGCGAGTTACCAGCAGTTTGTGACCCGCGTGCGCGCGGCCGAAGCGCCGCTGGGCAAGACCACGCTGAGCGAGGCCGTGGTGCGCAACCTCTTCAAGCTCATGGCCTACAAGGACGAGTACGAGGTGGCCCGCCTGCACAGCGACCCGGCCTTCCACGCCCGCCTGGCCAGCCAGTTCGAAGGTGACTTCAAGCTCAAGGTGCACCTCGCGCCCCCCCTCATTGCCCAGAAAAACGAGCGTGGGGAGCTGGTCAAACAGCCGTTCGGTCCTGCCATGTTCACCGTCTTCAAGTGGCTGGCCCGCTTCAAGGGTCTGCGCGGCACGGCGCTGGACGTCTTTGGTCGCACCGAAGAGCGCCGCACCGAGCGCGCGCTGATCGGCGAATACCGCGCCGACATCGAGGCCTTGTTGCCCCAGCTGGCCGCCACCAACCTCGACCTGGCGGTGGAGATCGCCCGCATTCCGGAGCACATCAAGGGCTTCGGGCATGTGAAGGAGCGCAACCTGGCCGCCGCCCGTTCGCGCCGCGACGGCCTGCTGACCCAGTGGCGCCAGCCGGCCGGCCTGAGCACGCTGGCCAAAGCCGCCTGAGCCAGGGCCATCCGCCCATCGCTCCGGCACACCCCCCGGCATACAATCACCGGTTGTGTTCCAGCGCCCGGCACCGCTTGCAGCGGGGGCCGGGCGCTCGGCCTTTTTCTGTTCCTGAACCTGTTGGAGACCGCCTGTGTTCATTTCCTCCGCTTACGCCCAAGCCGCCGCCGGTGGCGACACCCAATCCACCATCCTGGGCATGCTGCCGCTGGTGTTGATGTTCGTGGTGCTGTATTTCGTGATGATCCGCCCCCAGATGAAGCGCCAGAAAGAGCACAAGGCCATGGTGGAAGCCCTGGCCAAAGGCGACGAAGTGGTGACCGCCGGTGGTTTCCTGGGCAAGGTGTCCAAGATCGGTGAAATCTACGTGGGCGTGGAACTTGCCGATGGCATGGAAGTCCAGATGCAGCGCACCGCCGTGGTTCAGGTGCTGCCCAAGGGCACGCTCAAGAGCGTTTGACGGTGCGATGGGGCGGCTTGGCCGCCCTTCGCGTTTTCGACCCGATCCAACACCGATCCCGCTGACACACTTGCGGCCTCCAGGGCCGGCATCACCATGAACCGTTACCCGCTGTGGAAGTACGCGATCCTTGTGGTCGCCCTGCTGATCAGTGCGATCTACGCGCTGCCCAACCTGTTCGGCGAATCGCCCGCCGTGCAGGTGTCGGCGGCGCGCTCCACGGTGCGCATCGACAGCGGCACGGTGACCCGGGTGGAGCAGGCACTGGCGGCGCAGGGCGTGCAGGCGACGCTGATCCAGCTCGATGCCAACTCGGTCAAGGCCCGCTTCGAAAACACGGACGACCAGCTCAAGGCGCGCGACGCGCTGGAAAAAGCGTTCAACCCCGACCCGGCCGATGCCGGCCACGTGGTGGCGCTCAACCTGCTGCCGCGCACGCCCGCCTGGCTGATCTCGCTCGGCGCCTCGCCCATGTATTTGGGCCTGGACCTGCGCGGGGGTGTGCATTTCATGCTGCAGGTCGACATGCCTGCGGCCCTGCAGCGCCGCGCCGATGTGCTCGCCGCTGATCTGCGCAGCGCCTTGCGCGAAAAAGGTGTGCGCCACGGCGGCATCAACCGCAGCGGGCAGACCATCGAGCTGCGAGCGCCCGATGCGCAGACCGCGCAGGCGGTCAGTGGTGTGATCCAGGACCAGTTCCCCGATCTGGTGGTGGCCGAGACGCCCGACGGCAGTGGCCTGCGGCTGGTGGCCACCATCAGGCCCGAGGCGGCCCGCCTGGTGCAAGACCAGGCCTTGAAGCAGAACATCACCACCCTGCACAACCGCATCAACGAACTCGGTGTGGCCGAGCCCGTGATCCAGCAGCAAGGTGCCGACCGCATCGTGGTGCAGTTGCCCGGTGTGCAGGACACCGCCAAGGCCAAGGACATCCTGGGCCGCACCGCCACGCTGGAAGTGCGCCTGGTTGACGAGTCTGTCGAGGGGCAGGCGGCCGAGCGCGGCACCGGACCGGTGCCCTTCGGTTCCGAGCGTTACCCGGAGACCAAAGGCCAATTCGTCGTCGTCAAACGCGACGTGCTGCTGACCGGTGAAAACCTCACCGACGCGCAGGCCGGCTTTGACAGCCAGACCCAGGAACCCACGGTGAACCTCACGCTGGACGCCAAGGGTGCGCGCATCTTCCGCGACGTGACCCGCGACAACGTGGGCAAGCGCATGGCGATCATCCTGTTCGAGAAGGGTCGCGGCGAGGTGGTCACGGCCCCGGTGATTCGCGGCGAAATCGGTGGTGGCCGGGTGCAGATCTCCGGTGCCATGACCAGCGTCGAGGCCACCGACACCGCGCTGCTGCTGCGCGCCGGGTCGCTGGCCGCGCCCATGGAAATCGTCGAAGAACGCACCATCGGCCCCAGCCTGGGAGCTGAGAACATCGCCAAGGGCTTCAACAGCGTGATCTGGGGCTTCGCGGTCATCGTGGTGTTCATGTGCGTGTACTACGCGCTCTTCGGCATGTTCTCCAGCATCGCGCTGGCCTTCAACCTGCTGCTGCTGGTGTCGCTGCTGTCCATGCTGCAGGCCACACTCACCCTGCCCGGTATTGCCGCCATGGCGTTGGCGCTGGGCATGGCCATCGACTCCAACGTGCTGATCAACGAGCGCGTGCGCGAAGAGCTGCGCCGTGGCTCTTCACCGCAGGTGGCCATCAACACCGGCTACGACCACGCCTGGGGCACCATCCTGGACTCCAACGTCACCTCGCTCATCGCCGGTCTGGCGCTGCTGATCTTTGGTTCCGGCCCGGTGCGTGGCTTTGCGGTGGTGCACTGCCTGGGCATCGTCACGAGCATGTTCTCCTCGGTGTTCTTCTCGCGTGGCCTGGTCAACCTCTGGTACGGCCGGCAGAAGAAGCTCAAGACCGTCTCCATCGGCACCGTGTGGCGCCCCGAAAACCAGACCCCCGCCGCCAAGGCCGACTGAACGAGGCATCGCACCATGGAACTCTTCCGCATCCGCAAGGACATCCCGTTCATGAAGCACGCGATCGTGCTGAACGCCGTCTCGTTCATCACCTTCGTGCTCGCCGTCTTTTTCCTGACCACCCGGGGTTTGAACCTCTCGGTGGAATTCACCGGGGGCACGGTGATGGAGGTGGCTTACGAGCAGCCCGCCGATCTGGAATCGGTGCGCAAGGTGATTGAAGGTCTGGGTTATGCCGAAGTGCCGGTGCAGAACTTCGGCACCTCGCGTGACGTGCTGCTGCGCCTGCCGGTGCAGGCGGGCAAATCGTCGGGTGAGCAGAGCACGGCCGTGCTGGCCGCCCTCAAGGCGCAGAACCCCGCTGTGGAGCTGCGCCGCACCGAGTTCGTCGGTCCGCAGGTCGGGCAGGAGCTGGTGGAAGACGGACTCAAGGCCTTGGGATTGGTGATCGTGGGCATCATGATCTACCTGGCCTTCCGGTTTGAATGGAAGTACGCGGTGTCGGCCATCGTCGCCAACCTGCACGACGTGATCATCATCCTGGGCTTCTTCGCCTTCTTCCAGTGGGAGTTTTCGCTGGCGGTGCTGGCGGCGGTGCTCGCAGTGCTCGGCTACTCGGTCAACGAATCGGTGGTGATCTTCGACCGCATCCGTGAGACCTTCCGCAAGCAGCGCAAGATGAACACGCAGCAGATCATCGACCATGCGATCACGTCGACCATCAGCCGCACCATCATCACGCACGGCTCCACCCAGATCATGGTGTTGTCCATGCTGCTGTTTGGCGGACCGACGCTGTTCTACTTCGCCCTGGCGCTGACCATCGGCATCTGCTTCGGCATTTATTCGTCGGTGTTCGTCGGCGCGGCCATGGCCATGTGGCTGGGCATCAAGCGGGAAGACCTGATCAAGTCCGGCAGCAAGAACGAAAGTGATCCGGACGACCCGAACGCCGGCGCTGTGGTTTAAGCGCGAACACCCTGCGGGGCATACCCTTTGTGAGCGCCCCAACCCCGTGGCGCTGAAATCTTTCGTGTCATACTGAAAGCATTGTGTCGCCGCCCGATCAGCACGTCTCCTCCCTGGCCAAACAGGCACGTGAACTCTTCGTGGTTCACGTGGGTCGTGCCCTTCCCGAAATGGTCAAGGCCTGCGACACCCGGCTGACCAGCATCCTCGACCAGGCCGGTTCGGCCCGCGACATGCAAGCCCGGCGCGACGCCTGGACTGCCTTCCAGAAACACCAGACCACCTGGCTCAACCAGAGCCGCAAGGCGCTGCAACGCACCTTGTTGCCGCGCACGTCCAGCTCTGGACAACCCATCAGCCTGTCGGGCGCGCTGGAGCTGGTGGCCGAAGGTGCCATCGACGACCAGATCATGGCGTCTCGCCTGGCCATGCGGGTGCTGGAGAAAGCCTCGACCGAGCTCAACGAATTGCGCCTGCGTGTGCAGCACCTGGAAAAACGCCAGGAGCTCTCGCGCGGCGACGTGCTGTTGCCCGACGTGACCGCGCGCATCCTGGTGTACCAGTGGCTGGAAGCCGACATGACGCGCGATGCCTGGGCGCTGGTACAGGACGCGCTGGCTCCCGTCATGACCGTCAAACTGCACGACGCCTACAAGGCCGCCAACGAGTTCCTGGTGGCCAGCGGCGTGATGAAAGAGATCGACCTGCAGGCGCTGGTCAAGCGAGCGCCCGGGGCACGCTCCGAAGGTCCGCCTGCTGCGCCGCCGCAGTCCAGCCCGGTGGGCGCGCGCATTCCTGCCGGCGGACCCGCGCGACCCGGCGGAGCCGGCGCCGGCTTCCGCCCTGCGGGTGCACAGCCGGGCACCGACTCGGGGGCCGGCGGCCATTCGGGCCGCAGTCAGAGCGACTTCGCGGGCTCCGGTCCGGCTGGACGCTCCAGCACTCCCGGCTCTTCCAGCATGGGTGTGCAGGACGAAACCCGCATGATGACCAGCGCTTCGCCGCTGGCCCGAGCGCGCATGCGGGCGCAAGGTGTGGTGGGCCGCTTGCGGCGCATGCTGATCGACAAGGTGGGTGGCGATTTTGAAGCCACGCAGATCCTCCCGCCATCGCCCGGACTGGCGCAGGCCATGCAGCGCGCGGCGCCGGGCGACAGCGCCGGTGCGGGCTTTTATGTGTCGGGCAACAGCCGCCCGGGCGCCGTGTACATGGACGCGACCCATGTGGAGAAGGCCGCTGGCGCGCTGCGCCAGCGCACGGCCGAACTCAAACAGGTCGCCAGCACCCCCACCGAGAAGGCCACCATCGAGGTGGTGGCGCTCATGTTCCAGAGCATCCTGGCCGAGGAGCGCATTCCACCCAGCGTGCGCGTGTGGTTTGCCCGCCTGCAAATCCCTGTGCTGCGCGTGGCATTGGCCGAGCCTGAGTTTTTCAGCGCCCTGCAACACCCGGCCCGCCGCCTGATCGACCGCATGGGATCGTGCGTGATGGGGTTCGAATCCAACGTGAGTTCGGCCGCGCTGGAGGCCGAGATCAAGCGCGTGGTGCAGGTGATCGAGCAGTACCCCGAAACCGGCCGGCGCGTGTTCCAGCTGGTGTTCGACGAGTTCCAGAAATTCCTTGCGACCTACCTCAGCGAGCAGGGCAGCGCCAGCCGCTTTGTGAGCGTGGCGCAGCAGGTCGAGCAAAAGGAAACCCTGTCGGTGCAGTACACGATCGAGCTGCGCAAGTTGCTGGACGAGGTGCCGGTGCGCGACGAGGTGCGCGACTTCCTCTTCAAGGTCTGGGTCGACGTGCTGGCCGTGTCCAGCGTCAAGTACGGCCTGCGTCACGAAGAAACCAGCGCGCTCAAGCAAGTGGCCTCCGACCTGCTGTGGGCGGCCAGCGCCAAACCCAACCGCGACGACCGCGCCCGCGTGATCCAGCAGTTGCCCGCCCTGTTGCAGCGCCTGCGCCAGGGCATGGGCCTGCTGGGCTTCACCACCGGCATGCAGGACCAGCACATCAAGTCGGTGAGCGACACCCTGGCCGACGCCTTCATGTCGCGCACCGAGGCCATCTCCCAGGAGCAGCTCGACAACCTCTCCGACCGCCTGGCCAACCTCGAGGAGTACCTGCCTGCCAACGGCCTGGGCGATCTGGACCTGGACAACGAGAGCATCGAGATGATCACCGGCGTGGACGCCAGCAACATCGAGGTGATCAACCAGGGCGGGAGCCAGCCCAACGAGGCCATGCGCTCATGGGCGGTTGAGTTGCAGATCGGTTCGTGGTTTGGCCTGGACCACAACGGCAAGCTCAACAGCGTGCAACTGGCGTGGCGCAGCCAGCGCGGCCAGCTCTACCTGTTTGTCACCAACGGCGGTCGCTGTTTCCTGATTCAGGCCACGCGGGTTGCGTCGTACCTGCAGGCCGGTTTGCTCGTGCCGAGCGAGGAAGAGGCGCTCACGGTGCGCGCCACCCGCGACGCGCTGTCCAAGCTCGACGCCAACCCCGAACGTCTGCTCAACTGAGGTTGATCAACCCTTGCGGGCCTGTTCGTACAGGCCTTGCACGCGGGGCACGTTGGCCTCCAGCTCGCGGATGCGGTTGGGGCCGCTGGGGTGGGTGGACAGAAAACCAGGCCCCGCCCCGCCACCGGCCGACGCCATCTTCTGCCACAGACTCACGCTGGCCTGCGGACGGTACGCCGAGCGGGCGGCGAGTTCCAGGCCCACCAGATCGGCTTCGGTCTCGTCTTCGCGGCTGAACTTGAGCGTGAGCAACTGCGTGCCCAGATTGGCCGCCACATCACCCAACTGGCCCAGGCCAAACAGCTGCGCGGCGATCGACAGGCCAATGCTGGTGGCGCTGCTTTTGGCCACGCGGGCGCGTGCGTGTTCGCGCAGCGCATGGGCCATTTCGTGGCCCATGATCATGGCGGTCTCGTCGTCGGTGAGCTGCAGCTTTTCCAGAATGCCGGTGTAGAAGGCGATCTTGCCGCCCGGCATGCAGAAGGCGTTGATCTGGTCGCTGCGGATCAGGTTGACTTCCCACTTCCACCCGGTGGCGCGTTTGTTCCATTGGGCTGAGTGCGGCACGATGCGCCGCGCGATGTTGCGCAGCCGTTGCACCTCGGCATGGCTGGCTGGCAGCAGCGCCTTTTTGGCGTTGGCCTCGCTCATCATCTGCGCGTATTGCTGGCTGGCCGCAGCCTCGAGCTCCTCGGCCGGCACCAGGTTGCGCAGGGCCGAAGCCTGGCCCACGTCGACCTGCGCCGCCGCAGGCAGCACGGCGCCGGCCGCTGCCGCCGTGCCTGCCAGCAGAAAACCACGGCGGGCCGACCAGACGTGATCAGGCTTCGGCGCGGGGGAAGGACCAGCAGAGTGGGCGGACTTGAAATCGCAGATGAAACAGGAGGGTAGGGCCATAGTATTTCTACTATAGCCCCCCCAGGGAACCGTACGTGCGCCTTTCAGCGCATACGGCTCTTGCACGTCCTTTGACTACGCGGAGTAGACGGGTTGCAAACCCTGTGCCGCTTCATCAAATTAAAGTCCCCGTACTGGGACCGGCTTGGTTACCTCCAAACCTAGGGCGTGAAGACGCCGGTGACACCATGCATGCAGCAACACGCGATTGGACAGACTGTGCGAACCACCCAACCGTATTGGAACGATGTGGTGGTCATGAAGCCTGTCGTCTTCGTGGTCCATCTCGGTGCCACAGTGAACGCAGTTGCCGTTTTGGTTCATCCACAGATCGAGTCGTTGACCGTTCCAGATGGCTTGCTCCATCCGTTCCCGTCTCAGTCCCTCTCGATAGACTTCCCATGCGGGATCAAAGGGGTGGTATTCCCCCTTGACCTTCTTATGCCGAACAATTTTCGTGTCGGCTAGGTGGTACAGCGTTAGCTGGATTTGCTCTTCCCGCCTGTTGCGTATGGTCGCCAAAAATTCCCAGCGACCCGAGTCACGTGTCCAGTAGTGCTGGTACACCTTTCCTCTAACCCATCGTGGGTGGCGTCGCATTCCCCAGCGCCGCAACCGCCAGAGGATCTGATGGTGAAGCTTGGAGAATGTTTCCTTGGCCACTACACCCTGGTGGTAGCGGGCCCAACCTTTGAGGATCGGGTTCAGCTCCTTGATCAAAGTTGCCTTTGACTTAGAGAGGTGTTTTGCGATCACATCGCTGACCTTGCCATAGAACGCTTTCACGTTTTTCTGGCTGGGTTTGATGAGCAGCGTTCCCGTGTATTTCCGGAAATTCCAGCCCAGGAAGTCAAACCCGTCATCGATATGTGCCACGCGCGTCTTACCCTCGTGCAGTTGCAATCCCCGCTCGCGCAGGAACGCTTCCACCCAAGGCCGGACCAGGGTTTCAAGCACCTCTTTCGAGTCGCCCGTCACCACAAAATCATCAGCGTATCGCACCAGATGAACCTTGGCCTTTTTGGCTCGGACGATTCCCAGTTGGTCTTGTAAGAACCGCGTGAGTCCCGTTTCGAGCCCGTCCAGCGTCAGGTTTGCAAGAAGCGGCGAGATGATCCCCCCCTGGGGAGTGCCCGCCTCCGTTTTCTGCAGTTGCTGTTTATCCACCACTCCGCAGCGCAACCATTGCCTCAGTACCCGCTTGTTCATGTGAACGTTGGCGAGCAACCAGTCATGGTTGATGTTGTCGAAGAACCCCGTGATGTCTGCGTCCAGAACCCATTGGGCCGAGGCCTTCTTGGCCAGACACACAAACAACTGTTGCCGTGCGTCGTGCGTCGACCTTCCCTTTCTGAATCCATACGAATTCGGGTCGGCGTGGCACTCTGCAGCAGGCTCCAGTGCCAGCAGGAACAGTGCCTGCATGGCGCGGTCTTTCATGGTCGGTATGCCCAGTGGCCGTTTCCTTCCATCCGCTTTAGGAATCCAGGTACGCCGCAGCGGCTTGGCCCGATATCCAGCGAGGTTCAGTTGACTGACTGCGTTCAGTTTTTCAATTGGCTTCTTCCATAGTTCGCGGTCCACGCCACAGGTCCGCTTCCCTTGGTTCTCGGTAACTTTCCTGACAGCCAATGCCTTGGCTTGCCAGGATCGGATCAGGCTTCGTTGAAGTCGTTTGACTCTTCGGAAGTCCTTTTCCAGTTCTGCCTGCGCGATTTTCGTTTGTGCTTTCCCTACGAAGTAATGAACAGCCCGCCAGTCCATGGCAGTCCATTCGTTAGATTCGTCCGGGGACGCAGCATCGAAATCTTCCTCGATGTAATCCATACCTTCTCCGGTTCGGTTAGGACCCGGGTAAGGACACCTTCCCCGGAGGGACGATGCCCACCGGGTCGGTTGTTGAAAGAACGCGCGGCTCGCGCGGTCGATGCCTATTACAAGTCAGCGGGCTTTCACCCCAGGGCAAATGTTGAACCCCTATGCCACCCATTACAGATGGCCATTCGCTTTTTGTAACGTCCTCTGCCCGCTGCACCATGTCCCTCACTTACGTTCGGGCTGCCACTGTCCGGAAGGACCGTGGCGACGCATCGGGTTTACCTCGTTTCCCAAGATGCCCTGTCGGTCGGCAGACCAACAGACGGGGTTAGGGACTCACTTTCCACCGGGTGCGCGCTGGGGAACGAGTCAGAGGTCCACGACCCTCGACTCCCTGGCACCTTGCCTTTTGGCTCCAGCTCCCCTCATGTGAAGGATGCAAGCGTAAGCTGGTCTATTGTTACGGCGGTTCCGACGTGAGTTCACATTACATTTCCCGTACCCTTTTCCCCCGCGTCTCCTCCCAGGCTTGTTCTGGAAGTCGGACGCACTCACGTGCGGCCTGTATGTCTTGCGACATGGGACGTTTACCCGCAGCTTCACACCCCCGGATTACTCCAGACGCATGTGCGGAAGGGGACACGCTGTTCCAAGCGTGGTTCAGTTGAGAACAAGACATCTTGAGCGGTGCCGCTCACGAATAGCCTGCACATTGGCCAATTGCAACGGTTTGTAAAACACGCACAACTACGCCTCTGAGCAGAGAAGTTTGTCTCTTTTCAGCTACTGGATGGACCCCTCTCGGAGCACACCCTACCGTTCAGACCCCGTTGTGGGGCCTGTTCGGTGCAGCCTCAGAGCGCCTTTCGGCTGCACAAACTCGCCCTTTTGAGGGGGCGTTTCCCGCGTCTCCCATAGGAGAAACAGGCTATCGTTAATGTCGTCATGAAGACGACTATGTAGCGACTTCGAGTCGCACCATGGGTCAATAATAGTCAAAGCCATGTGGGTGTGCCCACCCCGGTGAACCCCATCCTCTCAACGGCGTGCCGATGTCCCCACCCAACACCGTGACCAGCCCGTCGGCCGCCGAGCCGACACCGCAGCCCAGCCCCACCTGGGGCGACACCTTGCGGGTCTACCTGGAGCCCGCCAGCCTGCGCATGTTTGCTCTGGGCTTCTCGGCCGGGCTGCCACTGCTGCTGGTGCTGGGCACCTTGAGCTTTCGGCTGCGTGAGGCCGGCCTGGACCGCACGACCATCGGTTACCTCAGCTGGGTCGGCCTGGCCTATGCGTTCAAGTGGTGCTGGGCGCCGCTGGTGGACCGTTTGCCGTTGCCGTTCCTCACCCGCTGGCTGGGACGGCGGCGCAGTTGGCTGTTGTTGTCGCAGTTCCTCATCATGGCCTCGCTGGTGGGCATGGCGCTCTCCGATCCGCGCACCGACCTGACGCTGGTGGTGTGGTGCGCGCTGGCCGTGGCGTTTGCATCGGCCACGCAAGACATTGCACTGGACGCCTTTCGCATCGAATCGGCCGACGCGCGCCATCAGGGGGCGCTGGCCGCCACCTACCAGACCGGTTACCGCCTGGCCATGATCTGGGCCGGCGCCGGTGTGTTGTGGATCGCGGCACGCGCCGAGGTGGCTCCGGCGGCTGCAGCGGCCGGCGCGGCGCCGGGCGTTTTGTACCAGCAGGCCGCATGGACAACGGCTTACCTCGTGATGGCGGCCAGCATGCTGGTGGGCGTGTTCACCGTGCTGTTCTCGCGCGAGCCCGCTCGGGTGGCCTTGCCGCCGTCGAAGAACGCGGCCGAGTGGCTGCGCAGCGCGCTGGTGGAGCCGTTTGCCGACTTTCTCAAGCGCTATGGCAAGCAGGCGGTGTTGATCCTCGCGCTCATCGGCGTGTACCGCATCAGCGACGTGGTGATGGGCATCATGGCCAACCCGTTTTATGTGGACATGGGCTACACCAAGGACGAGGTGGCAGCGGTCACCAAGGTGTTCGGCGTGATCATGACCTTGGTGGGAGCGTTCATTGGCGGCGCACTTTCGCTCAAGCTCGGTGTGATGCGTGTGCTGATGCTCGGCGCTGTGCTGTCGGCGGCGAGCAACCTGCTGTTTGCCTGGCTGGCCGGGCATGGCCACGACGTGACCGCGCTGGTGCTGGTGATCTCGGCCGACAACCTGAGCGCGGGCGTGGCCTCGGCCGCGTTCATTGCGTACCTGTCGGGCCTCACCAACGTGAGCTACTCGGCCACACAGTACGCGCTCTTCAGCTCCATGATGCTGCTGGCGCCCAAGTGGCTTGCAGGGTATTCGGGTGCGTTTGTCGACGCTTACGACTACCCCACTTTCTTCACCGCCACGGCGTGCCTGGGTGTGCCGGTCCTGCTGCTGGTGTGGCTCGCCTCGCGCGTCGCACCCGTGGGCCAGCGCCCGTGAAGGGGCGCCTCGTTCACGTTTCTTTACGCCCACCACAACCCGTGTTCACGCCACGCCGGCACGCTTCACGGCTCTCTTGAACCGTTCACTCCCCACACCCATGACCTCTCAGCTGCTGATGATCGAAGACGATGCCCGACTGGCCAAGATGGTGGTTGAGTACCTCGGCCAATCGGGCTTTGCCGTGACGCACGCCGCCGACGGCGAGGCGGGCCTGGAGCAACTGCAGCTCATCCAGCCCGAGCTGGTGATCCTCGATCTCATGATGCCGGGCATCGACGGCCTGGAAGTCTGCCGACGCATCCGTGCCTTGCAGGGCGACGTGGCCCGTGTGCCGGTGCTCATGCTCACCGCCAAGGGCGACCCGATGGACCGCATCATCGGCCTGGAACTCGGTGCCGACGACTATTTGCCCAAACCCTTCGAGCCGCGCGAGCTGCTGGCCCGGGTGCGCGCCGTGCTGCGCCGCCGCGGCGAGACCGGCAGCGCCAGCGTGTCGCGCAGCACGCCGGTGATGCGATTCGGCTCGCTGGACATCGACCGCGACGCGCGTACCGTGCTGGTGGCCGGCCAGGCGTGTGAACTCACGTCCTACCAGTTCGATTTGCTGGTGGCCATGGCCGAGCGCGCGGGCCGTGTGCTCACGCGCGACCAGATCATGGAAGCGGTGCGCGGGCGCGAACTTGAAGCCTTCGACCGCTCGATCGATGTGCACATCGGCCGCATCCGCAATGCCATCGAGATCGACAGCAAAGACCCCAAACGCATCCTCACCGTGCGCGGGGTGGGCTACGTGTTCGCCAAGCAGCAAGACTGATGGCGCCCCCACGCTGCGCCGCTGCGCCATGAAAGCCATCTTCGTCTCCAAGCTCTACCTGCGCATCTGGCTTGCGGTGGTGGCGGCCGTGACGGTGCTCACGCTGTCTGCGGGGTGGTTGTGGCAGCGGGCGCTGGACGAAGACCGGGCCGAGCGCGATGCGCGGGTGACGCGCACGATCGTGGTTCGCAACGCCGCACTGGATGTGATCGGCGAAGCGCCCGCGCGCGCGGTGCGCGTGCCGGGAGGTGGTTGGGAGTTTGAGGTGGTGATGAACGACGGACAGAAGCTCTTCGTGCTGCTGCCGCGCCCCAACCGACCCGACAACAACCCGGGCCGCCGGGCACCCGCGTGGCTGCAGACGCCCACCGGCTTCGCCTGGTTGCTCGGCTTCGTGGCGCTGGCCGTGGCGCTGGGCGCGTACCCCATCGTGCGCCGCCTCACCAAGCGTTTGGAGGGTTTGCAGAAGGGTGTGGAGCGCTGGGGCGATGGCGACCTGTCGACCCGGCTGCCGGTGCAGGGTCAGGACGAGGTGGCATTTCTGGCCGAGCGTTTCAACGCGGCGGCCGAGCGCGTGCAGACGCTGGTGAAATCCCACAAATCGCTGCTGGCCAACGCCTCGCACGAACTGCGTTCGCCGCTGGCCCGCATCCGCATGGGGCTGGAGCTGCTGGGGCGCGACGGTGTGAACGCGCCGCAGCGCAGCGAGATGGCGCGCAGCATCGACGAGCTCGATCAGCTAATCGACGAGATCCTGCTCGCGAGCCGGCTGGACCTGCGCGACGCCAGCGACGCATCGACCCTTGGGCCGACCGAAGAGGTGGACCTGGTGGGCTTGGCCGCCGAAGAGTGCGCACGCACCGGGGCCGACTTGGAGATCGCGCCGGGCGCCGCTTCCGTGCTGGTGCAAGGCCACGCCAAGCTGCTGCGCCGTGTCCTGCGCAACCTGCTGGAGAACGCCCGGCGCTATGGCCGAGCTGCCGGCAGCGCCGACACCGCCGATGCCGACGTGCGCCTGCGGCTCGCAGTTGAACCAGGCGTTGGGCAACACGCCGCGCGCACGGCGGTGCTGTGGGTCGAAGACCGGGGCCCGGGCGTACCGGCTGACTTGCGTGAACGGATTTTTGAAGCCTTCTACCGTCTGCCTGGCGCCAGCGAGCGCGAAGGCGGTGTGGGCCTGGGCCTGTCGCTGGTCAAGACCATCGTCGAGCGGCACGGAGGGCGTGTGCATTGCGAAGACCGAATTGGTGGTGGTGCCCGTTTCGTGGTCAGCCTGCCGCTCTGACGTTGTTGGTGAATATGACCTAAACGTGTTGCTGCTTTTGTACTCAATAGCAAGCGCGCTCCCCCAGATTGGGGATGGTCGAACGGTCTTTCGCACTGCACAATACAACCCGTTGCTGTCACAACATGTCGAAAAACAGACCCGGCAAAACCCACACGTCGCTCGGCGCGTTTGAAACTGGTCTCCCAACGACGTCCCTTCAAGGACTTTCAAAAGCCACCGCGAGGTGGCTTTTTTTTGCCTGCGCTCAGTGCAGCTGTTGCGGACGGGAGACCGTCAGGTCATTTGTTCCCGTTGTGTGCACCCAGTCGACCACGTCGCCGGTGGGCTGGTAGCCATGCACACTGGCTGCCAGCAGGGCGCGGGCCGCCGGCACGTCTTGCGCCGAGAGGGCATGGTCAAGCTCCTGCAAGGTGAGTTCGAACTCGCGCCAGGGTTGGAAGGCTTCGCGCGCGCGCAGGATGCGCGGGTGTTGCGTGGGCTGCGTGTCGTCGCCGATCAACAGCTCCTCAAACAGTTTTTCGCCGGGGCGCAACCCGGTGGTCTCGATCTCGATGTCACCCGTGGGGTTCTGCTCGTTTTTCACTTGCAGGCCCGAGAGCTCCACCATGCGTTGTGCCAGATCCATGATGCGCACCGGTTGACCCATGTCGAGCACGAACACGTCGCCGCCCTGCGCCATGGCACCGGCCTGAATCACCAACTGGGCCGCTTCGGGGATGGTCATGAAATAGCGGGTGATGTCGGGGTGGGTGAGCGTGATCGGCCCGCCGTCCTTGATCTGCCGGCGGAACAAGGGCACCACCGAGCCACTGGAGCCCAGCACGTTGCCAAAGCGCACCATGGAAAAGGTGGTGACGCCCGGCTCGGCCGCCAACGCCTGCAGCACCATTTCGGCCATGCGCTTGCTGGCGCCCATGATGTTGGTGGGGCGCACGGCCTTGTCGGTGCTGATCAGCACGAAGTGGCTCACGCCGGCGGCTCGCGCGGCCAGCGCGCAGGTGAGCGTGCCCCACACGTTGTTGCGCAGGCCTTGCACCGGGTTGTGCTCCACCAGCGGCACGTGTTTGTAGGCGGCTGCGTGGTACACCGCGTGCGGCCGCCAGGTTTGCATGATCTGCGCCATGCGGGCTTCGTCTTGCACCGAGGCAAGCAGGGGCACCAACCTCACCGCCATGGCTGCGAGTTCCTCGCCGTCTTCTGCGTCCAGCGGATCGGCCTGGCCGCCGACCAGCGCGGTGAGTTCGTGGTGGATCTGGTAAAGCGCGAATTCGGAGTTCTCCACCAACAGCAAGGTGTGTGGCCGGCAGGCGGCGATCTGGCGGCAGAGTTCGCTGCCGATGCTGCCGCCGGCACCGGTGATGAGCACCACCTTGTCGTGCACCAGGCGCTGCAGCAGCAGTGCGTCGGGCGTCACCGGCTCGCGGCCCAGCAGATCTTCAATTTCCAGCTCGCGCACATCGTTCAGGCTCACGCGGCCGGCGGCCAGGTCCGACATGCCGGGCATGGTGCGCACCCGCACCGGCAAGTGGCGCAATGACTCCAGCACCTGCAGGCGCCGACGATGGGTGATCGAGGGCAGGGCGAGCAGCAGGTCGGTCACGCCCAGCTCGGGGATGAGCCGTGCCAGCGCCGCGGGCGGGTAGACCGTGCGGCCGTCCAGGCTGTTGCCGTGCAGCTGGGCGTCGTCGTCCAGGAAGCCCAGCAGGCGGTGTTCGGTGCCGCGCGCGAGTGCGGCCGCCAGCTGGCGGCCCGCAGCGCCTGCGCCGTAGATCAACACGCCAGGCATGTCTTTGCGTTGCAGCACGGAGCGGTACAGGCCGCCGAGCCAGTAGCGCACCACCACCCGGCTGAACCCCACAAACGCCATCAGAAGCAGCGGCTGGATCACACCCACCGTGCGAGGAATGCCGGGCACGCTGATGACCGTGAACAGGGTGGCGTAGAACAGGCCGTACAAGGCCATGGCCTGCACCAGGCTCACCATGGCGTTCCAGCCTGCGTAGCGAAAGATCGCGCGGTACAGGCCAAAGCGGATGAACAGCGGCAGCGCCAGCAGCACCGAGCCCAGCATGGCCCAGCCGTGCACAGGTTCGAGTCGCACCCAGTGCTCCAGCCGCAGGCACAAGGCCAGCCACACGGTGAGCACGCACAGCGCGATGTCCACCGCAAGCGCCACCAGGCGCTTGGCCACACGAGGCATGTCGAGCAGCGCAGCCGCCGCCAACGTCTCCGAATCCCTGTTGTTCATTGTTTTAGTGGGTCACGCCGTCGCGGCGCAACACCTTCACAAACGTCATCCACAAAATGCGGACATCGAAGGCCAAAGTGTGCCGGCGCAGGTATTCGGCGTCCAGCGCCACCTTCTGCGGAATCGGCAACTCGTCGCGGCCATTCACCTGCGCCCAACCCGTCAGGCCGGGCACCAGTTCGTGCACGCCCTGTTCGGTGCGCAAGGCGATGAGGTCGTGCTGGTTGAACAGCGCAGGACGTGGCCCCACAAAGCTCATGTCGCCTTTGATGATGCTCCACAGCTGCGGCAGCTCGTCCAGGCTGCTCTTGCGCAAAAAGGTGCCAATGGGCGTGAGGTACTTGGCCGGATCGGTCAGCAGGTGGGTGGCCACGGCGGGCGTGTCCACCCGCATGCTGCGGAACTTGGGCATCTTGAAGATCTGGTTGTGGCGACCCACGCGGTCGCTCCAGTACAGCGCGGGGCCTGGCGACGTGAGCCGCACCGCCAGCGCAACACTGGCCACCGGCATCAGCAGCACCAGGGCCGCAGGGAGGGCCAAGGCCAGGTCAAAGAGGCGCTTGATCACGGCACGAGCCCCACCACCGCGCGCCGGAGTCCTTCATCCACCGAGATCGGCGGGGTCCAGTTCAAAGTGTTGCGCGTGTGGCCGATGTCGACTTGCAGGTTGCCCAGCAGCCGCTGCGCCATGTCGCCTTTGCCCAGCAGGTTGGCGCCCAGTTGGAGCAATGAGGGCTGGACCGCGAAGAGGCGCGCCGGCTTGTTCATTGCATTGCCGAGGCGGCACAGCAAGCCGGCCGTGGACAGGTCTTCACCGTCGCTGACCAGAAAGGTCTGGTTGGCGGCTGCCGGATGGTCGATGCAGGTGATGAGCAGGTCGACCAGGTTGTCCAGGGCGACGAAGCTGCGGCGGTTGGTGGTGACACTGGCCAGCGGCAGAGGGATGCCGCGCTGCACCGCTCGCATCATGGCCGCGAAGTTGGCTTTGACGCCGGGGCCGTAGACCAGGGGTGGGCGGACGATGACGACTTCCATGCCGGTTTGTGCGGCGATGTCGCGCAGGCCTTGTTCGGCTTCCATCTTGGAGATGCCGTAGGGGTCTTGGGGGGCGGGAGCGTCGGCGTTCGTGAAGGAGCGACTTGCAGACGTGCCTTCGCCGTTGACCTTGATTGAGCTGACGAAAACGAAGCGGCGCACGCCGGCGGTTGCGGCCTGCCTTGCCAGGTTGAGCGTACCGTCCACGTTGATGCGACGGAACTCAACAAGCGGATTGCTGGCACGCTCGGCCATGACGTGGACACGGGCAGCAAGATGCATCACGGAGGTACATCCATCCAGCGCAGATACCCAGTCGGTTGCTCCGTTGACATCGCCAACCGCCATTTCGGCGGCTGTGCCTGATGATTTTTTCATCGCGGTTCGCACGCATGCGCGCAAGGGCAACCCTTCGGCTGTGGCGCGCGAGCACACCGCACTGCCTAGGTATCCGTTTGCTCCGGTGACCAAGGTGCTCACTGCTTGCGCCACACCGTGCGATTCACATAGTCTGTGTAGCTCATGACCACCCTTAGCACTTGCTGAGACACATTCAGCGCCTCGTAGTCGGTGACAGGCCGTCTCGACACAGCGCCTCGCTCGTGCTGCGCCAGCACCACCTTGACGGCATCCAGCACCTGTTCCGGCTTAAGTCCACTCATGATCAATGTGCCGACATCCATGCCTTCAGGCCGTTCATGGGCATTCCTGATCGTGATGGCGGGAAGATTCAGTAGCGATGCTTCCTCAGTAATGGTTCCACTGTCCGAAACCACGCAGGTCGCTTCCATCTGGAGCTTGTTGTAGTCCAGAAAGCCAAATGGTTTCACGAACTGCACCAGAGGATTAGGACTACCACGGTCGAGCGTCTCCAACCGGTTTCGGGTGCGCGGATGGGTCGAAACGACAACCGGGTACTCATAGGCAGTCGCAAGTGCGTTCAGGCTGTCGAGCAAATGACCCAAGTGTTCGGGGACATCAACGTTTTCTTCACGGTGCATGCTGACCAGGAAGTAACGGCCGCTTCTCAGTCCCATGCGGTTCAACACATCAGAGGTCGCGATCTTCGGCATGTAGTGATCGAGCACCTCACGCATGTGTGATCCGGTCTTGATGATCGTCTCGGGTCGAACACCTTCGGCAATCAGGTAGCGCCTTGCATGTTCGGAAAGCACCAGGTTGATGTCGCTCAGGTGATCCAGCACCTTGCGGTTCAATTCCTCCGGCACGCGCTGGTCGAAACAACGGTTGCCCGCTTCCATGTGAAACACCGGAATTTTGCGCCGCTTGGCCGACAGCACCGCCAGACACGAGTTGGTGTCGCCATAGAGCATCACGGCATCCGGCTTTTCCCGGGCCAGCACCTCATCGGCCTTGATGATCACCTGCCCGATGGTCTGTGCCGCGTTCTCACCAACGGCCGCCAGAAAGTGGTCTGGCTTGCGAATTTCCAGATCATCAAAAAAGACCTGGTTGAGTTCGTAGTCGTAGTTTTGTCCGGTGTGCACCAGCACATGGTGTGTGTGTCGATCAAACTCGGCAATGACCCGGCTCATCTTGATCAACTCGGGGCGAGTGCCCACGATGGTCATCACTTTAAGCATGGAGGGTGTCCTGAATGAAGTCGAGTTTCTTGAGCAGGTGCAAGACTTGATCGACGTTTAGCCGCTCCGTGTTGTGCGACGTGTAGTCTTCAAGCGTCGACAGTCGCGTCTCGCCCTCCACGAAATACTTGTTGTAGTTGAGATCGCGGTCGTCCGCTGGAACCCGGTAGTAGCGGCCCATGTCATCGGCGCGCGCCATTTCTTCGCGAGACAAGAGCGACTCGTAGAGCTTCTCGCCATGGCGTGTGCCGATCACGCGTATCTGGCTCTCACTCTTGAAAAGATTAATGAGAGCCCGCGCTAGATCACCCACCGTCGAGGCCGGTGCCTTCTGCACAAAGATGTCACCCTGTACCGCATGCTCGAACGCATGCAGCACGAGATCGACCGAATCCTCCAGCGACATCAGGAAGCGGGTCATGTTCGGGTCGGTCACGGTCAGGGGTTTGCCGGCGCGCATCTGTTCGACAAACAAAGGAATGACCGAGCCGCGAGACGCCATCACGTTGCCATAGCGGGTGGCGCAGAAGACGGTTTCACCGTCCAGACGCGAGCGAGCCTTGGCCACCATGAGCTTCTCCATCATGGCCTTGGAGATACCCATAGCGTTGACGGGATACACCGCCTTGTCGGTGCTCAACACCACGACGCGCTTCACGGCCGAAGCTATGGCAGCGTTCATGACGTTTTCGGTACCCAGCACGTTGGTGCGCACGGCTTCCATGGGATAGAACTCGCACGACGGAACCTGCTTGAGCGCAGCGGCGTGAAAGACATAGTCAACGCCGTGCATGGCTTGCGCCACGCTGTCGAGGTTGCGAACGTCACCGATGTGGAACTTGAGCTTGTCGTTGTTCAGGGCAATGCGCATGTCCTCTTGCTTCTTCTCGTCGCGGCTGAAAATCCGGATTTCGTGTACGTCTGTGTTGAGAAAGCGGCTCAATACCGCATTGCCGAAGGAGCCGGTGCCGCCGGTGATGAGCAAAGTCTTGCCACTAAACATTGAGGTCCTTCAGTGAAAGTCGCGCATTTGTGCGATGAGTTCGAGCCAAGCAGGGGCTACGTACCCTGTGGCGGCCTGGAAACGCTCGGCGTTCAATGATCGGTCGAT
Organism: Hydrogenophaga sp.; assembly: GCA_021154985.1. GTDB lineage: Bacteria > Pseudomonadota > Gammaproteobacteria > Burkholderiales > Burkholderiaceae_C > Hydrogenophaga. The sequence goes on from JAJNQE010000012.1 coordinate 47,362, forward strand.
GGCGAGGTGGTCATCTGGCACGATGTCAATGGTCTTGGCATAGGCATCCCGAATCAGGTGCAGCAGCTCAAGCTTGGCGATGGGTTCTGCCGCCACGTGGTACAGCCCAGTCAAGTCGAGTCGGGGCAGCACCACGTCCCGCACTACACGTGACAACTCGGCAGTGGGCAGGCCTGAAAAGATCGCCCGGCGGTAGCCATTGACACGTCCTTCCTGCGCGAGGAACCATCCGACCAGACCGCGCGTACTGCCGAGTTCGTGGCCGATGATGGAGGTGCGCAGCGTGATGGCATTCGGGTAGTCCACTTCCCCCAGATACTTGGAGCGGCCGTACAAGTCTTCTGCATCTGACGGATCCGATTCCCGGTAGCCACCTTTCCTGCCGTTGAAAACGCAATCGGTGCTGATGTGCACCAGACGTGCCCCGATGAGACCGCACAAGCGGGCCAGTCGGTGGGGGAGCATCGCGTTGATGGGCAAGGCTGAAAGTGGATCGTCAGCCTGAGCCAGTTGTTTCACCAATCCGATGCAGTTGATCACCGCCCCAGGACGAACGTCAGCCAGCAGCGTGGTCAATGCGTCGACATTTTCAACATCGATCCCCGTCACGATCCGCTTCGCCAGATACGGGTCGAAATGCCGCAACAAAGCCGTTGATCGTGCCGTTCCCCACGCTTCGTACGCATCCGTCTGCGACAGCGTGCGCAGCATGGCGTTGCCCAACATGCCCGAGGCACCCAGTACCAAAACTCTCAACGTGACTTCTCCTGGATCTTGTATTTGTGCGTCGCCACCAGCTCCTGGAGCTGCTCTACCAGATCATCGGTCAACCGATCGAGCGAGAAGTGCGCAATCGCATATCGGCGCGCATTGTCCCCCATCTTGTCAAGTGCCGCGCTGTCCATTTCCCCCAGTGAACGTACCGCTGTAGCCAGCGCAGACGCGCTGCCCGCCGAGCAAGAAACGCCGGCCCCGGCTTCGGCGACCACCCGTGCACCTTCGCCATTGAGAGCAGCGATGACAGGCCGTCCAGCAGCCAGATAGCCCTGGAGCTTGCTCGGGATGGTGTACGCAAAGATCGGCTCATCGCGCAGTGAGACCAGCAAAGCACTTGCAGCGGCGTAAAGCACGGGCATGGCAGATTGCGGAAAACGCCCAGGCACCTGAACATTTCTAAGACCTCGGCGCCGGATCTCCTCGCTCAGCCATGCAGACAGACTGCCGCTTCCGATGAGGAAGAAGCGGACGTCTGCCTCTTCATTCTGAAGCTGCTCTGCCGCATCGAGGATGGTGTCGAGGGATTGGGCTGCACCAAGGTTGCCAGCGAACACCACGGAGAATCCTGACGCGATTTCTTTGGCCAATGCCTCGAAGCCAACGGGTGGGTCGGCTGACGGCTCTTCAACCCACGCGTTCGGGTAGTAGCGAATGTCCGCTGAGCCACTCGTCATTGCTTGTATCGGTGCACGAAACGCTTCGGACGGAACAAGCACCCGATCGGTGTGCCGGTAAATGAAGCGCACCACCAGGGCCACCAGAGCGAGTGCCCTGCGATTCCGCACAAACCCTGTGGCCGAGAGACTTTCCGGCCACAGATCTTGTACCCACAGTGCGATCGGCGCGCGCTTCAAGCGGGCAAGCAAGATCGCAGGCAAGGCTTGCAGGAGTGGAGACGGTGCGTAAACAAACACAGCATCGAACGTTTGACGGCGCAACACCCAAGGGCCGAAGATTATTCCGGCTACCAAGAACGACAGGTAGTTCAACAGCAGGCGCAGTGAAGATCGCTTGCCGCGTGGAAACAGCGGAATACGCAGCACTTCGATACCGTCGTAAAACTCACGGGAGGTTCCCCACCACGAGTACCCCTCAAACACCTTGCCTTCCGGATAGTTGGGCTTGCCGGTCATGACCGTGACCTCGACGCCGCGTTCGCTCAAACTCTTGACCAGCGCGTTGATTCCGAAGGTTTCGGGCCAGAAGTATTGGGTGAAGATCAGGAGTCTCATACGATGGGGGAGACGTTCTTGTCTTCGGCGATCGATGGTATTTGCAGACGCGCGATCAGCAGACCCCGGATGAAGAAATTGACGATTTTCGGATCGGGCCAGCGCCCACATTCCCAACACAGTTCAATCCAGTGGCAATGGTTCGTGTGGTTAACAAAGTTAAGGAAACAAGCGGTGCAGCTTTGATCATCTGTTTGCAATGCTCTCGGAAGTTGTTGAATGATTGGAAGCCAGAATGGCTTTGAGAAAATCTCGAGCACTCATCAAAGCGGGCGCCTTTTGTGGAACTCCCATGTGGCGCAACACAGCTCGTGCGATGGATACGGGCGATTCAGGATCGAAGGTTTCTACAGGTGTGATCACGTCACGCACATAGTCGCGTTCTGACGCCAGGATGGGAACCCCAAGTGCCATGGCTTCGACGAGTGGCAAACCAAAAGACTCGAACAGAGAGGGAAAAATCAAGGCCTTGCTGCCAAGGTAAGTTCTCTCTACCTGTTCGGAGGAAAGCGTTCCCAGCATCTTAATTTGAAGAGCATGCAGGGATGTTTTATCCGCTATCCACCCGCACAAGACTTCATTGACCATGGGATTCAAAGTCAGTCCCAAGGATGGAAAGTAGCCTTGTTGTGCAAGGTGGATCCATGCCTCGATCAGTCGCCTGTGGTTCTTGTGTGGCTCGCCTGATGCTACGTAGAGATAGTCCAGCGTTTTCTCTGGGACTGACTCTCCACGCGACGTAGCGCCGTCGACGAATGGGGCAACGATTGCCTCTACGCCCAGCACCTTCTCGACCCGACGCTGCATTGACGGACTCTGAACGATCACCACATTGCAGCGGTGCACATAACGACGCAGCCATATTCGTTCAATCTGCAGTCGAGTCCTCAGTCTGAGTGGCAATTCGAGTGTAGGCACGCCCTCGACAAGGTAGTGGTTCTGAAGGAACAGAACCACCCGGGCCTTGACCGCCAACAACGGTGGAAGATTGCCAAAGCAAAGCAGAAGATCTTCCTTCCGAGCGCTCTTGGAGAGTGACCATTCGGCGCGCAAACGCGCCAAAAGCGTTGGAGCCACACGAATGATGGTCAGTTTTCCAGCCAAAGACTCGTCGAGCTTCAGCCTCTCGTCCAACGTCACCACCACCTGCTTCCATTCATGGGAGATGGTCAGCGCCTGCAAGAGCGCGACCAAAAGCGTACGCCCCCCGCCTTGGTGGATGTTTGGTGCGTGAATCAGCAGGCGCCCTCCTGCGTCGATCGCAGAGGGTGGCGTGTCGAACTCGTCCATCAGGTTTCAGCCGATCAGGTTTCGGGTTGCCTTGGGCATCAGTCGTTGGATCGACTTGTGGACGATCGCCGCACCAACAAACGCATCTGCGTTGTGAGCTGCCCGCAAGGTTTGAATGCGTTCTATACCCGTCACATACCGGGTCAGGTAGGCAATGCGTATCGAGGCGTCACGGCTAGCCGTTTTGGTCGATGCCACAGAGCGCGACGAACGCAGCTTTTCCAGAAGGGAGCGCAATATGCTCACGGCCTCCATGGCGTACCCACTGTCGGTTTGGCCCCAGGATCGCATGCAGCGGATGGCGTGAACAGGCACGTCCTGATTCAAACGACGGTCCACTTCTGCCTTGGCGACCATTGCAGCGGCGTCAACGTGTGTGTGCCGCAACGTGGATGTCACGCTGGCTGCGTGCTTTCGTACTCTCATCAAAGGTTCGCGCAGATTGGCAACTTGAGTCAAGCGCGACAGTCGGCACCAAAGGTCGTAGTCTTCCGCGTGCAAGGCTGCGGGAGAGTACCCCCCTGCTCGCCTCACAAGTTCGGTGCGCATCATCACGGACGGATGGGCGAGCGGGCACAGCATGGGCATGGCCCATTCAACGTCTGTCGGGGTTGCAGGCATCACAAAGGCAGCGCCTGGCCGACCCAGCTCATCGATGACTCTGATCGCAGTACCCAGCACACCGATCTCGGGGTTCTTCTCAAGGCAGTCAATTTGCCGCTGGAAGCGCGTTGGTTCGCAGATGTCGTCTGCGTCCATCCTCGCGATGTACCTGCCCCTGGACGCTTCAATGCCTTCATTGAGTCCAGCGATGAGGCCAGCATTGAGTTCGTGACGAATCACCTGAATTCTGCTGTCGTCAAAGTTCCCGAGCAGCTCCCCGGTGCGGTCCGTTGAACCGTCGTCAATGACGATCAATTCGAAATCGCGGAGGGTTTGATCTAAGACAGATTCGATTGCGGCCTTGACATATGCGGCGGCGTTGAAGGCCGGCATAATGACAGAGATGCTTGGGGATTTCGTCATCGCGACTTACGTTTCAGTTTATCGTTGTTTTGGGCGACTAATCCCTTCGATTTGTTCGTCAAAGCCTAACCCATTTGCTTGGAATTAAGTCGCCCGTGTTTGTTGATTTTGCGAACCACCGGGTGGGTGCAATCACAAGTTTGTCGTGATTGGGATTTAGCCAAGCCCCCCACCAGCTGTAAGAACTATTCGCAATTATATGGTGGTTGCAGGAGGCCATAAGGTGCATATCAATTTGTGGAAAGATAATATTTGGCTCAATATAAATTGTAGAGATTGGGAGATCAAGATTAGCTCTTGCCCAAGGAATATCATCTGAAAAAACAAGCAGAGTAAATGAAGATGCCAAAGAAGCCTCAATCTTTTGAAGCGCTAGTTTGTAGTAATCAGGTCCTAGCGTCCCATGTACAGAGTTTGCAACTGGATTCGTTGCATAGTCGCCCCGTCGGACATGAAGCGATACTGTAATTGAGTCATGTATGTTCAATTCTGTAATTCGTTGTCGATACAATCTATCCAGAGGTTCTGTAAGATGAAATTCTTTTCTTATGTGAGATTCAAAGTCGGCAAAATAATTTTGGCTCTGCTAGTACCCATTCAAATAAGCGGATCCATCGAATAGTAGCTTTGTAGGTTGATAGCTGAGATCGTCTTCTTCGTCGATCCAATGAATGCCGCGGAGATTGAAGCAGTGCGCTGGGGTGATCTGCATACGGCGAGCGATTGACCAGATGCGGCTGCCCGTCGTCATGTGCCATGGAGCAGGAGTAACAGTGCTGAGAAAGCCGTCCAAACCATATCGGTGCAATCGATAGTTCCGGAATGCGCTCAGATCGAAATGGACTTTTCTACCTAGTCGCTCTGCTAGTGCTCGTCCACAGGCGTACTGGAACATCTGGTTTCCCAGACCTCCGATTAATCGAACAACAATCACGTATCTATTCCTGTATCGGATCTTGGATGAAGTCGTACAGTAAGAAGTCGGGTTACAACAGGATTCTTCCAAAGCAGTGCTACCACCGAGGAAATCACTACCACTCCAATGGCGGCCACCCAGTAAATTGCTGCAATGAATCCTTCTGGTGTCGGCGGTTTGTACGCGACGAGCAGAGCAGCCAGAGTTACCATTACCAAGGCACAGAGCCACCGCGGCATATCGAGGCGAAAAACTTGAATTCGGCTCATGGCAAAGGCCATGGCTATCAGCGCAACGATTCCGGAGAAAGACAGGAGCGCGATGGCTTGACCAATGCTGGCTTCTGCTTGGGTCAAGATCATAAGGCCTACGGTTAGTGTTAGTGCACCTGCCACATACGGCGGTATGAGCGTACCCATACGACGATCCACCTGCGCCGCAGTCGACAGCAGGTTGCTTAAGCAACGGCAACACTCAATCACCGCACCCATCAAAACGAAAGGCACCACGTGGCTGTAGGAAGAATGCACGAACAGTGTGAGCAAGGCCGGTGCGCCGACTGCGGTGGCTGCCGACAGTATCAGGTAGATAGGTCCCAGCGTGTTGAGCAGATCTGAAAACGCGAACTCTTTGTCTGGCGTGTCGCTGGTGGCAATTCGGCGGTAAAAGAGCGGGTACAGAAACTGCATGGCGAGTGACTCAATCAACCCCCACAACTGCGAGGCAAGTGTGAGTCCCACCGCTGCCTGGCCTAGCGCGGCTAAACCCCAATGTGCCTCTACTAGAAGCCTGTAACCGGAGAGTAGCCACCACATCAAGCCAGTTGCAATGGCTAGGGGCAGTATGTAATTTCGAAGAACACCCGGCTCTAGCAGAGGCCGCTTTGCCACAGGCAAAGACACAAGCTCGAGGCGTATCGCGTAGGTGGCTCCAACGGCGCCGATGGCCATCCCTAACGCCTGTCCGGTGAACCAGGCAAGACCTGTTTCGAAGGCAGTAACGAGCGCCCAGGAGAGCAGCAAGCCCAACAGCACGGTGGCTCCTGCCCATCCGACTGAGAGCGCTCGTCGCCCCACCATATTTAGCAGTGATACAGAAGTCGCGTTCGCAGATGCTGCAGCCACCATCAGGGCCAGGGCCAACATGATCCCCGCTCTTTCCAGGCATGAAATTGGCTGTGCGATAGCCCAAGTGCCGCTCGAAAGTGCGCCGGAAAGCGCTGCCACAGCGACCCAAACTCGATAGTTCCGCAGCCGCGGGAATAACGATCCGTCGTCTGCCCAAGCATGCGTATGACGGTTGATGTACTGGCCCACCGGATTGACGAGAAACAGGCCGCAGAAAGCCTGAAAGGTCAGCAGGATAGCCAGAACTCCGAATTGCTCTGGAGGCAGCAGAGACGTTGAGAGCCTGATGGTTACCAAGCCAACAAGCGCTGTCACAAGACGGCCTATTGCGACCCAGGCGAAGTCACGAGCTGCTGGCAAGATCCGCCACGATCGTGGTTACGATCGTCTCCGCAAACACCTCTGCTCCGAAAGACCTTGCAGCATCACTACCAATGAAGGCAGCAATCCGCCGCTGGTAACCAATATAGATCTCAGGGGTCATCGCTTTGAGGTGGGCATACACCGCGGCGGTATCGCTGAACTTCCGGCGATCAACAAAGCAGTCTGGTGGTATGTGCTCAGATACATTCTGCGCCCCCCAGTAAACAGGCACGCAACCCGCGAAAAAGCAATCAAAGAGCTTTTCAGTAATGTATCCGTGCATGTCGCGCATATTCTCGTAGCAAATCGAGAAGCGCGTGCGACTTAGGACATCGAATTTTCGGGCGATCTTGCCTCGATAGGATGGGAACGGCTTTTTGGGCAACCAAGGGGCAAGTTGACGCCAGAAACGCCTGGTCACTTTTCCCGTTAATCCGGCTTTGGCCGCCGGGATGTCCCAATCATTGCCATACAAGTCGAAGTCACCCGGCGCGTTGTCCTCGAACCATCGAATGACGCTCAAACGATCGCTGTAGAGTTCGCGTGGGTCGTATTGTGTTGGTGCCTTGTTTCCCGCTATGAGGCAGCAAAAGCGATCTCGTCCCGAAAAGCCATCTACCAATGGCTGTTGAAGTGGGTTGGGGAAGTTCAACTTGATGTAACGGTTGCCGTCAACGAGGGAGTCGTTCCAAGTGAACACTTTTCGATAGTGAGATGGAACGTTAGTGTTCGCTGGACGAATCAAGGGCGTCTCTAGCAACAGTAAATAGCTTGGAGCAGTAGGGTGCAGGACAGATCTCACATCCATATGCAGTTCAAAGGCCGCTGTTCCCGCCGCCATGTCTGGTGTGTGCAGCGCGAAATCGTGGGATAGAAAGGTTGCCGCCAACAGGACGTAGGGTTCGAAGCACCCATCGCGATTTCCAATATCTTGCAGGTCGAATATATTGTTGCGAGCAAAACCGTCACCAACCAGCACTGCTTCACGCACTTTCAGCTCCTTGCCTTTGGCCGTACGACCTTACTTTGAGCCAAAAGTCGATCACATGCGTTCCCAGCATTCCCATACGAACGGGTAGTTCCAAACTTCCCGATGCGTGCGTGTCAAACGACGTCGAATCTCTTCGCGCTTGCTATGTGCGTTGGGAACAAAATTGTGAAACTGGACTTGAAGGTACCGCACGCGAGACATCAGGTCGGCATCCATTAGCGCCGGTATGACGTCGAATTCGCCACCTTCGATATTGATCTTAAGAAGATCCACCTGTTCAACGGACAGTTGGTCGAACATGTCCGCGACAGGGCGTACCTCCGCACGTACCGAGTTGGATCCCTGATCATCGCGGACGAAGCTGGACGCGTCTTCACTATCGGTTATGCTGAGCCAACCCCCATCACGAGAAAGACCAAAAGGTAGACATTGAATGCGAGGATCTCCACGAAGACGTTCCACGCAGTGGGCATAGAACTTGGGTACAGGTTCGAATACGAATATGCGACATTTGTATCGGAGGGACATCTCAGAAGCGAAATCCCCTTGATATCCTCCAAGATCCCAGACTACAGATTCCGAATTTAGGGGATAGTTGAGTCGTAACGTATTATCACCATCATCGCGAAACCAGCGTTTGATCTCGAGCAAAAATGGATCACGAAGTACTTCGCGTCGAAATACTGTAACCAGCGTATTGACAACGGTTTTCATGGTTCCTCAAACAGTTACCAATGCCGAAATGGCATCAGGAATAGGGTAGTGGTGATTACCAACGAAAAGCCCGTGAGTGTCAATGTGATCAGCGTTAGGCAGCTCTCCAAAAACCTCGGCGTCGAAATACTTCATCACTTCATTCTTTGCGAAATTGCCCGCGACGATCGGACGGCATTCGAAACCAGCTGCGTTCAGCTTGGTGAGCAATTGATCGCGCGTCAGTTTGGAGCCCGGCCGAATCACAAGGCTGAAGCCGAACCAGCTGCTTTCGCCTATCTCCCGCTGGATCAGCAGATCAGGGTGTTCGCCCATCTTCGACTGCAACAGGGCGCCGTTCTTTCGACGTTCGGCAATCAAGCTCGGCAGCTTTTTGACCTGCTCGACGCCCAGTGCGCCAGATAGCTCGAGCGGGCGCAGGTTGTAGCCAGGGAGCACGAACCTGAACGATTCCTTGAACGGGTCATCGCTTTTCTCGCCGCAAACATGATTGAACTTGGGCAGGTTGCGCGTCCATCCGTGTGCGCGCAATGACAACATGAGGTGATACAGCTCTTCATCGTCGGTCACCACCAAACCGCCCTCCATCGTGGAGATGTGGTGCGAGAAAAATGAGCTGAACGAACCCATCACGCCAAGGGTGCCAGCTTTGCGGCCCTTGTACTCGGCTCCGAGTGATTCGCAGTTGTCTTCGATGACCCGAATATCACGTTGTCCAATGATGGATTGGATACGGTCGAAGTCATTCGGGTTACCCAGCAGGTTGACCACCATGATGAGTCGCGTGCGGTCAGTGACTGCGGCCTCGAGCTGGTCGAGGTCATAGTTCAGGGTGTGAAGGTCGATGTCCACAAAGCGCAACTTCAACCCGTACTGGTGAAGCGGGTAGTAAGTCGTGCTCCATGAAACCGCCGGAACGATGACTTCGTCACCTGGCTTGAGGCGGTTTTCCTTCGTAAAAAACAGCGCCGCCACCATCAGGAGGTTGGCGGATGAGCCGGAGTTCACCATCACGGCATGTTGGCTACCGATAAATGAGGCGAAAGATTTTTCGAACGCCTGCACCTCACGGCCCATGGTGAACATGCCCGAGGCGATGACTCGTTGCATGGCATCCAGTTCGGCTTGATCCCAAGTGGCGGTGGCGAGTGGGTACTTGAAAGTCACGGCTTGTATTCCTCGGTGTAGTAGCGGTATGCAAGGCCAATACCTTGCTCCAGGGTTGTTTTCGGCAACCATCCCCATGCGGTTTGCCGCTCGATACTGACCAGCTTTTGCTTCATGCCAACGGGCTTGGTCAGGTCGTGAACGAACTGGCCCTTCCACCCGATCACGTTGGCCGCAATGGCGTAGTACTCGTTGATGCTGTAGTCGTGGCCCAGCCCGACATTCATCTCATTGGGTAGCGACTCGATGTCGACGACTGCCCGCAAAGTGGCCTCTGCCACATCGCCCGCGTACATGAATTCGCGGCGTGCTGTGCCATCGCCCCAAATCTCCACCGTCGGGGCGCCAGACGTTCTGGCAAGGTGTACCTTGTGAATGATGGCTGGCAACAAATGCGAATGTTCCGGAGCGAACTTGTCATGGCGACCATAGAGGTTGCATGGGACCAAGGTCTTGAAATGGAGCGCTGGCGTCTCGCGCCGGATGTAGTCGCAAAGGCGCGTCGCAAATATCTTGGCCAGCGCGTAGCCTTCGTTGGTTGGCTCCAGTTCGCCTTTTAGCAAGAGGTCTTCGGTCAGCGGGTTGTTGGCCGCGCGCGGGTACATGCAGGAGCTGGCCACATTGATGAGGCGCTGCACACCTGCGGCCCTCGCCGCGAGGATGATGTTGCGCCCCAGGTCAACGTTCTGGACGAGGAAATCCACCGGATGCGCCATGTTGGCTTGAATGCCGCCCACGCGACCCGCCGCGTGTATCACTGCGTCGGGCCTTTCGCGCTCAAAGTAGGCCAACACGGCGCCACTGTTCGACAGATCCAGCTCGCGCCGACCAGGTGCCAAGACATCCCACTCACGTGCCAGTGGATGTTCGCAGATATTGCGTCCCACCATCCCGGTTCCGCCCGTGATCAGAAGCTTGCCGCGCTTGAGCATGTCTCGTCAGCCTTGGTTTCGAGAGGCTTTATGGCCGTGGACCTTGACCTTGAGTTCGAACTCGGCCTCGCGCAGATCAGACAGGGCCATCTCGTTGACCAGCTCGCTGAACGTGGTGCGCGGCGTCCATCCGAGCTTTTCTTTCGCCTTGGTCGCGTCACCCAGCAGGGTTTCAACTTCGGTGGGCCGGAAGTAGCGCGGGTCGACGCACACCACTTCGTGGCCAACTCGCGCCTGCAGTGCAGGGTCTTCAGCGTCCACACGAGACAGTACACCCACCTCATTCACGCCCTCCCCGCGCCATTCAAACGTGAGGCCAAGGGCTGCCCCGGCGTGGTTCACAAAGTCGCGCACTGAATACTGCGCGCCTGTAGCGATCACAAAGTCTTCAGGCTTGTCCTGTTGCAGCATGAGCCACTGCATCTCGACGTAGTCTCGAGCATGGCCCCAGTCACGAAGGGAGTCCAGGTTGCCCAAGTAAAGCTTGTCTTGAAGCCCCAGCTTGATGCGGGCGAGGGCGCGCGTGATTTTGCGGGTGACAAACGTTTCCCCGCGGATCGGTGATTCGTGGTTAAAAAGAATGCCGTTGCACGCGTAAATGCCATAGGCCTCCCGGTAGTTCACCGTGATCCAGTAGGCGTACAGCTTTGCCACTGCGTAGGGGCTGCGTGGATAGAAAGGAGTGGTTTCCTTCTGTGGGGTCTCCTGCACCAAGCCGTAAAGCTCAGACGTGGATGCCTGGTAGAAACGCGTCTTCTTCTCCAGACCAAGGATGCGCATCGCTTCAAGGATGCGCAGGGCGCCGAGCGCATCGGAGTTGGCGGTGTATTCTGGCTCTTCGAACGAAACGGCGACATGACTTTGTGCTGCCAGGTTGTAGATCTCGTCCGGTTGCACCTGCTGGATGATGCGCACGAGGCTCGATGAGTCCGTCATGTCGCCATGGTGGAGGATGAATTGCGCATCCTTCACATGAGGATCTTGAAAGAGGTGGTCTATACGGTCGGTGTTGAACAAGGATGTCCGGCGTTTGATGCCGTGCACCTCGTAACCCTTGGCCAGAAGGAACTCCGCCAAGTAAGCGCCATCCTGTCCTGTCACGCCTGTGATCAATGCAACTTTGGTCATTTTTCTGTCTTCATACGGTGGGTGGTGCACGTCAATTCAGCTGCAGCTGGATCGGTCAATCGTCTTGGGTCAGTGTCAGAAAACTCGCGCCGGCTTCGTCTTTCGCCGAAACGAGCGGCGGGTTGGCGCTGGGCCACTCAATCGCAAGGGTAGGGTCGTCCCAGCGGATACACCGTTCATGCGCCGGTGCGTAGTAGTCTGTCGTCTTGTACAAAAAGTCCGCCGACTCGCTCAGCACCAGGAAGCCATGAGCCAGTCCTGCAGGCACCCAAAGCTGCCGGTGGTTGTCTTCCGAGAGCTCCGTGCCCACCCATTGTCCGAATGTCGGCGAGCCGGGGCGGATATCCACCGCCACGTCGAACACAGCGCCGCGCACCACCCGCACCAGCTTGCCCTGGGGCTGCTCGATCTGGTAATGCAGCCCGCGCAGAACGCCTTGTGCACTGCGGCTGTGGTTGTCCTGCACGAAGCTCACATCCAGACCGGTGGCCTCATTGAAAGCCTTCTGGTTGAAGCTCTCGAAGAAAAAACCGCGCTCGTCACCGAACACCTTGGGTTCGATGATCAGCACGTCGGGGATGGCGGTGGGTGTGACTTTCATCGGAGCACCCCGTCTTTGAGCAAGCGCACAAGGTACTGGCCGTAGCCATTCTTGAGCATGGGCTGAGCCAGGGCTTCGAGTTGACTGCTGTCGATCCAGCCATGGCGCCATGCAATCTCTTCAGGGCAGGCAATCTTCAACCCCTGGCGGTGCTCCAGCGTGGCGATGAACTGGCTGGCTTCCAGCAGGCTGTCGTGGGTGCCGGTGTCCAGCCAGGCGTAGCCGCGCTGCATGATCTGCACGTTGAGCTGCCCCATGTCCAGGTAGGTCTGGTTCACCGCGGTGATCTCCAGCTCGCCGCGCGCGCTGGGCTTCACGGCTTTGGCGATGTCCACCACCTGCTGGTCGTAGAAGTACAGGCCGGTCACGGCGTAGTTGCTTTGGGGCTTGGCGGGCTTTTCTTCGATGCTGCGGGCCTTGCCCTGCGCGTCGAAGGCCACCACGCCGTAGCGCTCGGGGTCATTCACGTGGTAGGCAAACACGGTGGCACCGCTGGCCTGTTGGTCGGCGTCGGCCAGCAGTGTGGTGAAGTCGTGGCCGTAGTAAATGTTGTCGCCCAGAACGAGTGCGCTGGGGCTGTTGCCCACGAAGTCGGCGCCGATGATGAAGGCCTGCGCCAGGCCGTCGGGGCTGGGTTGTACCGCGTATTGCAGGTTCATGCCCCAGGCGCTGCCGTCACCCAGCAGTTGCTGGAATCGCGGTGTGTCTTGCGGGGTGCTGATGACGAGCACGTCGCGGATGCCGGCGAGCATCAGCGTGGTGAGCGGGTAGTAAATCATCGGCTTGTCGTACACCGGCAGCAGCTGTTTGCTGATGGCCAGGGTGGCCGGGTGCAGGCGGGTGCCCGAGCCACCGGCCAGGATGATGCCCTTGCGTTGTGTCATTCGACTTGTCTCACAGAATTTCGGCAAGCATACGCCGCACGCCGTGTTGCCAGTGGGGCAAGTTCAAACCAAAGCTGCTGCGCAAGAGCGAGGTGTCCAGGCGCGAGTTCAAGGGGCGACGTGCCGGTGTGGGGAAGGCGTTGGTGGGCACGGGCGCCACCTCCAAGGCCTTGATCGCCAGATCGGGTTTGAGCGCACGCGCCATCTCCAGCACGAAGCGTGCATAACCGTTCCACGTGGTCTCGCCCGCGGCGGCGAGGTGGTAGGTGCCGCAGCAAGCCCCATCGCGCAGAGCTTGGCGGATCGCATGCGCCGTGACATCGGCGATCAGTTCTGCCCCGGTGGGCGCGCCGAACTGGTCGTCGATCACGGTGAGCCGCTCGCGTTCCTGCGCCAGGCGCAGCATGGTCTTGGCGAAGTTGGCGCCGCGCGCGGCGTACACCCAGCTGGTGCGAAAGATCAGGTGGCGCCCACTGGCAGCCGCGATCAGGCGTTCGCCCTCCAGCTTGGTCTGCCCGTACACGCTCAGGGGGGCGGTGGCCGCGTTTTCGGTCCAGGGCACCGTGCCGCTGCCGTCGAACACGTAGTCGGTGGAGTAGTGAACCAGCAGTGCGCCCACCGCTCGGGCGGCTTCGGCCAGCACGCCCGGTGCCTTGGCGTTCAGGGTGCGCGCCAGTTCGGGCTCGCTCTCGGCCTTGTCCACGGCGGTGTGGGCAGCCGCGTTCACGATCACGTCGGGTCGCAAGCTCAACACGGTCTCGCGCAAGCCATGCAAATCGTTGAGGTCGCCACAGCCGCCATCAACCAGCGTGCTGTGCCGGTCCAGCGCCACCAGCTCGCCCAGCGGCGCCAGGCTGCGCTGCAGCTCCCAGCCCACCTGGCCGTTCTTGCCGAGCAGCAAGACCTTCATGCGGACACCGGCGCCTCGTATTGCGCCTGCACCCACTGCCGGTACGAACCGCTTTGCACGTTGGCCACCCACTCAGGATGGTCCAGGTACCACTGCACCGTTTTGCGGATGCCGCTCTCGAACGTCTCAGCGGGCCTCCAGCCCAGTTCGCGTTCAATCTTGCGTGCGTCGATGGCGTAGCGGCGGTCGTGGCCGGGGCGGTCTTTCACGTAGCTGATCTGGCTGGCGTAGGGCTGGCCGTCGCTGCGCGGGCGCAGCTCGTCGAGCAGGGCGCAGACGGTGCGCACGATATCCAGGTTGGGCTTTTCGTTCCAGCCGCCCACGTTGTAGGTCTCGCCCAGGCGGCCGCCTTCGAGCACGCGGCGGATGGCGCTGCAGTGGTCTTTCACATAGAGCCAGTCGCGCACCTGCATGCCATCACCGTACACCGGCAGGGGCTTGCCGGCGAGGGCGTTGACGATCATCAGCGGGATGAGCTTCTCAGGAAAATGGAAGGGCCCGTAGTTGTTGCTGCAGTTGGTGGTGAGCACCGGCAGGCCGTGGGTATGGTGCCAGGCGCGCACCAGGTGGTCGCTGGCGGCCTTGCTGGCCGAATACGGGCTGTTGGGCTCGAAGCCGTGGGCTTCGGTGAAGGCCGGTGCGTCGGGTGCCAGGCTGCCGTACACCTCATCGGTGCTCACGTGCAGGAAGCGGAAGGCTGCCCTTTCATCAGCAGGCAGGCCCGACCAGTGGGCGCGCACCGCTTCCAGCAAGCGGAAGGTGCCGACGATGTTGGTCTGGATGAAATCCTCTGCGCCATGGATGGATCGGTCCACATGGCTCTCGGCGGCAAAGTTGACCACCGCGCGCGGCCGGTGTTCAGCCAGCAGGCGGGCCACCAGGGCACCATCGCCAATGTCGCCCTGCACGAACACATGGCGCGCATCGCCCTGCAGGCTGGCGAGGTTTTCCAGGTTGCCTGCGTAGGTGAGTTTGTCGAGGTTCAGGACGGGCTCAGCGGCCTCAGCCGACTGGGCCAGCCAGTCGAGCACGAAATTGCCGCCGATGAAGCCGGCGCCGCCAGTGACGAGGATCATGAAACTTCCCTATAGGTGGCGTTCCTGGGGCAGCCCGGGGCCTGCCGTGGACCACGCATTATCTTGTCCAATCCGCTGTTGATGGCGGATTCGGGCAGCTGGTCAGTGACCGTGTGAAACCGTTTCGCCGGCCTTCAGGCGGTACACCGTGCCGCAGTACGGACACTTGGCTTCGCCGGTGTGGGCCACGTCCAGGTACACCTTGGGGTGGCTGTTCCAGAGCTTCATGTCGGCCAGCTTGTTGGGGCAGAACACGCCGCCCTGGGCGTTGAGGTCGCTGGCCTTGAGTTCAACGGTGGCTTTGCTCATGGCGTTCAGACCTTCGAGAGCCAGTGGGCGTACTTGGGGTTGCGGCCGTTGACGATGTCGAAGAAGGCGCTCTGGATCTTCTCGGTGATCGGGCCGCGGCTGCCCACGTAGTCGCCCTTGCCGAGCTCGATGCGATCCAGCTCGCGGATGGGGGTCACCTCGGCGGCGGTGCCGGTGAAGAAGGCCTCGTCGGCGATGTAGACCTCGTCGCGGGTGATGCGCTTCTGGATGATCTCCAGGCCGAGGTCCTTGGCGATGTGGAACACGGTGTTGCGCGTGATGCCGTTCAAGGCGCCGGCGGAGAGGTCGGGCGTGTAGATCACACCGTTCTTCACCACAAAGATGTTTTCGCCGGCGCCTTCGCTCACGAAGCCGGAGGCGTCGAGCAGCAGGGCCTCGTCGTAGCCCTCGTCGGTCACTTCCATGTTGGCCAGGATGCTGTTGGTGTAGTTGCTCACCGCCTTGGCCTGAGTCATGGTGATGTTGACGTGGTGGCGAGTGTAGCTGCTGGTCTTCACGCGGATGCCGCGCTTCAGGCCTTCTTCGCCCAGATAAGCGCCCCAGGCCCAGGCCGCCACCATCAGGTGGATGGTGTTGCCCTTGGGGCTCACGCCCAGCTTCTTGTCGCCGATCCAGGTCAGCGGGCGGATGTAGCAGCTCTCCAGCTTGTTCTCACGCACCACGGCTTTCTGCGCTTCCATGGCTTCCTCCATGGTGAAGGGCAGCTTCATGCGCAGGATCTTGGCGCTGTTGAACAGGCGCTCGGTGTGTTCCTCCAGGCGGAAGATCGCCGTGCCGCCCACGGCGTTGTAAGCCCGCACCCCCTCAAAGGCCCCGCAACCGTAGTGCAGCGTGTGGGTCAGCACGTGGATCTTGGCGTCGCGCCAGTCCACCATCTGGCCGTCCATCCAGATCTTGCCGTCGCGGTCGGACATCGAGGGAACGATGGGGCTCATGGGGGTCCTTGTGAGTTGTTCGGGGGGCGCCCAGCCGGCAGGATGGGTCGCCAAACCGCCGATTTTACGGTGCCGCGCCGTCTTGGACCGGCGCTTCGGGGTCCGGCCGCGTCAGCTTCCAGCGCACGAGTTGGCCGCCGGCAAACTCGGCTTCCACCGTGGACAGGCCGTTGTCGCTCCAGCGGTACACCTCGGGCTCGACCCCCTCGGCCGAGACGCGCTGGCCCAGCGCGCGCGTCATGGCGATCACGTGCATGAGCGTCACACCCGGTTTGAGCTTGGCGTTGAGCATCACCGCGCTGTCCACGTGGCCGATGGGCCGGTGGGCGGCGCGCTTGAGCACGGTCATGAGGCGGGTGAAGTGCAGCAGCAGCCAGAACAACAGGCCGCCACCGACGGCGGCCACGCCGGGCCAGCCGGAAGCCCTGTGCGCCACCACCAGCAAGGCGGCGCAGCCCAGGGGAATGAGGAATTTCTTGAGTTGCATGGATGGGATTGTCCGTGGATGCGAATCAGGCCAGGCTGCGCGCCAGCTCCATGGCCTCTTCGATGCGGTCCACGCCGTGCACCGTGAGGCCTTCAAAGCTCTTGTCGTTCTTTTTCGGCAGGTTGGCTTTGGGCACCACCGCCACGCTGAAACCCAGTTTGGCGGCTTCCTTCAACCGCTCCTGGCCGCGCGGCGCGGGGCGCACCTCGCCGGCCAGGCCCACTTCGCCAAAGGCGATGAATCCCTTGGGCAGCGGCCGCCCGCGCAGGCTGGAAGTGATCGCCAACATCACCGCCAGATCAGCCGCCGGCTCGCTGATGCGCACGCCGCCCACGGCGTTGACGAACACGTCCTGGTCCATGCAGGCCACGCCCGCGTGGCGGTGCAGCACCGCCAGCAACATGGCCAGTCGGTCGCGGTCCAGACCCACGGAGAGACGTCGCGGGCTCGGGCCACCCGTGTCCACCAGCGCCTGGATCTCCACCAGCATGGGCCGCGTGCCCTCCAGCGTCACCATCACGCAGCTGCCGGGCACCGGCTCGCTGTGCTGGCTCAGGAAGATCGCACTCGGGTTGCTCACGCCCTTGAGGCCTTTTTCGGTCATGGCGAACACGCCGATTTCGTTCACCGCCCCAAAGCGGTTCTTGATCGCGCGGATCAGGCGAAAGCTGCTGTGCGTGTCGCCTTCGAAATACAGCACGGTGTCGACCATGTGCTCCAGCACGCGCGGGCCGGCCAGCGCGCCCGCCTTGGTCACATGGCCCACCAGCACGATCGCCGTGCCGCTGGCCTTGGCCGCGCGCGTCAGGTGGGCCGCGCACTCGCGCACCTGCGCCACCGAGCCCGGTGCAGACGTGAGTTGCTCGGAATACACGGTCTGGATCGAGTCGATCACCGCGATGCCGGGCTTCTCATGGTCCAGCGTGGCCAAAATCTTCTCCAGCTGGATCTCGGCCAGCACGCTCACTTGCGAGCCGTCCAGCCCGAGCCGGCGCGAACGCAGCGCCACCTGGGCGCCGCTTTCTTCGCCGGTGACGTAGAGGGTTTTCACGTTCGCGCGCTGCAGCGAGTCCAGCGCATGCAGCAGCAGGGTCGACTTGCCGATGCCCGGGTCGCCGCCGATCAGCACCACGCCGCCTTCCACGATGCCGCCGCCGAGCACGCGGTCGAGCTCGTCGTGGCCGGTGGGCGTGCGCTGCACGTCGGTGGCGTCGATGTCGGCCAGCGTGGTCACCTCGGCGGTCTTGGCCAGCGAGGCGAAGCGGTTCTTGGACGGTGCGGTGGACTCGGCCACGGATTCCACCAGCGTGTTCCAGGCGTTGCAGTGCGGGCACTTGCCCAGCCACTTGGGGCTGGCGCCGCCGCACTCGTTGCAGGTGTATTGGGTTTTGTCTTTGGCCATGGTGCTGGGCAATATAGTCGACACCCTCATGACCTCACCCCGCCCCGCAGCCACCCTTCTCGTGCTGCCACCCAGCGCACAGCCCCTGTCCGCCGCGGCCCGCGCCTACAACCTGCAGCTCACCCGCATCGACAAACTCAAGAGCCAGCTCGCCGAGCTGGACGCGCTGGGCCAGTTGCACCGGCAGGCGCTGCATGGTGCCATCGACCCGCTGCGCCACCAGCTGGCTCAAGGCCAGCGTGAACTGGCGTTGGCGCTGGATGGTTTTCTGCAGGGCAAGGAACTCAGCCGGGGCCAAGCCGATGTGGCTCGCGCGGTGCTCTGCCGGATCGCACGCCAGCTGGTGGACGCCGGTGGCCCGGGCAATGAGGCCATGCGCGAACTGCACGACCGCCACAGCCCGCGCACCCTCGCCGAACTCAAGCAGGACGCTGCCGACGCCTTGCGCGCGAGGCTGGAGTCGGTGCTGGGTGAACCGCTGGACGACGAGGGCCAGGACTTGAGCGCCGAACAGCTGCTGCGCGCCGGCATGGCGCGCCTGCGCCGGGCGCAGGAAGAAGCGCAAGACAAGAAGCGCGAAACCGCCCAGGCGAAACGCGAACGCAAGAAACCCGGTGCCGTCCTGCGCCAGACCGAACAAGTTGAGGCCGACACGCTCTTGCGCCGCCTGTTTCGCCAGCTCGCCAGCGCCCTGCATCCGGACCGCGAAACCGATCCGCAAGCCCGCCTGAAAAAGACCGCGCTCATGAGCGAGGCCAACGCGGCCTACGAGAAGCGCGACCTCGTCACCTTGCTGCAGATCCAGAGCCGCGCCGAACTGGCCGACCCCGAGGCCGTGCACAAGCTGTCGGACGAACGTCTGGCTTCGCTGACCCTGCTGCTCAAGGCCCAGGTGGCCGAGCTGGAGCGCGAGCGCGCCGGGCGGCAGAACGCGCTGGCCGACGAGTTCGATCTGCCCGAAGGCCTGTCACCCAACGCCAACACGCTGCTGCAGAACCGCATCGACCAGGCGCGGGAGCTGGAAGCCGCGATCGCCGGCATCGAACACGACCTGGCACAGGTGAGCAACGGCGTGCGGGTCAAGCGCTGGCTCAACGCGCAGCGCGACGCCGTCATGCGCGAGCGCTGAAGCCTTCGATCAGCGAGCATGTGATCTCGGCTGCTGGCAGGTCGCGGCAGCCGCTGGCGTTTTGGCCCGACCACAGCGGCGAAAAATCGCCGCTGCCCTTGGCCTCCCAGTGCGCGCGCAGCGGCGCCATGGCCGCGCCCGCCAGTGGGAAGGCGGGCGCCACCGGGTTCATGGGGCCCAGTTCGCGCATCACCCGGTTGACGATGCCGCGCGCCGGTCGCCCGGTGAAGAGGTGCGTGAGCGCCGTGTGGTGCGCCGCCTCGCTGTGCAGCGCCGCGCGGTGCAGGGCGCTGGTGGTGGCCTCGTTGCAGCACAGGTAAGCCGTGCCCACCTGCACGCCCGAGGCGCCCAGCGCCATGGCGGCGGCCACACCCGCTGCATCGGCAATGCCGCCGGCCGCGATCACCGGCACGCTCACCGCGGCCACGATCTGCGGCAGCAGCGCAAACGTGCCCACCTGCGTGCTGAGGTCGTCGGTGAGGAACATGCCGCGGTGGCCGCCGGCCTCCACACCCTGCGCAATGACCACGTCGGCGCCAAAGGCTTCCAGCCAGTGCGCCTCTTCCACCGTGGTGGCCGAGGCCAGCACCACGCTGCCCCAGCTTTTCACGCGGTCCAGCAAATCGAGGTCGGGCAATCCGAAGTGGAAGCTCACCACCTTGGGCTTGAAGCGCTCCAGCAGGTCGGCCGCCGCGCTGTTGAACGGCACGCGGCCCGGGCCGGCGGGCACGGCGTCGATGTCCAACCCCGCCTCGCGGTAGTAGGTGGCCAGCCAGGCGCGCCAGGCGGCTTCGCGGGCCTCGTCGGGCACCGGTGGCGTGTGGCAGAAGAAGTTGACGTTCCAGGGGCGCGAGGTCCCGGCGGCCAGCGTGGTCAGTTCGCGTTCCAGCGCATCGGGCGCGAGCATGGCGCAGGGCAGCGAGCCGAGCGCGCCCGCGTTGCTCACCGCCACCGCGAGCGCGGCGCCCTGCACGCCGGCCATGGGCGCCTGGATCAAGGGAAAGTCGGTACCGATCAGCGAGGTGAGTGGGTTCATGCGCGCATTCTCCGCGCGGCCAATGGCCGGGTAAACCCTCAAAGGTGTAACACCGCATTCATTTAACATGTTAACTAAATGAACGACGCCACCCCCTTCATCCACCGCAACTTGCCGCGCCTGCTGCTCGAAGCGCGCGAAGCCGTGATGCTGCACACGCGGCCCAGTCTGCGCGAACACGGCCTGAGCGACCAGCAGTGGCGCGTGTTGCGCGTGCTGGGTGAACACGCTCGCCTGCCCGGCGGCGTGGAAACCGGCCGCGTGGCGCGCGAGGCGTTTTTGCTCGGCCCCAGCCTCACCGGCGTGCTCACCCGCATGGAGCGCGACGGGTTGATCGCACGCGGCCGCTGCCCCCAGGAT
Source organism: Hydrogenophaga sp. (assembly GCA_021154985.1). Taxonomy (GTDB): domain Bacteria; phylum Pseudomonadota; class Gammaproteobacteria; order Burkholderiales; family Burkholderiaceae_C; genus Hydrogenophaga. The sequence continues at coordinate 68,175 of JAJNQE010000012.1, forward strand.
GCGCGGCGCACGGTGGTGCGCGCCACCCCCGCCGGGCTCAAGCTGGTCAAGCGCTTGTCCAGCACCATCGAGGCGCACTACGCGTGGATGGAGGAGCGCCTGGGAAAGGCGCGGCTGGCGCAGCTGTATGTCTTGCTTGATGAGGTGATCGCGCTCGAGCAGCCGGTCGAGGTCGCCGAAGAGGAAGCCGAATGAGCGCTCCATGGATGCCCCAGGGCACGGTCTACGGCACGCTGCTGAACTGTCAGCGCGAGCACGCGCTGTGGGCGCCGCGCATGACCGAAGCGCCCTACAAGGCGCCGCCGAGTGCGCCGGTGCTCTACATCAAGACCGCCAACACCTTCACCGCCGCCGGCCATGGCATCGCACTGCCCGCTGGCCAGCCGGTGGTGGTGAGTGCCACGCTCGGGCTGGTCATGGGCGTGGGTGGGGTGGCCGGTGCCGTGCTGCTCAACGACGTGGCGATTGCGCACGACAGCTATTACCGTCCACCGGTGAAGTTCCAGTGTGTGGACGGATTCCTCGGTGTCGGTCCCGAGTGCGTGCCACTGCCGCACCTGGGTGGGCTTGGTGGACTGAAGGCCTTGCAGCTGGAGATGCTCATCAACGGCGTGCACCGCCAGACCACGGTGCTGGCCGAGCTGGTGCGCGACGCCGCCAAGCTGCTGGCCGACGTGCAGGCGTTCATGACGCTGCAGCCGGGCGACGTGTTGATGCTGGGCAGCGACTGCCTGCCTGACGGTTCACGGCCCCTCGTGCATGCAGGCGACACCGTGGAGATCAGCGCCCCGGGCTTGCGGCCAGCCGTCCACAGCTTCACGGCGGAGGTGCCGGCATGAAACACGCCCGCATCGCCTGGGCCGGCGCGGTCCACGACGCTGTCGAAGCCGACGGTCGGCTGGAGCTGCTCACCCCCGCGTTCAAGGGGCGCCGCGTGGCATTCAACGAGGTGGTGTGGCTGCCACCACTCGCCCCCAACCCGCCGACCCGCCCACGCACCGTGCTCGCGCTCGGCCTGAACTACGCCGACCACGCGAAAGAACTCGCGTTCAAGGCGCCGGACGAACCGCTGGCCTTCTTGAAAGGTGAGGCCTCGCTCACCGGCCACCGCGGCTTCACCGTGCGCCCGGCCGGCGTGCAGCACATGCACTACGAATGTGAACTGGCGGTGGTGGTCGGCCGCACCGCGAAGCGCGTGAAGAGGGCCGATGCGCTGGACTTCGTGGCCGGCTACACCGTGGCCAACGACTATGCGATCCGCGACTACCTGGAAAACTGGTACCGCCCCAACCTGCGCGTGAAGAACCGCGACACCTGCACACCCATCGGCCCCTGGCTGGTGGACGCGGTGGATGTGCATGAAGGTCACGGCGGGCCGATGAACCTCGCTTTGCAGACCACGGTGAACGGCCAGGTCACGCAGCAGGGCAGCACGCGCGACATGATCTTCGACGTGCCCACACTCATCGAATACTTCAGCGCCTTCATGACGCTGCAACCCGGCGACCTCATCCTCACCGGCACGCCCGACGGCGTGGTCGACTGCCAGCCCGGCGACGTGATCGTCACGTCCATTGAAGGCATCGGCGATCTGGTCAACACCATCACCTCATCCGAACCCGCATGACCCTCCAGCACCTCATCAACGGCCAGTCCGTGGCCAGCGCCACCACCTTCGAGACCATCAACCCTGCCACGCAAGACGTTCTGGCTGAAGTGGCTTCGGGTGGTACGGACGAGGTCAACGCGGCGGTGCAAGCGGCCCAAGACGCGTTCCCGAAATGGGCTGGTCTGCCCGCCACCGAGCGCGCGAAGCTCATGCGCAAACTCGGCGAGTTGATCGCGGCGCACGTGCCCGAGATCGCGCAGACCGAGACCAACGACTGCGGCCAGACGATCGCGCAGACCGGCAAACAGCTGAGTCCGCGCGCGGCCGACAACTTCCACTACTTCGCCGAGATGTGCACGCGTGTGGACGGCCACACCTACCCCACACCCACGCACCTGAACTACACGCTGTTCCACCCGGTCGGGGTGTGCGCGCTCATCAGCCCGTGGAACGTGCCCTTCATGACCGCCACCTGGAAGGTCGCGCCGTGCCTGGCGTTCGGCAACACGGCGGTGCTGAAGATGAGCGAGCTCAGTCCGCTCACCGCCGCGCGCCTGGGCGAGCTGGCGCTCGAAGCGGGCATTCCGGCCGGCGTGTTGAACGTGGTGCACGGCATGGGCAAGGCAGCGGGCGAGCCGCTGTGCGCCCACCCGGACGTGCGCGCGATTTCCTTCACCGGGTCCACCGCCACCGGCAACCGCATCGTGCAGAGCGCGGGCCTGAAGAAGTTCAGCATGGAGCTGGGCGGCAAGAGCCCGTTCGTGATCTTCGACGACGCCGATCTGGACCGCGCGCTCGACGCCGCCGTGTTCATGATCTTCAGCAACAACGGCGAGCGCTGCACGGCCGGCAGCCGCATCCTGGTGCAGCAGAGCATTTACGCCGACTTCGCGGCCAGGTTCGCCGAGCGCGCCAAGCGCATCACGGTGGGCGACCCGCTGGATGAGAAGACCATCGTCGGCCCGATGATCAGCCGGGCGCATCTGGCGAAGGTGCGCAGCTACATCGAACTGGGCCCGAAGGAGGGCGCCACGCTGCTCTGCGGCGGGCTGGACCGGCCGTCGTACGCGGCCGAGCTGCCCACGCGTGTGGCCCAGGGCAACTACGTCTGGCCCACCGTGTTCGCCGATGTGGACAACCGCATGCGCATCGCGCAGGAAGAGATCTTCGGCCCGGTGGCTTGCCTCATCCCATTCAAGGACGAAGCGCATGCGATCGAGCTGGCGAACGACATCCAGTACGGTCTCTCCAGTTATGTGTGGACCGAGAACCTCGGTCGTGCGCACCGGGTGGCGGCTGCCGTGGAGGCTGGCATGTGTTTCGTGAATTCGCAGAACGTGCGGGACCTGCGCCAGCCGTTTGGCGGCACCAAGGCAAGTGGCACGGGGCGTGAGGGTGGGACCTGGAGTTATGAGGTGTTTCTGGAGCCCAAGAACGTGGCGGTGTCTTTGGGGTCGCATCACATTCCGCATTGGGGGGTTTGAAATGCCTTCACTCTTGCGTTTGTGCGAGATCGTGAGTGCTGGGTGCTCTGCTCCGCGAATGTCCCCCGGCGGCTGGTGCCGCCTCCTCCTTTATTTCGCTGCGCAGAGCACCCAACACTCACGATCTGAGGCGGCATTCTGGTGTTCATCCAGGTGCACGCTCGGAACGCAGTGGCGGGAGGGCTTGGGGTGTCCACCGCAGCGAAATAAAGGAGGAGGGGCCGCAGGCCCCGGGGGACATTCGCGGAGGTGGGCACCCCAAGCCCTCTCGCCACGGAGCCACTGCCAACGCCTGAGCCACGACAAACACAAAAGGAGCAAGACATGGGAAAACTAGCCCTCGTGGCCAAGGTCACCCACGTCCCCTCGATGTACCTCAGCGAACTCGACGGGCCCAGAAAAGGCACAAGACAGGACGCCATCGACGGCCATCAGGAAATCAGCCGCCGCTGCCGAGCACTCGGCGTGGACACCATCGTCGTCTTCGACACCCACTGGCTCGTCAACGCCAGCTACCACCTCAACTGCGCACCCCACTTCCAGGGCACGTACACCAGCAACGAACTGCCGCACTTCATCAGCAACCTGCCGTTCGAGATACCGGGCAACCCTGCATTGGGCAAGCTGCTCGCCCAGGTTTGCAACGAGCATGGCGTGGAAACCCTGGCCCATCACGCCACCACATTGGGCCCCGAGTACGGCACGCTCGTGCCCATGCGCTACATGAACGCCGACCAGCACTTCAAGGCCATCTCGGTCTCTGCGCTGTGCCAGGCGCATTACCTCAACGACAGCGCGCGCCTGGGCTGGGCCATGCGCAAGGCCGTGGAAGACCATTACGACGGCACCGTGGCGTTTCTCGCCAGCGGCAGCCTCAGCCACCGCTTCGCCCAGAACGGCCTGGCGCCCGACTACGCCTTCAAGATCTGGAGCCCCTTCCTGGAGACGCTGGATCGCCGCGTGGTGCAGATGTGGGAACAGGGCGAATGGAAAGCCTTCTGCGAGATGCTGCCCGAGTACGCCGCCAAGGGCCACGGCGAAGGCTTCATGCACGACACCGCCATGATGCTCGGCGCGCTCGGCTGGAGCGACTACGAAGGCCAGGCCGAGGTCATCACGCCCTACTTCGGCGCCTCCGGCACCGGCCAGATCAACGCCGTGTTCCCCGTCACCCCGCAGACCGGCGCCGCCATTCCCGCTGCGCAGGCCTCGGCTGCAAAAGGCTTCCAGACCGTCTCCCGACTCTGACCTCACCATGCCCCACCTCGTCATCCTCTACACCCCCAATCTCGACCAGCCCGAATCGCAAGGCGGTATCGACATGAGCCGCCTGTGCCGCGCCCTGTGCGACGCCATGCTCGCCGTGCGCGACGAGGCCGACCAACAGGTGTTCCCCACCGGGGGAACGCGCGTGCTCGCCTACCCCGCCGCGCACAGCGCCGTGGCCGACGGCGGTGCGGTCGGCGAGGCCGCCGGTCTGGGCAGCGACTACGCCTTCGTCTACATGAACGTGCGCATGGCCAAAGGCCGCAGCGCCCTCACGCACCAGCGCGTGGGCGATGCCTTGCAGGCCTGCGTGAAAGCCAACTTCGCCGCGCAACTGGCCGCGCGCCCCATCGGCATCACCGTGCAGGTGGACGAAGGCCACGAGGTGTTCGACGCCAAGAACAGCTCCATCCACCCGCTGTTCAACCGGGGCTGACCGATCAAGAAGGACACCATGTTCGACGACACCCTCATCCAGCAACTCGCGGCCGAACTCGACCAGGCCGAAAAAGCCCGCACGCCGCTGGAGCACTTCTCCAAACGCTTCCCCGGCATGACCATCGAAGACGGCTACCGCATCGGCCGCGCCTGGGTGGCGCAGCAGGTGGCCGGCGGCAACAAGGTCATCGGCCACAAGATCGGCCTCACCAGCCGCGCCATGCAGATGGCCAGCCAGATCGACGAGCCCGACTTCGGCACTTTGCTGCAGAGCATGCTGTTCACCGCGCCGGCGGGGCAGGTGCTGGAGATCCCCGCCAGCCGCTTCATTGCGCCGCGCGTGGAGGTCGAACTCGCCTTCGTGCTCAAGGCCCCGCTCAAGGGCACCGGTGTGACGGTTGCCGACGTGCTCAACGCCACCGAGTACGTGACCCCGGCCATCGAGATCATCGACGCGCGCATCGAACAGTTCGACCGCCACACCAAGGTCATGCGCAAGGTGTTCGACACCATCAGCGACAACGCGGCCAACGCCGGCATCGTGCTCGGCGCGGGCGACGAGCGTTACCAGGCCGACCCACTCACCACCGACCTGCCCTGGTGCGGCGCCGTGCTGAAACAGAACGGAGTGGTGGAAGAAACGGGTCTGGCCGCCGGTGTGCAAGGCCACCCGGCGGTGGGCATCGCCTGGCTGGCGCACAAGCTCGCGCCCTGGGGCGAGTCGCTGCGCGCGGGCCAGATCGTGCTGGCCGGTTCGTTCACACGACCCGTGGCCGCGAAAGTGGGTGACCTGTTCGAGGCCGACTACGGTCCGCTCGGGTGCCTCAAGTTCAGGTTCGTTTGAAAGCCACCACCATGCAGACCCCCGTCAACACCTTCAAACAAGCGCTCGCCGAGCGCCAACCACAGATCGGCCTCTGGCTGGGCCTGGCCAATGCCTGCAGCGCCGAGATCTGCGCCGGCGCCGGATTCGACTGGCTGCTGGTCGACGGCGAGCACGCGCCCAACGGGCTGCAAGACCTGCTTGCGCAAGCCCAGGCCATCGCCGCCTACCCCGCCACACACGCCATCGCGCGCGTGGCCGTGGGCGATGCGGTGCTCATCAAGCAGACCCTGGACCTGGGTTTTCAGACCGTGCTGGTGCCCATGGTCGACACGCCCGAGCAAGCGGCGCAGCTGGTGCGCGCCTGCCGCTACCCGCAAGACGATGGACAGGGCGGGGTGCGCGGCATGGCCGGCGCACGGGCCTCGCGCTGGGGGCGTTATCCCAACTACGCCAAAGAAGCCAACGCCCAGGTGTGCCTGTTGGTCCAGGCGGAAACCACGGAAGCGTTGAAGCACCTCGATGCGATCGCCGCCACGCCGGGCGTGGACGGGGTGTTCATCGGCCCGGCGGACCTTTCAGCTTCCATGGGCCACGTGGGCAACCCCGGCCACCCCGAGGTGCAGGCCGCCATCGAAGACGCCATCCGCCGTATCGTGCGGGCCGGCAAGGCACCGGGCATCCTCACCAGCGACGAAGCGCAGGCGCGCCACTACCTGGCGCTGGGCGCGGTGTTCGTGGCCGTGGGACTGGACACCCAGATCCTGGCGCGCCAGACCAGTGCACTGGCCGCGCGCTTCAAGGCCGACGCACCCGCCATGCCCGCACCCGCAAAGGGTGGCGTGTACTGACCCAATTGATCAAGGAAGCCACCATGAACGCGACCCTGCGCGCCACCACCGTGCTGCCCGCCGGCATGCACCCCGAAGAATGGGCCGCCCGCCTGGAGCTCGCCGCCTGCTACCGCGTGTTCGCCATGCTCGGGTGGACCGAGATGATCTACAACCACATCACCTTGCGGTTGCCCGACTCGGTGGCCGGAAGTGAAAAGCAGTTTTTGATCAACCCGTTTGGCTTGCATTACAGCGAGGTCACCGCCAGCAACCTGGTGAAGATCAACCTGCAGGGTGAGGTGCTGGACGGCTCGACCCACCGCGTCAACCCCGCCGGGTTCACGGTGCACGCCGCCATTCACGACGGTCTGCCCGGCGCACACTGCGTGATGCACACCCACACGACAGCCGGCGTGGCCGTGGCATGCCTCAAGGACGGCTTGCAGCAGACCAACTTCTACACCGCCCAGCTGCACGGCATGCTGGCGTACCACGCGTTCGAGGGCATCACCATCCACGCCGACGAGGCGCCGCGCCTGCTCAACAGCATCGGCGACAAGCCGGCCGTGATCCTGCGCAACCACGGTCTGCTGGCCTGGGGCTCCACGCTGCCGCAAACGTTTGCGATTCTGTGGACGCTGCAGCGCGCCTGCGAGATCCAGCTCGCCACCTTCAGCATGGGCGGGTCGGCGGCTGCGCTGCCGGTGCCCGAGGCCATTGCTGAAAAATGCACGCGCGACGCGCTACAGTTCAGCCCCAACCACGGCGCGGGCCGTGACGTGTTCGACGCGCTGGTGAGGCAGGTGAACCGCTTCGACAGCAGCTACCTGGAGTGAGCATCGGATGCCAACGGATTTCCAGCGTGTGGCCATTGTCGGCGCCGGCGCCATCGGCGGCTGGCTCGGTGTGCTGCTCTCGCACACCGGCTGCATCGTCAGTGCGCTCGCCCGGGGCGACACGCTCGCCGCACTCCAGCGCGATGGCCTGCAGCTGCATGAAAACGGCCGCCTCATCGGCGCGCCGGTGGAGGCTTCCAGCAGCGCGGTGGCACTCGGCGTGCAAGACCTGGTGATCGTGGCGGTGAAGGCGCCCGCGCTGCCCGATGTGGCCCGCAGCATCGCCCCGCTGATCGGGCGCCACACGGTGGTGCTCACCGCCATGAACGGCGTGCCCTGGTGGTTCTTCAACGGCTTTGGTGGCGAGCGGGCCGGCACGCGCCTGCAGTCGGTGGACCCCACCGGCGCCATCGACCGCGCCATCCCCTCGCGCAACGTCATCGGTGGCGTGGTGCACGCCAGCTGTTCGGTGGATTCACCGGGCGTCATCCGCCACCACTTCGGCAATGGACTGATCGTTGGCGAGCCCTCGGGCGAAGCCAGCGAGCGCGTGGCCGCGCTGGCCGAGCTCCTGCGCCGCGCCGGGCTCAACGCCAGCGTGTCGCCGCAGATCCAGAAAGACGTCTGGTACAAGCTCTGGGGCAACATGACGGTGAACCCGGTGAGCGCGCTCACCGGGGCCACCACCGACCGCATCCTGGGCGACGAGCTGGTGCGCGGCTTCATCAGCAGCGTGATGCTCGAAGCCAGGGACATCGGTGCGCGCATCGGCATCCCGATCGACCAGCAGCCCGAAGACCGCCACGCGGTGACGCTCAAGCTCGGTGCCTTCAAGACCTCGATGTTGCAGGACGTGCAGGCCCGCAAACCGGTGGAGCTCGACGCGCTGGTGACGGTGGTGCGCGAACTCGGCCAGCTCACCGGCGTGCCCACGCCGTTCACCGACGCGCTCCTGGGCCTCTCTCGCCTGCAGGCGCAAACGCTGGGGCTGTATCCTTTAGCCCAGTAGCGCCGGGAACAGCTTCACCAGCCCGGTGGCCATCACCTCCACCGACAACGCAGCGAGGATCAAACCCATCAAACGCGTCATCACGTTGATGCCGGTCTGCCCCAGAAAACGCGCGATCGGCTCGGCCAGGGTGAAGCAGATGGCGGTGGCCAGCGCGATGACCACACCGTAGCCCACCAGCGCGGCGTGCTGGAAGAAGGTCTTGGCCTGGTCGGCGTAGATCACCACGGTGGACATGGTGGCCGGCCCGGTGAGCAGCGGAATGGTGAGCGGCACCACGGCGATCGAGGCGCGGGCCGACGCGTCGCTCACCTCCAGCTCGTTGGTCTTGGCCTCGGCCGGCTGGGCGTTGAGCATGGCCAGGGCCGAGGTCAGCAGCAGCATGCCGCCACCCACCTGGAAACTCGCCAGCGAGATGCCGAAGAACGCCAGGATCTGCAGGCCGATGATGGCGCAGGTGGCGATGACAGCGAACGCACTGAAGGCCGAAATCATGACCGTGCGCCGCCGCTGCTTGCGGCTGAAACCCTGCGTGTAGTGGATGAAAAACGGCACGATCGCCAGCGGGTTGACGATCGCCAGCAGGGTGATGAGCGGCTTGAAATCCATACCTGATTGTGGCCCACCCCCGCCGCGCTGCGCGCGTCCCCCTCAAGGGGGCGCACGCTGGGACCGGCGGAGCCGGATCCTCGCGTGCCCTGGACGAAGCACCCCGCGCCTCGGATCGTGACGGCGAACGAGACGGACGCCGGGCCGCCCCAAGGCCGGCTCAGCCCCCTTGGGGGGCAGCGACCCGCGCAGCGGCGGAGCGTGGGGGCTACAGTGCCCCTGGCTCCCTTCGGCGGAACATGCCGTAACCCTCCATGAACAGCACCTTGTCGCCGTGCTGGTTGAACATTTCCCAGCTGGTGCGCACCAGGCCCACGTCGGGCCGTTTGCTCATGGGGCGTTTTTCCAGAATGGTGTGTTGCAGGCGCAGCGTGTCGCCGGGGAACACGGGCTTCAACCACTTCAGACTGTCCAGTCCGGGAGAACCCAGGCTGGAGCTCTCGCTCAGGAAGTTGGTCACCATCAGCCGCATGGCCATGGCGCAGGTGTGCCAGCCGCTGGCGCTCAGCGCACCGAACACCGAGGCCTTGGCGGCGTCGTGGTCGAGGTGAAACGGCTGCGGGTCGAACTGGCGGGCGAAGGCGAGGGTCTCTTCTTCGGTGGGCGTGATGGTGCCGAGGTCGCGGGTGCTGCCCACCTCCAGGTCTTCCCACCAGTACTTGATTTCGGTCGTCATGTTCAGCGGCCTCCAGAAACATCGATCAGCGACATGGTGGTGTAGCTCGCCGCATCCGACAGCAGCCACACGATGGCCTGCGCCACCTCGTCGGCCGTGCCGCCGCGCTGCATGGGCACCAGGTGCTGCAGGTCGCGCACGCGGTTGGGCAAGCCGCCGGAGGCGTGGATGTCGGTCTCGATCAGGCCCGGGCGCACCGCGTTCACCCGAATGCCTTCACCCCCCACCTCCTTGGCCAGGCCGATGGTGAAGGCGTCGATAGCGCCCTTGGCCGCCGCGTAGTCCACGTACTGCCCGGGCGAGCCCAGGCGCGAGGCCGCGCTGGACACATTGACGATGGCGCCACCCTCGCCCCCGTGCTTCGTGCTCATGCGGCGCACGGCTTCGCGCGCGCACAGCATCGAGCCGATCACGTTGATGTCGAACATGCGTTTCAGGCGCGCCAGGCTCATCTCGTCAACCCGCGCACTCACGTCCACCACACCCGCGTTGTTCACCAGTCCGGTCAGCCGCCCGAGCTTGGCGTCGATCCTGGCGAACATCGCCAGCACCTGGGCTTCATCGGCCACATCGGCCTGCACCGACATCGCCGTGCCGCCGAGCTCGCGGATGCTGCGCACCACCTCGTCGGCGGCCAGTGAATTGGCGGTGTAGTTCACCGCCACCGCCCAGCCCTGTGAGGCCGCCAGGCGCGCCGTGGCCGCACCGATCCCGCGTCCACCGCCCGTGACCAGCAGCACGCGACCAACCGCCTTGTCCATAACCTGTCTCCTGCAGAAAGTGGTGGCATCGCGTACAACACGGGCTCGCCACGGCCACCATTACAACAGCGCTAGGAGACCCTCATGCGTCACACAGTCGACTACTACTTCGCCCCGCAAAGCCCCTGGACCTACCTCGGCCACGAGCGTTTTGCCGCGCTCGTGCGCGAGACCGGCGCCGCCGTGCGCGTGTTGCCCATGGACCTGGGCAAAATTTTCCCGCTCTCCGGCGGCTTGCCGCTGCCCAAGCGCGCGCCGCAGCGCCAGGCCTACCGGCTGCTGGAGCTGCGCCGTTTCAGTCAGGCGCTGGCCGTGCCGTTGAACCCCGAGCCGCGGTTTTTCCCGGTCGCTGGCGATCCGGCTGCGCGCCTGATCACGGCGGTGGCCATGCACGACGGCAGCGAGGCCGCCATGAAGATCACAGGGGCCGTGACCGCCGCCGTGTGGGCGCAGGAGCGCGACATTGCGTCGATGTCGGTGCTGGCGGAGCTGCTGGCCGAATGCGGTCTGGACGCCGCGCGCCTCGCGCAGTCGCAGCAACCCGACGTGCAGGCGCGCTACGACGAGCAGACCCAGGCCGCCATCGATGCCAGCGTGTTCGGTGCGCCGAGCTATGTGATCGACGGCGAACTGTTCTGGGGCCAGGACCGGCTCGACTTTGTGGCGCGCAAGCTGCGCGCCTGACTTATCAACCCCACCACAGGAGACCTTCCATGGGACAGATGATCGAACTCAAGTCCGCCGACGGCACCACCTTCTCCGCCTACGTGGCAGAACCCACCGGCAAGGCCAAAGGCGGCCTGGTCGTGCTGCAGGAAATCTTTGGCGTGAACTCGCACATCCGCTCGGTGGCCGACGGCTACGCGGCCGCGGGTTATTTCGTGGTCGCACCCGCCACGTTCCACCGCGTGCAGCCCGGCGTGGAACTCGGCTACACCGAGGCCGACATGGGCACCGGCTTCGGCTTCAAGACCGCTGTGGAGGGCTTGCCCGCGCCCGGCGTGATGGCCGACATCCAGGCCGCCATCGACCACGCTTCGCAAGCCGGCAAGGTCGGCATCGTCGGCTACTGCTGGGGCGGCCTGCTCACCTGGCGCTCGGCCTGCACACTCAAGGGCTTGTCGGCCGCGGTGCCGTATTACGGTGGTGGCATGACGGCCGCCGCCGACGCGGCGCGCACACCGACCGTGCCGGTGATGGCCCACTTCGGCGACCAGGACCACTGGATTCCGCTGGACACGGTCGAGGTGTTCAAGAACGCTCAGCCGGGTGTCGCGGTGCACGTGTACCAAGCCAACCACGGCTTCAACTGCGACCAGCGCGGCTCGTACAACGAAGCCGCCGCAAAGCTGGCGCGCGAACGCACGCTGGCCTTCTTCGCTCAACACATCGGCTGAAGGCCATGCGGCGCACCGGTCTGATCAGCCTTTTGATGGCGGTCTGCACGGCCGCTGCTGCAGCCGACTACCGCGGCCCGCTGTTTGACGCCCACCTGCACTACAACGACGAGGCCTGCACCCACGACACACCAGCCCCGGGTTGCCCGCACCCCATCGCCGATGTGCTGGAGCGCATGCAGAAAAGCGGGGTGCGCGCCATCGTGGCGAACTCGCGGCCCAACGACGGCACCCAGGCACTGGCCACCGCGCGAGAGCAAACCCGCGCCGCCGGGGTGACGGTGGTGCCCTTTGTGCGGCTCTACCGCAACCGCGCCGACTACAACAACTGGTTCCGCGACCCCACCATCGTGGACATGGTGAACACCGAGCTCGCGCGCGGCACGCCCGCCGGGCCCTACCGCGGCCTGGGCGAGTTCCATCTGTACGACAGCGCGAACGCCAACGGCCCGGTGGCGAAACAGCTCATGGCGCTGGCCGAAGCGAAAGACCTGGCCATCCTCGCGCATGTGGACGATGTGGCGATCGACCTGCTGATGGCCAACACGCCGTCCAAAGGTCAGAAGATGCGCCTGATCTGGGCACACACGGGCATTGGGGGCGTGCCGGCGCCGAGGGTGGACGAACTCTTTGCGCGCTACCCGAAACTGATGGGCGAACTGTCCTACCGCCCGGGTCTGGCGTGCGCCGACGGCCAGCTCTGTCCCGAGTGGCGCGCTTTGCTGCTGAAGTACCCCGACCGTTTCATGATCGGCTCCGACACCTGGGTCAACCAGCGCTGGCAGTACTACGGCGAACTCATGCAGGGCTACCGCACCTGGCTCGGTGGCCTGCCGGCTGATGTCGCGCGGCGCATCGCGTGGGGCAACGGCGCGCAACTGTTTGGCGTGTCCGAGCCCGCCCCGCGATGATCCAGCTGCACTTCCATCCCGGCACCGCGGCCATGGTGCCGCACATCGTGCTCGAAGAACTCGGCATTCCGTACGAGCGCGTGCCGGTGGACCGGGACAACAACGCGCACAAGGCGCCGGCCTACCTGAAGCTCAACCCCAACGGGCTGATCCCGGTGCTGGTCGACGGTGACCTGGTGCTCTACGAGACCGCCGCGATCTGCCTGCACCTGGGCGACACCCATCCCCACGCCGGCTTGATGCCTGCGCTGGGCACGCCCGAGCGCGCCCACGCCTACAAATGGCTGGTCTGGCTCACCAACTCGCTGCAGACCGCGCTGCTCGCGTATTTCTATCCCGAGCGCTGGGTCAGCGAGGGCAATGTGCAGGGCGCAGGGGAAGTGAAGGCCCGCGCCGAGGCCCGCGTGGCCTCGCTGATCGACCAGCTTGACGCCGAGCTCGCGCGCCACGGTGGACCGTGGTTCATGGGCGAGACCTATTCGGTCGTCGATCCGTATGTCTACACGCTGTGCCGCTGGACGCGCGATTTCGACAGCCCGCCAGCCCGCACGTGGCCGCATCTGGCGCCCTACCTGCAGCGCATGCTCGCGCGCCCCGCGCTGCAGCGCGTGATGGCCAACGAAGGCCTCGCACCGCCTTTTGTGTGAAGTTCAGCGCGCGCTTCGCGCCAGATAGCGCTTGCGCCAGAACACCACGCCCAGCACCGCCGCGGTGAGCACCATGGACCCCATGGCCCACCAGAAGCCGCTCTTGAGGTGGGTCAGCGGGATGAATTCGAAGTTCATGCCGAAGATGCCTGCGATCAGGTTCAGCGGCAGGAAGATCGCGGTCAGCGCGGTGAGCGTGCGCATGATGTCGTTGGTGCGGTTGCTCTGGGCTGAGAAGTGCATCTGCACGGCGGTCTCGGCGTTCTGTTCCAGCCGGCGCACGTGGTGCACCACGCGTTCGATGTGTTCGAGCACGTCGCGCGATCGCACCCTGAGCAGTTCCAGTCCGCGCTGGCCGCCGTTGTGCTCGTTGGGCTCCCAGGTGTTCAGGGCCTCGATCCAGTCCTGGATGGCCGAGCGCTGGTCCTCGCAGATCTCGTCGAGGTGGTGCAGCGAGATGCGCGCATCCAGCAGCGAGCCCCAGTTGTTGAAGAGTGCCTTGGGGTGCAGCAGCTCGGCCTGCCAGTGGTCGAGTTGGCGCGTGAGTTCGCGCCGCAGCTCCAGGTAACCGTCGACCATCTGGTTGACGATGCGCAGCATGAGGTCGGCCGGGCTGGGCGGCAGGGCAATGCCGGCGGCGCGTGAGGCGGCGGTTGACGCGGTCATGAGGCGGGTGGCGTAGTGGTCGAGCACCAGGCAACCGGCGGGGTGAACAGTGAGCAGCACGCGGTCGAACACCGCGAACCCGACCGGGCTGGTGTCGATGCGCCGCAGCACCGGTGGGCCGCTGCGTTTGATGGTCTGCGTCAACACCTCGCCGGGGTGCGCCAGATCGGTTTCGCTGTGCCCTGTGCTGAGCCGCCTGAAGACCAGAATGTCGTACTGCGAGGTGTAGTCGTAGTGCGATGGCAACTGGTTGTTGAGCAGGTCGGCGATGTGCAGGTCCACCAGCGTCATGCCGCTGAGCACTTGCAGGGTGGACTGCACCGCGCCTTGTTCAAGCTCGAACTCGCGCCGCCCGCAGGCGATCCACACATAGCCTTTGGCCGGCAGCACCATCGGCAGGTGGGCGGACTCGGTGACCGAGCCGGACTGAACGTGGAAGACGCGCATGGCGGGTGGGTCAGCCGCGCAGCAGGCGGGCTGCGTCGCGTGCGAAATACGTGAGCACGCCGTCGGCGCCGGCGCGTTTGAAGGCCAGCAGGCTCTCCATCATCACCGCGTCGTGGTCCAGCCAGCCGTTGATGGCGGCGGCCTTGAGCATCGCGTATTCGCCGCTCACCTGGTAGGCGAAGGTCGGCACGGCGAACTCGTCTTTCACCCGGCGCACGATGTCCAGGTAGGGCATGCCGGGTTTCACCATCACCATGTCGGCGCCCTCGGCCAGGTCCAGCGCCACCTCGCGCAGTGCCTCGTTCGAATTGCCCGGGTCCATCTGGTACACCTTTTTGTCGGCCTTGCCCAGGTTCGCGGCCGAGCCCACCGCGTCGCGGAACGGGCCGTAAAACGCGCTGGCGTACTTGGCGCTGTACGCCATGATGCGCGTGTGCACGAGGCCGTTGGCTTCGAGTGCCGCACGGATGGCGCCGATGCGCCCGTCCATCATGTCGCTGGGTGCCACCATGTCCACACCCGCCTGCGCTTGCGTCACCGCCTGCTTCACCAGGATCTCCACCGTGGGGTCGTTCAGGATGTAGTTGTGCTCATCGAGCAGGCCGTCCTGGCCGTGGCTGGTGTAGGGGTCGAGCGCCACGTCGGTCATCACGCCGAGCTGGGGGAAGCGCTTCTTCAGTTCGCGCACCACACGCGGCACCAGGCCATCGGGGTTCAGCGCTTCCTGGCCGTCCGGCGTTTTCAGGCTTTGGTCGATCACCGGGAACAAGGCCATCACCGGAATGCCCAGGGCCACGCAGTCCTCGGCCACGGGCAGCAGCAGGTCCAGGCTCAGGCGTTCCACGCCGGGCATCGAGCCCACGGCCTCGCGCCGGCCGGTGCCGTCGAGCACGAACACCGGGTAGATCAGATCGGCCGGGCTCAGCCGGTGCTCGCGCACGAGATCGCGGGTGAACGGATCCCGGCGCAGGCGGCGGGGGCGGCTGAGGGGGTGGGGGGCGGGGTTGTGCATCGGCCTATTGTGGCAAACGAGCTGCCTGGCTGTGTGTCGCTGTCGGCGCTGCGCGCGCAGGCTTCGTTGGCTCGGGCCGTCCGAAAGGTGGCGGCATTGTGTTGAACTCCACGGTAAGAAGAAATGATTGATACCTCCCCACGGTTCCGCTCGGGTCGACGGTGATAATTTCAAGTTACACGCCTTGCACACCGTTTTCTGAACGCTTTTGACTGCTGGGCGCCGCTGCAAACCGCCCGCAGCACGACCCGCATCCCCGCCTCACCGAAACTGTTCACCGATCCATGCAGTCCGTCAAAAAGAACCATGCCAGTGCTCCCGCCGCTGTGAAAGCGGGGAGCCCCGCCGAACAACCCTGGTCGCTGGGCGAGCACTGGCCCGACCTGGTGGCGGGCCTGGCCGATCAGATCACCGTGGGCGTGAGTGCACTGCAAAACGGCATCGATCTGCTTCTCGCCAAGGAGCGCATCACCGCACTGGAGCACCGCGCCCTGAGCATCCCCGCCGAACGCCTGAAGATGGCCGGCATCAGCACGCAGCAGATCAACCGCTTTTATGGCGGACGCATCCGCCAGTCGCACGAGAAGGTCGACATGGCGCAGCTGGTCGAGGGCATCCTGCAAGAGCGCAAGAACGAACTCGGCGTGCTCGGCATCGAGCTGCGCCGCAAACTCAAGCCCGTGGAGGTGCTGATCGACCCGACCGTGGCCCACACCTTCGTCAACGCAGTGCTCGACTGGGGCCTGCCGTTTGGCAGCCGCATCGACGTGCGCATGGACATGAACGCCTGGCCGAAACATGCGCGACTGCAGGTGCGTGTGTCCAACGATGGTGTGCCGCCTTCCAGTTCTGCCTTGCTCGACAGCCTGAGCTGGGTGCTCATTCGCCAGATCGCGCAGACCGCTGGCGGCATCGAGATCGATCGTGAGACCACCGAAGAAGGCGTGAGCTTCACGGCCATGTTCACCCGCACCGTGCAGGCGGTCGACGGCATTTCGGCGGTTGAACTTTCCGACGATCACTCGTCGATGTTCAAGTCGCTCTCGGGCATCTATGTGTTGACCGTGTCTCCGGCGCTGCAGATCCGCGCCGATGTGCGCGACGCGCTGCGGGAAATCGGGGTGTTGTCCGACAGTGTGGTGAACTTTGAACAGGCCAGCGAGGCGGTGCGCAGCCGCATGCCCAACCTGATCATCGTGGACTCCGAGATCAAGGGCGAAGCGTTCGAGTCCTTCCGCCGGGAACTGCTGCGCGAGGTGTTCGAATTTCCTTTTCTGGAGATCTCGCCCGACGACAGCTCGTTCGACATGTCCGGTTTCGGCGAGCTGTCCATGGCCAAGGTGGGTCGCGGGAACATTCGCGAAGCGCTGGGCACGGCGGTGATGTTCGAACTCGCCAAGATGATGTAGCCATGGTCGCTGCGCCCGCTCTGTGACTTTCTTGGGGTGCCCCTGTCAGATCTGACAGGTCAAAGTTGGATATCCGAGTTGATTGGTGTACGATCTCGGCGGGCTGCCGAAAGGTGGCTCCCCGCTTTTCCTCCCTGAGCGGGCGCCTTAGTGTGTGACAGCAAAAAGGCTTCCCAACCCGGCCCAACAGGCCGGGTTTTTTTTGTCCTGCGCCGCCTGGCGCTGCTTTCAGCGAGCGCCCGCTTCTGCGGGAGGCGGGGCTACACTGACCGCATGCTCTGGGTCAAATCCTTTCACATCGTCTTCGTGGCCAGCTGGTTCGCGGGTCTCTTTTATCTGCCGCGGATCTTCGTGAACCTCGCGATGGTGCCGCCCGACAGCTTGGCTGAACGTGAGCGCTTGCTCCTCATGGCGCGCAAGCTGATGCGCTTCACCAGCCTGCTGGCGGTGCCGGCCTTGGCGCTGGGCCTGTGGCTTTGGCTGGGTTACGGCATTGGCCTGGGAGCGGGCAACGGCTGGATGCACGCCAAGCTGCTGGTCGTCGCGCTGGCATTGGGGTACCACCACACCTGCGGGGTGATGCTCAAGCGGTTTTCGCAAGGCGCCAACCGCCGCAACCATGTCTGGTACCGCTGGTTCAACGAGGCGCCTGTGATCCTGCTGGTGGTGGCGGTGATCCTGGTGGTCGTCAAACCGTTCTGATGCTTTGAGAGCGCGCTCATCCGCCTGGCCACTGGCGTTCCTGTTCGCCAGCATGGTGGTGTATGCCAGCCTGTACCCCTTCACCGGCTGGCGCGACCAAGGCGTGGTGCCGCTGGCTTTCCTGCAGGCTCCGCTGCCCCAGTACTGGACCGGCTTCGACATCGCTGCCAACCTGGTGGGGTATGCGCCGCTGGGTTTTCTGCTGGCGCTCGCCCTGCGGCGATCGGACCAGGGGCGCGGAACCTGGCTGGTGGCCTGGGGACTTCCGGTGCTGCTGTCGCTGGCCGTGGAAACCTTGCAGAGCTACCTGCCCATGCGCGTGCCGTCCAACGTGGACTTCGCCTTGAACGCGGTCGGTGCGGCGCTCGGGGTCTTGCTGGCGCTGTTGATCGAGCGGCTGGGCGCCTTGAGGCGATGGAACCAGATCCGCGCCAACTGGTTTGAGCCGTCGGCCCACGGCAGCCTGGTGCTGCTGGCGCTGTGGCCGTTTGCGTTGCTGTATCCCCAGCCAGTCCCGTTTGGTCTGGGGCAGGTCTGGGACCGCGTTGAATTGGGCTTGACCGATCTGTTGATGGACACCCCGTTTCTGGCCTGGGTGCCCGTTCGGGAGACCGAGCCGGTCCCCCTGAGCCTGCTGACCGAAGCCTTTTGCATCGCCCTGTGTGTGTTGTCCCCCTTGCTCATGGGGTACGCCGAGATGCGATCGCGGGTCCGCCGCCTGGTGTTTTGCGGGCTGCTTGCGGGCGGCGCCGTGGCGGTGGCCGGTTTGTCGGCGGCCCTGACCTACGGCCCGGACCACGCCTGGGCTTGGCTCACGCCACAGGCCCAACTCGGCCTGGTGCTGGCCTTGGTGGTGGGGTTGGCCGGCATTGCCATGCCGCGTCGGCTGTGCAACGTGCTCATGCTGCTGTGCTTGGCGGTGTCGTTGAGCTTGCTCAACGGCGCGCCGCCCAGTCCCTATTTCGCCCAGTCGCTGGAGGTCTGGGAGCAGGGCCGTTTCATCCGTTTCCACGGCTTGTCCCAGTGGTTGGGCTGGTTGTGGCCTTTTGCCGCACTCGTCTTTGGCCTGCTGTCGGTGTCCCGCCCCAACGCAGTGTCCACACACGCCACCTAAAATCCCCCCTCATGGCCGACAACAAGTCTTACTACGAACGTCACATCTTCTTCTGCCTCAACCAGCGGGACAATGGCGAAGCTTCTTGCGCGCAACACAAGGCGCAGGCTGCATTCGACCGTTGCAAATCGCAGGCCAAAGCGCACGGCTTGCTCGGTGCGGGCAAGGTGCGCGTGAACAAGGCGGGTTGCCTGGATCGCTGCGCGGGTGGGCCGATCGCCGTGGTCTACCCCGAAGCCGTCTGGTACACCTTTGTGGACGAGCAGGACATCGACGAGATCGTTGAGTCGCACCTGCGCGACGGCGTGGTGGTTCAGCGCCTGGTGACGCCGTCCGATGTGGGTCGTTGAATCCGCGCAGCCGGTGCGAGCTGCGGGGACCTGACATGAATGCTCAGACCGAAATCCTCACCCAGGCGGGCCCAGCCGGCCTGATCGAACTGGCCATCGATCGACCCGATGCCACCTCACGTGGCACGGCGGTCATTGCGCATCCCCACCCCTTGCACGGCGGCACCCTCACCAACAAGGTGGTGCAGACGCTGGCGCGTGCCTGCGTGTTGGACGGCTGGACCGCTGTCCGTTTCAACTTCCGGGGTGTGGGCGCCAGCGAAGGCGTGTACGACGAAGGGCGCGGCGAACTCGACGACTTGCTCGCCGTGGTGGCCGCGCAGGCCGGCGAAGGGCCGCTGTGCCTGGCGGGCTTCTCTTTCGGGGCCTTCGTCACCAGCTACGCGGTCGCCCGCTTGCACACATCGCGCGACATTCAGCGCGTGGTGCTCATCGGCACGGCGGCCAGCCGCTTCGAAGTGGCTGCAGTGCCAGCGGAACTCCACACCAGAACCCTGGTCGTTCATGGGGAGCAGGACGATACGGTC
The DNA here is from genome assembly GCA_021154985.1 of Hydrogenophaga sp. Lineage (GTDB taxonomy): Bacteria > Pseudomonadota > Gammaproteobacteria > Burkholderiales > Burkholderiaceae_C > Hydrogenophaga. The sequence continues at coordinate 87,701 of JAJNQE010000012.1, forward strand.
CCTCTGCCCAGTGTCATGGACTGGGCCCGGCCCCAGGTGCTGCCCGTGACGGTGGTGCCGGGTGGCGGCCACTTTTTTCATGGCCAGCTCCCGATGTTGCGGGAGCTGGTGTTGCGTCACCTGCGGGCCTGAGGGTCGCGCAGTTTTTTTGACTTCCTTCCAAGGACCGGATTTTGTTGCGTCGTTTCTCTTCTCTTTTGCTGTCCGCCTTCTTGTTTGCCGGCGTGGTGTTGCCCGCTTCCGCCCAGATGCCCCAGCCCCCCGATGTGGCGGCCAAGGCCTACCTGCTGATGGACGTGACTTCTGGACAGGTGCTGGCCGCCATGAATCCAGACCAACCGGTCGAGCCCGCGTCGTTGACCAAGCTGATGACCGCCTACATCGTGTTTGACGCGCTCAAGGCCGGCAAGATCAGCCTCACGCAGACCTTTGGTGTGAGCGAGCGTGCCTGGAAAATGCCGGGGTCGCGCATGTTCATCGACCCCAAGATGCAGGTGCCGGTCGAAGACCTGATCAAGGGCATGATCGTCCAGTCGGGCAACGACGCCACGGTCGCACTCGCCGAAGGTGTGGCGGGTTCGGTGGAGCGCTTTGTGGAGCTCATGAACGCGCAGGCCAAGTCGCTGGGCATGAAGTCAACCAGCTACCGCAACACCGAAGGCCTCACCGAAGCCGGACACACCACCACCGCCCGCGACCTGTCCATCCTGGCCAACCGCCTGATGACCGACTTTCCGCAGTACGTGCCGTATTACGCGATCCAGCGATACCGCTACCCCGGCACGCCCGCAGCGAACGACACCAACCGCAACCTGCTGCTGTTCCGCGACCCCAGCGTTGACGGTCTGAAGACCGGACACACCAACGCCGCCGGCTATTGCCTCGTGGCCACGGCTCGGCGTCAGGTGAGCGGTCTGGGCGAAGGTGCACAGGGCCAGCGGCGACTGATCAGCGTCTTGCTCGGCGCCACCAGCGAAAACGCCCGCGCCGCTGAAACCCAGAAGCTGCTGAACTGGGGCTACACCGCGTTTGACGCCGTGCGCCTGTTCCCAGCGGGTGAGCCGGTGGCCACGCCCCGCATCTGGAAGGGCAAGGCCGAGCAGGTCAAGCTCGGTCGCCCCGAAGGCGTGGTCGTGTCCGTGCCTGCCGGTGAAGGCGCGCGCCTGAAAACCGAGGTGCTCCGGCCCGACCCGCTGGTCGCCCCGCTCAACCGTGGTGATGCGCTGGGCAAGCTGCGCGTGACACTGGCCAGCGGCGCCACGGTGGCCGAAATTCCGCTGGTCGTCATGGAAACCGTGGAAGAAAGCGGCGTGTTTGGCCGCGCCTGGGACGCCATCCGCCTCTGGATTCAGTGACCTGCCGGCCCCTGCGTTGCCAGGGCGCCACCCCCGTGCTACATTAGCGGGCTTTTCGGAATTTTCCGAAGAGCTTTGTCGTTTTCGCTTTTTCCAAACGTTTAGGGACGTTTTCAATGCCAACCATCAATCAACTCGTGCGCCACGGCCGGGAGGTCGAAAAGACCAAATCCAAGAGCCCGGCCATGGAAAACTCTCCGCAGCGTCGCGGTGTGTGCACCCGTGTGTACACCACGACCCCCAAGAAGCCCAACTCCGCTCTGCGTAAAGTCGCCAAAGTGCGCCTGACCAACGGTTTTGAGGTGATCTCCTACATCGGCGGCGAAGGCCACAACCTCCAGGAACACAGCGTCGTGCTGGTTCGCGGTGGTCGTGTCAAGGACTTGCCCGGTGTGCGCTATCACATCGTGCGCGGTTCGCTCGACCTGCAAGGCGTGAAAGACCGCAAGCAGTCGCGCTCCAAGTACGGTGCGAAGAAGCCCAAGGCCAAGTAACTCTGGTTTTTCGGTGTTTGACCGGCCGGCAAGCCGTGTTGAACGTAGTGACCCCAAAGCGCCATGTCGGCGTCGGGTTGAGTAAGTGAGGGCCTTGCTGGGTTCTCGCGGTGTCCGAAAAGACGCCAACTGAAGCAATATGAGGTGAAAAAATGCCACGTCGTCGCGAAGTCCCTAAACGTGAAATCCTGCCGGATCCCAAGTTCGGCAATGTCGAGCTCTCCAAGTTCATGAACGTGATCATGGAAGGCGGCAAGAAAGCAGTCGCCGAGCGCATCATTTATGGCGCGCTGGAGCAGATCGAGAAG